>JAZSPS010000082.1:0-2057 GCA_045537595.1 Eubacteriales bacterium
CATCAGTACGCCATTATGTGCGCTCCCACCACATCACAGCTGGCAGCCATCGACGCGCTGAAAAACGGTGACGAGGACATCCGCATGATGATAGATGAATACAACCGCCGCCGCCGTTATATTTTCAACGGCTTGAGGAGCATCGGTATCGAATCCTTCGAGCCCAAGGGCGCCTTCTATATTTATCCGAAAATCGGTGATTTTGGACTTTCCAGTGAAGAATTCTGCGAAAAGCTTCTGTATAATTACAAATGCGCCATTGTTCCCGGAACCGCCTTTGGAAAAGGAGGAGAAGGCTTCGCCAGAATCTCCTACGCATATTCCATTAAGCATATCACACAGGCATTGGAGAGGATTGAGGCATTTGTAAAAACCTTTTAAGGCTTACTATCATCCTTTTTCAACGGCAGCACGTCACAGGCGTGCTGCCGTTCTTATTTGTTTTTTTGCCTTTGTCCTTTACACCGCGGCTTTTTATAAAATTTAAAATAAAAATTAAAATCGTCAAAACCTTCCCTCTCACCTCATATAATTCATTGGAGGTGATCCCATGTACAGCCATCGGAAATATTTTACGAAAATTCTTTGCTTGCTTCTCCTGATCCCCCTGCTTTCTGCCTGTACGGGCTACCTTCCCATCAGCAATGAAAAGCCGCAAACCTTTCCGACTCCAAAAGAAACCGCCCCCTTGGATTCCCCCTATCAAGCAAAAAATTACGATTCGGTAAAGGCAATGTGGCTCTCGCAATTTGATCTGTATCCAATTTGCGTGCAAAACGGAAGGCAACGTCCCTTAGCAGATTTTCTGCCCCGCATCCAACAAATGATAGACAATATAACCACTCTTGGGATCAATACAATTTTTGTACAGGTCCGCCCCAACGGTGACAGCCTTTATCCGTCCGAAATTTTTCCTATGTCACAATACGCTGTGGGAAGAGTGGGGGCAAAGCCCGAATATGATCCCTTTGATATGATCCTTAGAACCGCCCACAACGCCAAGCTTTCCGTACACGCGTGGATCAATCCTCTTCGATGCTTCAGCTCCGCCAACAGAAAGAATTTGACCGAAGAATATCTGCTTGTTCGCTGGTGTGAAACCGATTACATGCGTGAGATAGACGGCATGTGGTATCTGAATCCCGCCTACGGTGAGGTTCATCGGCTGATTGCCGACGGCATACGAGAAATACTTGAAAAATATCCCGTGGACGGGATTCATATGGATGATTATTTTTATCCTACTGCCGATCCAAGCTTTGATGATCACGCATATGGGAATTACATAGAAAACGGAGGAACATTCTCCCTTTCCGATTTTCGGCGCGCCTCCGTCAACAAGATGGTGGCAACCCTGTATCAAACCGTCAAATCAAAGAATAAATCCCTGCTGTTCGGCATCAGTCCGGGTGGAAACACACAGAGAAACTATCATGAACTGTATGCCGATGTTGCGGCATGGTGTAAGAATTCGGGATATGTGGATTATATTTGTCCTCAGCTTTATTTTGGATTTGAGCACGCTACAGTTCCCTTTGATCGCTTGTGCGAGGAATTTTCTCAAATGACCAAAGCCGGATACGCACGATTGATCATCGGTATGACTTTAGGTAAAGCATATAACGGATTCTACGGCATTGAGGATGCTTACGCGGGAAGCGGAAGAAGAGAATGGATAGAAAATACGGACATTTTGTATCGAAGTCTCACGCGCGCCGCCCAAACGCCCAATTGCGACGGAGTTGCTTATTTCAGCTATCAATTTTTTTACTCGCCGGAAAACGGAAGAAAAACAGAGGCAACCGCCAGGGAATGTGAGAGCTTTCTTCCGCTTTTAAAAACCACTTCTTTTCCGCCATAAAGTTTCAAAGGAATTTTATAATAATTTATAATAATTTTTTAGTTTTTTTCAAAAAAAGTGTTGACAATGGAAATAATATATGATATAATATTTAAGCGTTCGGCAAAAGTCGGCGCTATGGCGGGATAGCTCAGTTGGCTAGAGCAACCGGTTCATACCCGGTAGGTCATGGGTTCAAGTCCAATTCCCGCTACCA
>JAZSPS010000065.1:0-3772 GCA_045537595.1 Eubacteriales bacterium
ATCTGTCTGCCTCCTTATTTCTTCTTGTTAGCAATCGTCTTTGCAGGACCTTTTCTGGTTCTTGCATTGGTTTTGGTTCTCTGTCCTCTTACCGGCAGACCCTTTCTGTGTCTGATACCACGGTAGCAGTTGATCTCAACCATTCTCTTAATGTTGAGCGCAACGTCACGACGGAGGTCACCCTCTACAGTGTAGGAGTTTTCGATTTCGTCACGCAGCTTTGCGATTTCGTCCTCGGTCAAATCCTTTGCGCGCTTATCGGGATCGATTCCTGTTTTCGCAAGAATATCATTGGAGCTCTTACGTCCGATTCCGTAGATATAGGTCAATGCGATTTCTACGCGCTTATTGTTCGGAATATCAACACCAGCTATACGAGCCATACTGTTTATTCACCTCTCTGTTAGATTTTTCGGCAATCAGCCCTGTCTCTGCTTGTGCTTGGGGTTTTCGCAGATAACCATTACTTTGCCTTTTCTCTTAATGATTTTGCACTTTTCGCAAATCTTTTTTACGGATGGTTTAACCTTCATTTTATTACACCAACCCTTTCTTTATTACTTTGCACGCCAAGTGATTCGTCCCTTGTTGAGATCGTAAACCGATACCTCAACCGTCACGCGGTCACCGGGCAGTATTCTGATATAATTCATACGAAGCTTACCGGATATATGAGCTGTTACGATATGCTCATTCGGCAGCTTGACCTTGAAGGTCGCGTTGGGCAGTGCCTCAACTACCGTACCCTCAAACTCGATAACATCATCCTTCGGCAGAATAATCCCTCCCTTGCTCCAAGGCAATTTCTTTGCCTTACTACGATTATTTTGTGATTTTGTTTGTTTCAACCTTACCAATTCTCATCGATCAGCGTGGTTATGACCAAGCCGTCCGATGTCAGCGCAACTGTATTTTCGTAATGAGCCGACAGGCTTCTGTCTCGGGTTTTCACCGTCCAGCCATCCGACAGCTCATATACCTCCTCAGAACCGATATTCACCATCGGTTCTATGGCAAGTGCCATTCCTACACTCAGCCGTGTGCCTCTGCCCGCTGTTCCGAAATTCGGTACATCGGGGGATTCATGAAGCTCATGACCGATGCCGTGTCCGATATATCGGCGCACCACAGAAAAGCCGTTGTCCTCCACTCGTGTTTGGATCGCGCTTCCCACATCGCCAATACGATTTCCTGTCTTTACAGCCGCAACGCCATCAAAAAAGCTTTGCCGTGTGACTTCCATCAAACGCTCTGCCTCCCTGCTGACCTTTCCGACCGGAATCGTTCTGGCACTGTCTCCGTGAAATCCTTTATAAAAGGCACCCACATCTACCTTTACGATATCGCCCTCTCGCAGGATCCGATCCTTAGAAGGAATCCCATGAATGACCTCATCGTTGATACTGATACACGCTGATCCCGGAAATCCGCCGTAGCCGAGAAAGGAAGGCTTTGCCCCGCATTTCTCAATGTAATTCCGAATCAGTGTATCCAGCTCCTTGGTACTTACGCCCTCGCGGACATGCTCACGGGCGACGAGCAATGCCTCGCCCGTGATGCGTCCTGCCTCTCGCATAATTGCGATCTGAGCGGAATTTTTCAGTTGGATCATGATTTTACGCCTCAAATTTTGAAAGCGCACTCATAACTGCCGCTGTTGTATCCTCAACCTTTTCCTGACCTTCAACACAGATCAAAAGTCCCTTTGCCGCGTAATAATCCTTCAACGGCTCGGTTGTTCCATGATAGGTTGTCAAACGCTTCAGCACGGTTTCCGCTGCGTCATCATCTCTGATATACAGTGCCGCGCCGCAAGTATCACAAATATCCGCAGTCTTTGGGGGGTTGTACGCAACGTGGTACGATGCGCCGCAACCGGAGCAGATTCTGCGTCCGCTCATTCTCTCCACGATCTTTTCATCCGCAACCTCAATACTGAGAACCGCGTCGATCCTCACGCCCATTGCGTCCAATGCCTCTGCCTGAGGAATGGAACGGGGGAAGCCGTCCAGAATAAAACCGTTACTGCATTTATCTGACGAAAGATAATCTCTTATAATTCCGATTACGACCTCATCAGGAACCAACTGTCCCGCGTCCATAAAGGATTTTGCGGTAATTCCAAGCTCTGTGCCTTCCTTTACCGCCGCGCGGAGCATATCTCCTGTTGATACCGCGGGAATATTCCACTTCTTTGAAATCTTTTCAGACTGGGTTCCTTTGCCCGCGCCGGGCGCACCCATAATGATCAAATTCATATGAACCTCCAAACAGATTACAATCGGAATTAATCTAAGAAGCCCTTGTAATTTCTAAGGGTCATCTGTCCTTCCAGCTCTCTGGTCGTCTCCAAAGCAACACCTACAACGATCATCAGCGAGGATCCGCCAAACGCAAGCGCGGCAAATCCCGAGAATTCAAGCATTGTACAAATGTTATTGACAGCCATGGGGAAGCAAGCGATAAACGCTACCAACAACGCGCCTACCAGTGTAATTCTGCGAAGAACTCTTCTGATGAAGTCAACCGTAGGTCTTCCCGAACGGATTCCGGGAATCGCGCCGCCATTATTTTTAATGTTATTCGCTACTTCTACAGGATCGAAGGAAATCGCTACATAGAAGTACGCGAACGCGATCAACAGTACTAAGAATACCGCCAGGTAAAGCCACTTGTCATAGTTAAACCATTTGATGATCCACTGTGAAAAGCCACCGCTGTAATCCGGATCAGCAAAGCTGATAATCGTTGCGGGGATCGCTACGATAGAGTTCGCGAAGATAATCGGCATAACTCCGGACATATTGACTTTGATCGGCAGATTGGTATTCTGACCGCCATACATTTTTCTTCCAACCACACGCTTCGCGTATTGGATCGGAATTCTTCTCTCCGCATCGGACATCCAAACAATCAGCATGATCATGCCCAGCAATACGATGATCTCAATCAACGTAAAGACCAGACCCAACGCGCTGAAACCGTCTGCCGTAAAGATATTGCTCCACATCGATTGAACCATGGAGAAGGTTCCGGCAATGATGTTTGCGAAAAGGATGATGGAAATACCGTTTCCGATACCCGATTCATTGATCTTTTCTGCCAACCACATAACAAGAGCCGCGCCCGCGCAGTAGCAAAGCACGATTACGGTATACTGCCAGAAGCTCGGTTCGTCTACGATCAAGAAGCCGTAGCTTTCGAGATAGAACGCATATCCGATACTGGTAATAAGCGCGAGTGCCACTGTAATAAAGCGGGTCAGTGCTGTGATCTTCTTTTTGCCTTCTTCTCCGTCCTTGGACCATTTACCCAAGGAATTGGGGAACGCAATCGTCAGCAACTGGATAACAATGGATGACGTAATGTAAGGAGATACTCCCAGCGCCAACAGGGTTGCTCTTCCGAGCGCCTCTCCCGAAAGCAGGTTGAGGAACGAAAGAATTGTTCCGCTGGTTATAGCGCTTGCATCCTGAAAAATCTTCGGATCAACATAAGGAACGGGGATATTCGCAC
This sequence comes from Eubacteriales bacterium, assembly GCA_045537595.1. GTDB lineage: Bacteria > Bacillota > Clostridia > Oscillospirales > CAG-272 > HGM12713. The sequence goes on from JAZSPS010000065.1 coordinate 3,517, forward strand.
CCAGACGGTAAAGGACGACGATAAGCAATGTGAAGAGGAGCTTCTTCTTCAGCTCCGGTATTCTCCAAGCGTTTTTCAGCGTCTTGAACATCCTTATACCTCCTCAGGCTTTCCCCCTGCTGCTTCTATCTTTTCCTTGGCTGTTGCCGAAAAGACTGTCGCTTTGACAGTTAATTTTTTGGTGAGCTCGCCATCGCCCAAAACCTTCAGGCCGTCAAGCTCTTTGCGAACGATCTTTGCTGCCAACAATGCGTCC
>JAZSPS010000061.1:0-37373 GCA_045537595.1 Eubacteriales bacterium
AGGATTGCCTCCTACGTCGGCAAAGATCCTTCGGCAAGCTCAGGATGACACGTATGATAGTTTATGCGAGAATGAAAGCTTATCTGTCGCACTTTCCTTCCTTCGTGTCATTCTGAGCCGAAGGTGAAGAATCTTTGATGCGTTAGCATCAATTCTTTTTCATTGTTACTTCGATACAGGATTGCCTCCTGCGTCGGCAAAGATCCTTCGCTACGCTCCATACTCCGCTTCGCTGCGTGTTGACACGTACGGTAGCTTGTGCGAGAATTAAAGTTTGTTTGTCGCGCTCTCCTCCCTTCGTGTCATTCTGAGCCGAAGCCGAAGAATCCTTGCCGAGCTTGCGAGGCAAATTGATGCGAAGCATCATTTTTTGTATAACAAAACCCCGCCATATGACGGGGTTCAAAAAGGGCTCTGCCGACCCATAAGAAAATCAATCAAAAGCAGAAGGAGAGCGCTTTTGTACCAAAGACTTCTTCTGCCGCAAACGCTCCCTCCCCCTCGAAGAGAGGCTTCGAGGAAAACTTGTTTATGGGTGGAAAACAATTGTGTGTGACGAATATTTTAAATAATTAATGGAAAAACACTTTGATTTTAATATATTATAAAATAATTAATGTGCGGATTATTACAATTACTGCGATGTCTGATTATTCACTCTCCTCACGACTTTCTTTCTGCCTGACAGCGCCGGGCGAGATTCCAAAGGCCTTTCGAAAGTTACGGTAAAAAGAAGAAAAATCGGTGTAACCTACCGAAATTGCAGCCTGCTCAGCGGAGATTCTTGTATTTTCCAACAGCCATCTTGCATGCTCAATTCGAAGATTCGTCAAATATTTGTAAGGAGTGATCATATATTGCTCACGAAAGATTCTGGTAATGTAATCCTCTGTATATCCAAACTTTTTGGCGATTTCATTTAACGTGATCCTTGTGTAATACTTGGAATCGATGTAGTTGCGGATCAAATAGGCAATATTGTATTTTTCGTCAAAGTTTTTGTTGGTGCTGAGCAGCTCGCTGAAAATACGAAGCATGTAGGAATTCATCTTGAAAAGATTGGTGTCATGACGCCTGAAAAGCTCCTCGCTGCGCTCCATTAATGAAACAATCGTCTTCGCGTTAAAGGTGCCTTGTATAGGTAAGCCAAAACGACCGTTGGAATAAGAGCCGCTGAATTCCACATAAAAGTAGATAGGCTGTGTATTCATAGGAACCCCCTCCTGCTTTAGCATCTGCCGCTGAATATAATATTCTCCGGGGCGAAGAATAATTTCTTTTCCATCCTCCTTGAAACGCAATTCACCGTCCATCATGAGAATCAGCACGCTTTTGTTGTAGCATCGGGTGATGTGTTCTTCGTTGGGGAGAAAAATTTTTGTGGCGCAGGCGAAAAATTCCGGCATCGGGGAGAAGCTTAAAACCATTTCCAATTACCTCCAAGTCGGTTTTTGCAATGTTTTTTTCGGATATTGCAATTGCTTTTTTTTTTCTTATTTGTTATTATACTATAAAGGGCGTTTTGTGTCAACTGCCTATTTTTGAAAACGGGCAGCAAATTATTGATTATTTATATGTAAAAATTTCTGAAATGAAGTTGAACCAAAAACAGGAAAAATAAAATTAAAAAAACAAAACAATAATTTGATTTCCGAAGAGGAGCTGAGATTTCAAGCGGATATCCTTGCGAAAAGAGGACAGAAAAGCAAAATGAAAGATAACGAAAAAAGCAAACTTCTTGCTTGAAATCGAGAGATCCGCCATAAAAGCGGAAAAAGAAAAAGACACGAGGAGGTATGAGGAAGATATGAGGAAGATAAAGACGAATACAAAACAATTTTTTTGCATCCTGCTTGCCCTGTTTTTGACACTCATGGGAATGACTTCGTGTTATACCGATCCAATCGGATCAGATCAAAGCTCTGATAAGCCTCAGGAAAGCGCCCCCAATGCCGAGTTGCCCGCAGATCAGGGAAATCCTACAGTACCGCAATATCCCGACCTTGGGGAGTGCTTGACGATTATAGAAAACGGACAGGCAAAATATTATATTGTCCGCCCGCAGCAGCTTGCTCCTGAACTGCAAAATATACTCTGGTATTTTGTGGATGAATTACAGAAAAAAACAGGAATAGATTTTGCGTGGCAAATAATCACCGATACGACGCAGGCGAAGGAAGCGGAAATCCTGTTTGGCGACGTAAAGGGAAGAGAAAACGTGACCCAAACGATACCATTGATGTCGTACACGGGAAGCGGCATACAAATTATCGGAGAAACGATCACGGTGAGCGTGGGAGACGCAAACACAGCGCAGAGGGTAATTACGCAAATGCTTGAGGCAATTTGCCAAAACGAAAAGGGCGATTGGGTCCTGCCGAAGAGCTTTAACGTTTTTCATGATAAATCCACCGCGACGGTGCAGATCCCATACTATCAAACCGAGAACGGTGTGTACCAAGGATTGTACTCATGCGGGGGAGGAAATTACGAGGTCAGCTATTCGGGAACCGACCAAGAGGAATACGAAGCATACCTGGCATTGTTGGAAACCAGCGGATTTACACAATATACAACCAACGCCATAGGAAACAATCTTTTTTCCACCCACGTGGCAAGTGACGCAAACGGAAAAGAAACAGAAGTGCATACCATGTTTTATCCGAAATCCAAGGTCTGCAAGATCGTATACGGCGGACGAGGATATCTTCCCGCGGCAGAGCCGGTAGCGGAGGAGACGGCACAGAATCTTGTAACTCCGTCCATCACGCAGATCGGACGGGTTATGACCTACGCGAGCGCACCCGGAATGTCCTACATCATCCAACTGGCAGACGCGAGCTTTATCATCATCGACGGCGGTCCCACCGATTCCGCGGTAATTCCGAAATATTACGAGAACGGTGAGTGGAAGGTAGGAGAAAATCCGGAAATCGGCGATGTGGAAGGCTTGTACAATTTTCTCTGCGATAATACTCCGGGGGACGGAAATCCGGTGATTGCCGCATGGTTCATTACCCACGCGCACGGAGACCATGTAGGACTTGCGAACTCCTTCTTGAGCAGATATTCCAAGCAGGTGGAGCTAAAATTGGCGGCATACAACTTCCCTGATTTTTATAACATAACCATCGAGAACGAATCGGCACTGAATATGGCATCCTTGGCAAAGGATTTCCAAATGTCGGCGGATTATCTGAATCCCGAATCCGAAACATGGATTTTCCACACGGGACAAAAGATATTCTTTACGGGCTGTGAGATTGAGATCATCTATACACATGAAGACTTCTATCCCAACGAGCTCCCATGGGGCAACCATACAAGCTCGGCGTTCCGAGTGACCCTGGGAGAAACCACATTTATGGTACTGGGGGACTGTGAGGCGAGCCTGTGCCAGCAAATGGCGGATACATACGGGGAGGAGCTTAAGAGCGACATTTTGCAGCTGTCCCACCATGGCTTTAACGGAGCGTGTATCGACCTCTATCAATATATCGATCCCGCCATCTGCTTTTGGGCATGCGACGACTACCGCTTCTGGACAGATGGACGATGCCTCGGCACCCAAGGAGGATACTACTTCAATTATTGGCTGAGAAACGATTCTGTTCGTCAGCGGGAGCATTATACAGCCAATGTGACCACAACAATCTATTGCTAAAGATTATACAGATTACATAACAGGAGAAAAGGAGAAGAAAAAATGAAAAAAATATGTCGCCTGATTGCGTTGTTGCTTTTGCTGACAATGTGCTTTGCCGCATGCGGTACCGATGCGGGAACGGGAGAAAATACCGCGCCCTCCTCTGATACCGTGCCCAACCAAAATCAAGATCCTGCCCCAACAGGCCCCTCCGATGACGGAAGCGGAAATTTGATATTGTTCTCTAATGGTCAAACCGAATATAACTTGATTAAATCCAAGAATTCAGTTCCCAGTACGACCAATGTTATTTTTGAATTTACAACCGACCTGATGGATAAAACAGGCGTGGATATGGTGTATCATACATACACCGATGATCAAGCAGCGACAGCGAAGGAGCTGATCATTGGAAACGTGACGGGCAGAGAAGAGTCCGTGGCGGAACTCGCAAAGACCTCCTATACGGGATACAGAATCAGTATCGTAGGAGAAAAAATCGTGGTCAGCGCGTATTCCTACAGCCATTTGCAGAAGGCGCTGACAAAGCTTTTGCTGGCAATTCAACAGGATGCTGCGGGCAACTGGGTCCTTCCCAAAAGCTTCACCGCGGAGGTTGTCGGAACCTCCTATGTACAAGCCGAAATTCCCAAATTCCAAACCGCCGGCATAATGGATGGAATTTACTATTGCGGCTCTAAGAATTATGAAATGAGCTATGTGGATACAACTTTGGCGGAATACCAAGCCTACCTGAATACCTTGGAAACAGCGGGCTTTACCAAGCATGCGGAAAACGCCATTGGAAATAACCTGTTCGGCACATACGTAAAAGCCGAAAGCGGAGATAAGGAAACCATGGTACATGTAATGTATCATCCTTCCTCGGAAAGTGTTAAGATCATCTACGGACCGAAAACCTACTTGCCGAGTACGACTCCTGTGGATGCTTCCTCTTATAATACCGTGGTAACCCCCTCCATTTCACAAATGGGCTTGGGCATGGTGTATAGCGGAAATGGAAACAATTGGGCGAGCGGAACCACGGTGGGAGGCGCGCCGGGTATGTCTTATGTGATCCAGCTGCCCGATGCCAGCTTCGTAATTATCGATGGCGGTAGTCCCGACGGAACCGTAGTCCCCATGAAGAAGGTAGGCGACACATGGGAAAGACAGGAAGCGGTCCAAACCACTGACGTGAAAAATCTTTACGATTTCCTTTGCGATAATACACCCGGGGATGCAAAGCCGGTCATCGCGGCGTGGATCATTACACACGCGCACGGCGACCATATCGGATTGCCGAGCTCCTTCCTCGGAGCCTATAAGGATCAGATCGAGCTTCGTATGGCGGCATATAATTTTCCCGATACAGGCTCTTGGGGCAGCGGCATCAGCGACCTGTACGGCACCATCCGTTCCTTCCTCAATACGATCGAGGTATATTATCCCGATGCGATTCATTGGAACGTTCATACAGGACAAAAGCTGTACCTGCCGGGATGCGAGATCGAGATCTTCGCTACGGTTGAGGACTACTACGCGTCAGGAAAGCAGCTGTCCGACGGTAATGATACCAGCTGTAGCTTCCGCGTTACGCTGGGAGACACCACCTTTATGGTTCTGGGTGATACCTATGCCACCAACTGCGAATTTATGGCGAATACATACGGCACGGCATTGAAGAGCGATATTCTGCAAATGACACACCATGGATTTGATACGGGAAATCCGACAGGCGTGAAAAAGCTTTATACATTTGTCGATCCCGATATTTGCTTCTGGCCCTGTGATGACTGGAGATTTGAAGCCGATACACGTATTAACGGAACGGGAGCTTACATATTTAATAAATGGATCAAGGACGATACCGTCAATGAAACAACAGGAACTCGTCCCCGTACCCATTACGTGGCAAATGTCACCACAACGATTCCTTGTTAACAATTTTAAAATTATATTCAATAATAAATAAATGAAAGGAATTATCATGAAGAAAAAGCTCTTATCCCTGCTGTTGGCTGTGGTGATGGTCCTATCCATGATTCCCATGGGAATCCTTGCTTCTACCGCCAGCACAGCAATACCGGCAATGCCATTAACCCTGCCGGAGGGAACAAAAACCGACAATCGCTCACTTTGGATCGACTGGAGCGCTGTGGGAGGCACGGAGCCTATTACCTTAAGCGGCGAAAGCACCATAACCTCCAATCTGCAAAGCAACGGCATGATCAAGCTGGCGCTTGCCAATCAGAATGCATGGTGTGTAGACAATGTGTTTACATACGACGCATGGCATCAATATTCGGGATTGATGTTTTCCATCGACTCCACGGAATGTACAAGCGGAAAAACCGACTTTCTTATTGAATTGCTGGGCAACAGCGGACACGCGGGAGGAACGGGAAACCATATCCGTTGGACGACTTCCACAATGGCATACCGTGCGCCCGCGCAGGGCGGTCCCATTCAGATCGGCGATACGAGTAAGGGCATGATCTATTATTATGAAAATGGAGCTTGGCAGCAAATGCCCATGAGTACGGCATATTATTACGGAATGTCCAAAACCTTTACAGGATGGGTCTATATTCCCTTTACCAGCTTTTGGTTTGGAGGGGCATCGGCAAATGGCTTGCTGATCGATGACGGAACCGTTCCCGTAATGAATCTTGCCGAATATATGGATACCTACGGCGATCACGCCGTCCGCAAGATCAATGTAATGACCAACCAGGTCGGAACGAAGATCGGCGATATATACTGGGTAGGTCAGGATTACGGTATTCAGGAACAGAGCGTGACCCTGGAAAATGACCTCTCCTTGAATATCTATGCGGATCTTCCCGTAACAAGCTCGGCAACCGCAGCCTTCGAGATCAACGGCAAGACAACGGAGGTTGTGGGAGAACAGCTGGAAAGCGGAACCTATAAATTTACCTATTCCGGTATTCTGCCTCAGATGATGGGCGAGACGATCAGCGTTACCGTTCCCAATGCCGCGGGAAAATATGTGACCTCCTTTACGGCGCAAACAAGCATCGCTAAATACTGTAACGCCCTGTGGAATGACGGAACAATGCCGTATACCTTGCGGCATCTGGTAGCGGACCTGCTCCGATATGGAGCGGAAGCTCAAAAATATTCGGGCTTTTCCGACGATGCCCTTGTAACCGAGGGCTGGGATCTGACAGGATACGGCGCGAAGGAGGGATACGGCTTTGATATTTCCTCCAATTCCATACCCTCGGTCAGCATGCTTTCGGGCAGCGCTGATGAGAATTACGCGCTGATGTCCGCTCGCCTCCGCTTGGAGCAAGGCTTTGCTCTTACCTTTAAGGTGAAAGCCGCTGATCTTGCCGATCTGAGCCTTGTGGCGGTGATCGAGAACAGCAAGGGTACCAGAGAAAGCACAATTCCCGCCTCCGCGTTTACGGCGGTTTCGGGAAGTCAGAATACCTATACCGTGCTGTATCAAAACATTGGCGCCGAAGAGATGGACTCCGTCATCACCGTTTACTTGACGAAAAACGGAGAGCCCGTCGGTCAAACCCTTACCTATAGCGTGGCAAGCTATATCAAGAGCGCCCTGAGCAGAGCGGAAGCCACGGGAGAAGAGGATCTCCTTACGGCGATTTACGCGTACGGTCTGAGTGCGAAGGAATACGTCAATACAGAAAAATTGGTGCTTGCCGATGAATCAGGCGCGCGGTATGTTGTTGTTCGAGATGATAGCGCGTCCGAGGATGTGATCGCTCTGATCGATGACTTTGTCAGTGAGTTCTTCTCTCGTACAGGCACAAGCATTTCGGTGATTACCGATGCGGAGGCAACAGGCTCGCAGGGTGCGGAGATCATCATCGGTACAGGTGAAATGAACGGCAGAGGCGAGTGCGGAATGCCTGTCTTCAATTATGAGGGATATGCCGTTACCTCTTGCGTTGTTTCCAACGCGTACGGATCAAATACCATGCTGGTCGTCAATGCAACCACAGCGCCTCTTCTTGAGCTGGCACTGGAAAAGCTGATGAACGGCATTACACGAATGAATAATGATTTTGTTCTTCCCATAGACTACTGCGCGCAAAGCGATCTTCCTCTCTATAGCGGCGGAACTCAAAACGTATATTACTGCGGTGAGTATAATTACGAGCTCAATGTTCAATATACCAATCAAACCGCCCATGATAACTTCATCCTTGAGCTGAAAAACAACTGGGGATATAAGGAATATACAACAAATGAGAAGAACGGTAACCTGTTCGGAACCTATGTATGTAACGAAAAGGGAACCACCTCTGTGGTCCATACCATGTTCTACCCCAGCCAGAGACTTTGTAAGATCGTATACGGTCCTTTGGGATACCTGCCCGAAACTCAGGCACCCGATGCGTCCGAATATCAGAATATCGTGGTCCCCTCCATTACTCAAATGGCACTGCTGAAGTCATTCTCCAGATCCGATGAGAATGTTCTTGACGCGATCGACTACGGCGGAACAAATATTACAGGCGCGCCGGGTATGTCCTACGTGATCCAATTGCCTGACGCAAGCTTTGTGTTGATTGATGGCGGAAACCGTGACGGTACCGTAACTCCTCATGAGAAGGTAGACGGCGAATGGGTAAGACAAGAGACCACGACCTCTCAGGACGCGAAGAATCTTTATGATTTTCTGTGCGGCTTTACTCCCGATGGCGGTAAGCCTGTTATCGCGGCATGGTTTATTACACATTGCGATGGCGACCATATCGGCTTGCCCACGCAATTTATTAAGGAATATAACGATAAGATCGACCTGCGTATGGTAGCCTATAACTTCCCGGATTTCACAGGATATACCACACAGGTTCCGGAAAGCTCGTCAGGACATAATACGGTAAACAACTTCAAAAACGCGGTGGATAGCTACTTCCCCGAGGTGGTTCATTGGATCGCGCATACAGGACAGAAGCTGTACCTTCCCGGATGCGAAATTGAAATTCTGGCAACCGTAGAGGATTATTACTCGCCGGGAAGAAGCCTGACAAACAATAACGATTCCAGCTTAGGCTTCCGTGTTACCCTGGGCGATACCACCTTCATGGTTTTGGGCGATATGTATTCCACCAACTGCGGATTTATGGCAAACGTATACGGAACGACCCTCAAGAGCGATATTCTTCAGCTGGCACACCACGGCTTTGACGTGGGTACTGCGAGCACAGTGAAAACGCTCTATCAATTGATCGATCCCGATATCTGCTTCTGGCCCTGCGATGGATGGCGCTTTGAGGAGGATACCCGAATCAACGGAAGTCGAGCGCATGTCAATAACGCGTGGATCAAGAACGGAGAATATAATGAGGCAACAGGCACCAGACCCCGTGAGCACTACCATGCGTCGGTAACCACAACCATTAAAGTGGATACGGTCATCGAGCTGACCCCCATGCCCCTAACATAATATTGAGTCCACCCGAAACCTTTGTTTTTAACAACCTGTTTTAAAAAAATAGGAGGAAAAAATGAAAAAGATTGTTTCACAGAGAAAAAGTGAGTATGTAATCGTTTACGCGGATTCACGGAGCGATATACTCAAAGCGGAGATTCAGATGTTTGCGGACGCCATAAGAGACAAAGCAAAATTTGATTTTTCCGAATCCATCGCCAATGACCGCATTGCGAAGGAATTCGATAAAGAGATCATTATCGGAAACGTGGCGAGCAGAAAAGAATCCGTAGAGGAAATGAGAAAGCTGAGCTATACAGGCTACAGTGTCAGCGTAAAGGGCGAAAAGCTGGTGATCAGTGCCTATTGTGAAGCGCTGATCCGCAAGGCGCTGGAGCATCTGCTTACGCTGGTCAATGAGGACAGAGATTTGATCCTTGAGGATGATTACCGCTTTGAGGGAGACGATGCCCGAGTTGCCACGGAGGTGCCGGATTACCGCACCGAAAAGGGAACACTGGAGGGAATCTATTATTGCGGCGAAGGAAATTATCAGATCAGCGTAAAGGGAACCAACGAAGCCGAGTATCTTGCATACATCAAGAGCTTGGAGGAAAAGGGATATAAGCTTTACGCGGAAAATAAAATTGCGGAAAGCCTGTTCAAAACCTATATCGCTCCCAACGGAGAGAAACAGGAAACCGTCATTTATGTCATGTTTTATCCCACATTGGGAAGAGCGAAGGTGGTATACGGTCCTCGGGGATATCTCCCGAGCACCGAGCCCATCCCCGCACCCGAAAATCCCGCAACTCCCCCCACGATAACTCAGCAAAGAAGACTGGCGGTATATAGCGGAAACCACGGAAAGAGCATAGACGGCGCGCCGGGCATGTGCTTGATCATCCAGCTTGCGGACGGCAGCTTCATAGTCATCGACGGCGGAACACCGGACGGAGTCATGATCCCGAAGGAAAAGGTAAACGGTGAGTGGAAGGACGGGGAACCGATCAATAGCCACGACAAAGAGGACCTCTACAAATTCCTCTGCGACCACACTCCCAACGGCGGAAAGCCTGTCATAGCGGGCTGGTTTATCACCCATCCTCACGGCGACCACATGGGAATCGCCAACAACTTCCTCAAAGATTACGGCGAGCAGGTAGAAATACGGATGGCGGGATACAACTTCCCGGATATGCTGACAACGCCTGTAAAATACGAGCGCCCCATCTGGTTAGAAAACACACTTCGTCCCTTCTGCGATTGGATGAAGGAACACGAGGTAGATACCGTAATCTTCCACGCGGGACAAAAGATCTACTTCCCCGGCTGTGAGGTTGAAGTAATCTACACACAAGAGGACTACTACCCCCAGCAATTCCACTGGGGCAATAACCTCAGCAGTGCCTTCCGCATGAAATTTGGGGAAAAGGTATTTTTGGTGCTTGGCGACTGTGAAAAGCCCAACTGCCAGCAAATGGCGGACGCCTATGGCAAGGAGCTGAAATGTGACATCCTCCAGCTTTCGCACCATGGCTTCAACGGAGCCTGCCTTGACCTGTACCAATACGCGGATCCCGACATATGCCTGTGGGCATGCGACGATTACAGATTTGACGTAGACAAACGATGCCTTGGAACCACCAAGGGATACGACTTCAACCTTTGGCTGCGGGACACCGCGATCAAGGAGCGAGTGCATTACACAGCGGCAGAGGATGCTACCATATCGGTATGATCTAAGCCAAACATTTCAATGTATCCAATCGATTGATCGGAGAATCGATATGCGATAAATAAACAGAAAGAAAGGAAAAAAAGATGAAAAGAATTATTTCAATGATTTTGCTTTTGTTCATGCTTTCCGGAATGTTGCTTTCCTGTAAAAAGGACGACAACACAGGAGACGGGGGCGATACAAATAATTCGGGTGCGGTCCCTCAGGAAAGTGCGGGAGTAAACGAAGAAGGCGAGCCCGTAGACGAGAACGGATACGTACTGGATACCATTCCCGCGGGAACCTACTATAATAACAAAACCGTTAACCTTTTGGGCTGGGATAGTGCAGAGTATTGGTCGCTTCCTAAAAACGGCGGAAACGGTAAGGACGAAATTCTGAACGTTATCTGGGCACATAAAGTAGGCGTAGAAGCCCGTTTGGGAATCACCCTTAAAATCAACTATGTGCAGGCGCACTATCAGGCAAAGGATACCTTCTTCACGGCAGCCCGTGCCGAGGATGCGTCATACGACCTGATTCAGACCTTCTCCCTGTGGCCCACGATTCTGGCGCAGGAAGCGAAACTGAAGAACATGAACAACCTTCAGTTCCCCAATCTGTCCAGACCCTGGTGGCATAAATCTGTAAAGGAGTGGAGCCAGAACGGTTCTCAGTTCTTTGTATCCTCCAACTCCTCCGCTATGGCGATCCGCTCCATGGAGGTTATGTTTGCCAACCTTTCCATGCTGAACGAGGAAAATCTCGGTGACCCCGTTGAGATCTGTCTGTCAGGTCAGTGGACCATCGATAAGATGTTCGAGATCTCCAAGAAATTCGCGGGCATGGCGGAAAACACCCCCGGCGAGATCTATGGCTTGGTAGTCGATGACCATTCCAGAATGGACGGCTTCTATTACGGCGCTGGCTTTAATTCCACGCTGAATGATGCCAACGGCGTAGCCCAGATGGCATTTACCGACGATGCTACTTTGCTTGGTATCACCTCTCTCGTAGAGAAGATGTGTGACAATTTTGCGGGCGTGGAGGTTTATATCGCGCCGAATTCCGCGCAGGCAATGGTAAATAAGCAGACAGCGCTGATGATGTGCTCTATGGCAAACATCCATGAGGTAACCGACCCCACGGCATACGCCGCAATGCCTATGCCTAAGCTGAATGGCGAGCAGGAAGACTATAAGGTCATCCAGAACAACGGATACGATCACTGGTGTATCCCCACTACCGCTTCTGATGCGGAAATGTCTGCCGTTATTATCGAGGCGATCGCGTCCTCCGAGTACCGTACAGTAGCCCCCTTCTACTTCGATAAGTATCTGAAGCGTCGTTACACCACAGGTATTCAGGGTATGAAGGCGTTCGAGCTGATTCGTGCCTCTGTTATCTATGACTTCGGACGTCTGTCCAGCATCGGTCCTGAGGGAATGTGGCGCGGATGCTTTACCGCGAATGAAGGCGGTGTTATGGTTAAGCGTGTGGACAATGACTTCATGGGTAGATATAACAATTCCATCGGTAACCTCCAAGCGAACTATACGAAGCTGATGGCGGCATACGCTGCGTTGGTACAGAACTGATCGCTCCGTACAGAGAACTCATTACATAAAAACAAAAAGCTGCATCCTTCCTGAACCCACTCTGCTGTGGCGGTCGGGAAGGGTGTGCCAAAGAGCATCCTCGGTACAGACAAAAATTGAAAAAATATGTTAAACGCAGAAATAAAAAGTAAAGAAGCAATAAAAAGCAATAAAAAGTAATAAAAAGTTAAGAAGCTTTCCCAAGCTTTGGTTTTTCAAAATTGCGCTATGGCGGTGCTATGGTATAATGAGATAATGTGAGAATGTAATACGGTGATCAATGGAAAATAAGGCTTTTACTCCGATGAAAAGCTTCAGCGCCGTAAAACACATAAAATATCTGAAAGCCATGCGCCCAAAACGCAATACCGAGCTTCTCAAATGCGGAAATGCCTCTTATAAAAGGTACTCTATACTCCGTAACGGAGAATTACGATCATTCGGCAGCATGCCGAACGAAAGGAGACTTTTATGAAAAAAATGAGAATACCCTCGTTGATTCTTGCCGTATTGATGATCGTTACCATGGTTCCCATGGGCGCGCTCCTCACCTCGGCAGACGGGGAAGAAGTTACCGCGGCATCCTGGTATGAAGCGGAAACAGGCGACGAAACTCCCAATCTTCTTGAAATTGATAACGAAGCGGAGCTGTTGGCGTTCGCCGAAAAAATGCTTGAGACAAACTATGAAGGCAAAACAATTCAATTGACCGCGAATATCACCATGAACCGTGGCTTTAACGCGAAGGCGGAAACCGTAACCGCTCCCGCTGTGGTATGGCCCATTTCCAATCAGGCATTTGCGGGAACCTTTGACGGAAACGGAAAATATATTTCCGGTATCTATCAGGATGGCGGAGCCATTAAGGGCGTCGGTATTTTGGGTAGTGCGGATCTTACCGCTCGCGTACAGAATCTGGCAATCAAAAATTCCTATACGATCTCCTCGGCTGGCACCGAGATTCATCACGGCGGTCTTTTCGGTAATGTAAAAGCAACCGCTACTGATGTTACCATTGACAGCGTGTATGCGGATATCGTGGTGGTTAATACACTCTTTGCCAACGGCGGTGTCGGCGGAATTATCGGTTCTGTTACAGGCAAGGCTACTATAACCAACTCCATGTTCCTTGGCGACGTGATCGCGGACGCACGCGGAACTGCGGGAATTGTCGGCGAGGTACGCGGAAGCGCGGAGGGTGACGCTACCAAGGCAACCTGTATTGTTTCCGACTGTCTCTTCAGCGGAACCGTTACAAACGCTAGCACAGGTCAGGTCGGCGCGGCTGGCTTGGTCGGATACTATAACTTTAAGACCGATGTTATGAATGTATCCAAATCCATCTCCGTGGGACGGGTTGATACAGCGGCGGCTACGACCCAAGCGGGTATTGCCATCGGCTTCTCCCATTCTCCCGATAACTGGCAAGCGGTTATTGATACCGCCACGGTACTCTACCTTGTAAATTCCAACAATATTACAAACGGCGTAGGAACCTTTGGCGGTAAGGCAGGAATTTACAGCGCTACACAGGTAACAGAATCAGAGCTGACAGGCGCGAACGCGGGCACAAAGCTGACAGGGCTGGGTATGACAGGCTGGACCTGTATGACAGGCTCCTGCCCCTTCCCCACCTCTCTCTACAGCTTTGTAACCGATGAGAGCAACGACTCACAGTCCGCTATCCCCACGCCCGATACCAACTGGTACGGAAACCAGATCGGTGACGCTACTCCCGATCTTCTTGAGATCTATAACGCGGATGACCTTTTGGCATTCGCCGATGCGATCATGGATGGAACTACCTTTGAGGGAAAAACGATTACATTGGTAGACAGCATTACAATGAACGCTGATTTTGATGCCTTTGCGCAAGCCGTGACCGCTCCCACAACCGTATGGCCCATCAATAATGAGGCATTCTTTGCGGGAACCTTTGACGGTGCGGGCAATACCATTTCCGGTATTTATCAGGTAGGACATGACAGAATGGGTGCCAAGTCTCTCGGAATCTTCGGAAGCGTTCCCACGGGAAAAACAGCAACCGTGGAAAATGTAATCCTTTTGAATACCTATACCAAGCATACCCATGATGACGCTGCCGATTCAGGCTTCGCTCACGGAGCGATCTTCGGTAAGGTAAGTGCCTCCGATGCGGCTGCCGTGATCGAAAACGTATCGGTTACCGCTAAGGTAGTAAATACCGCGGCAGGTGACGGCGTTCTCGGAACCGCGGGCTTTGTCGGCGGAAATAAGGGCGATGTAACCATTAATAAATCTGTGTTCTCGGGAGAGATCTCCGCGGCACAGAGCGGTGTCGGTGCTTTTGTCGGCGTGGTTCGCTCCGATAACGGCGCGGATACCAAGACCCTCATTACCGATAGCTATACCGACGCGAAGGTCAGCGGTGCGTCTTACGTAGGCGGATTGATCGGCTATCTCCATGGAACCACTGAGGTGGTTGAGATTAAAAAGACCATCGTAAATTCCACGGTTACAGCAACCGCGAAGGGCGGAGCCGTGATGGGCGGAACCGCTGCGGCATCGATGGATGTAAAGCTTGAGGGCGTATACTTTATTAACGATAACGCAAGCGTGGCAATCGGAGCGCAGGGCGGTATGGCAATCGAGGCGGCTGAGACGCCCATCGGTAAATCCATAGCAGAGCTTTCGGGCGTTTACGGAATGAAGGTATTGCAGGATGCCGGCATGACAGAATGGGTTGCCACAGGCTCTCTTCCTATGATCAAAGCGATCTATGATAACTCCCATATGGGAATTACGGGAGAAAGCGTAACCGTTACCAATAAGCTCCATTATAACATCTACATGAAGCTGAATGTCAGCGAAGCTACCGTGAAGTTCATTCTGAATGAAAAAGAAAATAGCGCTGTTTCCGTAAAGGGCGTTCCTCAGAGCAACGGTGTTATGAAGTTTACGCTTGACCTGTCCTTCTCTCAAATGGTGGATACCATTGATGTGGATTATAATGAAGGCGAGTATACACATTCCACGACCGTAAAGGCATACCTGGAAAAATTAATGGTTCTTGATCCCGCGGTGGCATCCGATATGCTTCGTCTCGGTGCTGCGGCTCAGACCAAGGATAACTATAAGACCAATGCGCTGGCTACCGCCAATGTAACCTTGGCACAAGGCGCGGGCGATACAACAGCAGCGCTTACCGCCGCGACGACCCTTGCGGGAGATACAACGGAAGGCTATAGCTGGGGTACCCCTGTTGTAAAGACCGACGGACAGATGGCAGTGCTTCTTAAGATGACTGCCTTCACGACCGAAGGAAGAATGAAGATCATCGTTACCGTAAACGGCAGAGAGACTGAACTGTATTACAGCGAGCTTCATATCGTACCTACCGAAAGCAGAACCTATACCATGGCATTCTGTGATATCGGTATTGATGAAATGGATTCCGCCATCACGGTTAAGCTGATCATCAATGATAAGCAGGTAGGTCAGACTCTTACAACCAGCGTTAACGCGTGCGTAAAGGCATCCGTAACCGATGCGAACGCATCCGCGAATGATGTGGCATACGTAAAAGCGCTGCACGCAGTCAGCGTTTCCATTGCCGCATATAACGCAAACTGATTTAAGGAGGTAAAAAGAAATGAAGAAAATTTTAGCATTGCTTCTTGCTTTGATGCTGCTCCTTACTGTTTTTGTAGCTTGCACAAAGGAAGATGGTGAAGATCCTCAGGATACAACCCCTACCTCCGATTCTACTCCGACGGATGATAATGGCGGCGGTGATGAGCCCCCTGCGGAAACAGAGCCTCCCGTACATGATGAGGTCGGCGGTAAGGATAATACAACTTATAACGGAGACGGCATCGAGCTGCCCAAGATCCCCGTATAAGAATGTAAGAGCTTTCATCGTTTTTTGGTGCTGTTATACTGAATATTTTGTTTTCAAAGCATTACCGAACCGTGAGCATGGTGTGAATTGAAAATGAATAAAGTAATAACAAAAGCCTGAAAATCAAATAAAAAAATCCCATGGCAATTGAAAAATTGCCATGGGAGAATAAAAAGAATCAGAATAAATATTCAAAAAACATAAATAATTATACAACAATGCCATAGGATAACAGGGAAATTGTTTTCAGCTGCTTGCTTGCGAAAATCCAAAAGCAAACGGATGAAAAGAGCGGCTCTGTAGCATACCGCTCCAATGTGGTAGGATATGATTATAAGGAGAAACAAATGAAAACGACATTTAAATTGTATACGACAAATGAATTGAAGCCCCGCGGATGGGTAAAACGCCAGCTTCAGCTGCAAGCCGAGGGCTTGAACGGAAATTTGGATAAGATATGGCCCGACGTGCGCGACAGCATGTGGATCGGCGGAGATTGCGAGGGATGGGAAAGAGTGCCTTACTGGCTGGATGGATTTATTCCCCTCGCGTATCTGTTGGATAATAAGGATATGAAGAAGCGCGCGAAGTATTATATTGATAAGATCTTGGAATTTCAGAGACCTGACGGATGGATCTGCCCCATAGGCGATAAGCCCATCGAAAAGTACGATACATGGGCGATTTTGCTGATCACCAAGGTGCTGACGGTCTATTACGATTGCTCTCGTGATAAGCGGATTCCCGATGTGATCTACCGTATCATGAAGAACTTTTATGAGCTTCTGTCCGCCAAGACGATCAAACTGTTCAATTGGGGCGAGCACCGTTGGTTTGAGGGCTTTATTGCCGTAAATTGGCTGAGAGAGCGCTATCCCGATGAGGAATGGATCAAGGAGTTTGGAAAGCTCCTGTACGAGCAGGGAACCGACTACAATAAGATTTCCGAACTGTGGAAGGTACCGTTAAATAAATGGACACTGGATACGCATATCGTAAATCTGGTAATGATGCTGAAGAGCGAGGCGCTCTCCTGTGATCTTTTAGGAAAAAGATATACCGATCAAGCGGAAAAGCTTTACCGTATCTTGAAGAGCTATAACGGAACACCGACGGGCAGCTTTACGGGAGACGAGTGCCTATCGGGACTCAGTCCCATTCAGGGCACCGAGCTTTGCTCGATCGTAGAGCAGATGTACTCCTACGAACAGCTGTATATTTATACACAAGATAAGAAATGGATCGACCGTTTGGAGAAGCTGGCATTCAATGCGCTTCCGGCGACGATCAGCGACGACATGTGGACCCACCAATATGTACAAATGAGCAATCAAATCGATTGCACCCCCTTCGAGGGCAACCCTCCTTTCCGTACAAATGGTAAGGATTCGCATATCTTTGGCTTAGAGCCTCATTTCGGTTGTTGTACGGCGAATTTCGGTCAGGGATGGCCTAAATTTGCGTTGTCCGCCTTTATGAAAGCAAACGATGGAATCGTTTGTCCTCTTACAATTCCTTCTGAGCTTTCTACCGAGTGGAAGGGCGTACCTGTTAAAATTACGTTGGATACGGAGTATCCTTTCCGTCATTCCTTTACTTACCGAATCGAGGTTGCGGAGGATACAGATCTGAAATTCAAGATTCGAATTCCTTCCTTTGCCAAGAATATGACGGTTAACGGTAAAGCTGTAACAACAAGAGAATGGACCGTACAATCCGGATTTAAAAAGGGCGTGACAGAGTTGAAGGTGAATTATTCGGTTGAGCCTCACTTTGCCGCAAGACCTTATCGCTTGAATACCGTTGAATACGGCTCCTTGGTGTTTGCTGTTCCCGTGAAGGGGGAGGCAAAAATGGTTGAATATGTAAGAAACAATGTGGAAAGAAAATTCCCCTATTGTGATTACCATATTAAGGGTGTGTCCGATTGGAATTATGCTTTCGCGAACGGTGAATTTTCTGTAGAAGAAAAAGAGGTTGACGCAATCCCGTTCTCCTCGGTAAATCCTCCTTTGGTGTTGAAGGCAAATCTTTGCCATATCGACTGGGGGTACGCGGAGGGATATGATACCGTTTGCGCTAAGATGCCCATGAGCCGCGCCGCGTTGGATGAAAGCAGTGTAGTGGAAATGATTCCCTATGGTTGCGCAAAGCTTCGCATGACAGAGCTTCCTAAGGTGAAAAAATCCTAAGAAAAACAAAAGTTATATAAGACTAACTCTTATATTAGATTTAGAAGAACTCCAAAATGTATAAAAATTGCCTCGCCCTGATCACAAATTGGGCGAGGCAATTTTTTGAGCCTTTGTTATTGTCACTGCTAACTGTTTTTTTGTGGGGAATTATTCCAAAAACGTTGGATTTTCGGTTCGACCGAGCAGATAGTCAATTGATACGCCAAAATAATCGGCAAACTTAATGAGTGTGGCGTAATCAGCTTCACGTTCTCCTGTTTCATAACGGCTGATACTATTTTGGTTCATATTTAAATCCATCGCAAGTTTTAACTGGGATATTCCTCGCTCTTTCCGTAAAAATTTTAATCTCATTTTTAAAATCCCCCTTGACTTTATTATCCCATAATGGTATAATATAAATATCCCGATTTGGGATATTTTAAAATTTTAAAGTGGAGGTCTGACAAATGAATCAGCAAGGAATGAACAGCGAAGAAAGAGATCAAAATGAAGCCAAAGAAATTACCGTTTCTCCGAAAAAGAGAGGGATGGCAACCGCTGCTTTTGTATTGGGTATTATCGGAATTTGTCTTTCATTTATTCCGATCATCAATAATGCGGCGTTTGTACTTGGAATATTGGCGGCGATACTCGGAATTGTGGCATTGGTAAAAAAGCAGGGCGTAGGAAAAGCAGTTACGGGTGTGATCCTGGGTGTGCTTTCGATTGTAATTACTTTGGTTATGCAGTCAATGATACTAAATGCAGTTGAGGACGCATTTAATGAGGTGGACGAGAATTTGGCTTATATGGCGGGGGACAAGACCGACGATATTATGGCAAATTTTTTAGACATTCAGATTGGCGACTTTCAAGTGGTTGAAGCTGAATATTGGGATGAATCAAAGGTGGAGGTAACGATAAAAAATAAGAGCTCCGAGAAAGCATCCTTCAACGTGACAATAGAGGCAGTGGATTCGGAAGAGAATCGTATCGCTACGGATTATATTTATGTCAATGATCTTGGCGCAGGGCAAAGCCAGAAATTCGAGATTTTTACCTTAGTAACATCAGATCAATATGAAGCGCTAAGTCAAGCGGTATTCCGTGTGGTAGAAGCGTCAAAGTATTAATAAAAAACGCTTTAAAAACTATATTGTATTGAAAAAGCAATGATTTTATCTTGCCGACAGCCGTATCTTTTTATAGGATTGCCGCCTGCGTCGGCAAAGATCCTTCGCTTCGCTCTGGATGACACGTACGGTAGCTTGTGCGAGAATTAAAGTTTGTTTGTCGCACTACACCTCATGTCGTGTCATTCTGAGCCGAAGGTGAAGAATCCTTGCCGAGCTTGCGAGGCAAATTGATGCGGAGCATCAATTCTTATTCATTGTTACGAAAAAGCAATGATTTTATCTTGCCGACAGCCGTATCTTTTTATAGGATCGCCTCCTACGTCGGCAAAGATCCTTCGCTTCGCTTCATACTCCGCTTCGCTGCGTGTTGACACGTATGGAGGCATGGTGGGAGGATGAACATATGTATGTCGCACAAAGTTTATTGAGTATAACGGGCAGGCGAATGTCTGTCCCTACGAAAACATATTTTATTTTCCATCTTGCCGACACGGTGGTGGGAAGTTATCTGAAAATTTTAAAAAAGCCTGTCCATATTCTTTATCGACACGCTCAAATGACAGCGTAAATGGAGAGTCCATTTACGCTGTCATTTTTATATGCATTAAAATATGATGAAAGGCTGAAATAACAAATTACGGTTGGGCGGAGGTAAGAGAAATTCCTTCAATTACGTTTTGAAAAATTTGATCTGTATCAAAATTTATCCTTGCTCCTTCGATATGCAGAATACGAAGGGAAGCGTAAGTATATTCCGAAAGCGGTCGGTTTAAGGCATCATTGGAATGAGCGCAAACAAGAATATCATTGGAGGTGAACCCCGAGATAATAAGCGTATGGTAAAATTCATTGCTTGAATTGGCAAGTTGAATCACATCTCCCAGCTCAATTTGGCGGGAATCCCGCGCATTGCTGGCATAGGGTCCGATTTCTCCGTTAGCGTTGACAAACTCAGGGGCGCCGATCAGAAAATTGTACAGCTCATCCACTCCTGTCCACGCAGGGGCACGGTCCTCGGAGGTGCGATAATACCAACCGAAGGTAGGAGTGTAATTCATAATACCGCATCCCGCAAAAATACATTGAGAGACAAAATTGGTGCAATTTCCGCCTTGACCTGTAAAATCGTAAAAAAGCGGATTGCGGGAAAGCGCCCAGCGTTGCGCGTATTCGACGGCGCGGCTTCGGTCATAGGGAATATTGATCAGCATATTAGCTTCCTCCAATATATGAGATTTATAGGATTAAGGGCATTGATAGGGATCAATAAAATATAAGCATACAGGGGTAAACATTCCAGTATATGTAACAAATAGGAAAATGTTTATTGCAATTGGCATTAAAATGTGGTAAAATAAATTCAGAGAAAGAGACATTTAGTAAAGTGCCATTTTTTGAAAGGAGAAGGGGACAGCCGTCTAACGGCACATGGGATGTCCCCAAAACAAACTGAAATAGATATGAAGCTACTACATACGGGCGATCTGCATTTGGACAGCGCGTTTTACGGTACCGATGTATTTCGATCCGACGAACGCAGAGCCTCACAACGCCAATTGTTTGCCGAAATTTTACAATGCGCGGCGGAGGAGCAGTGTGACATGGTGTTGATCGCGGGAGATTTGTTTGACAGCAGATATGTGACACCGGAGACAGCGGAATTTGTTCGCAAAAAGTTAGAAGAGGCTAACATTCCCATCGTTATTTCTCCCGGCAACCATGATCCCTTTACAGAGGGCTCCTTTTATTCTAAGGGAAATTTACCCGAAAATGTTTATATTTTTTCTTCATCTGAGTTGCAATGTTTTGAATTTGAGGATTTGAATACCGTAGTTTTTGGATATGCGTTTACCTCACCCTTTTTAAGGAAAAGTCCTTTATTAAAGGGGGAAGTGCCGCCTATGGATGGAAAAATTCGGCTGATGTGTGCTCACGCGGATCTGGACAACCCCGTATCCCGCTACGCGCCGATCACAGTAGGTGACATCGAAAGATTTTCTGTCGATTATGCGGCTTTGGGACATATTCACAAGCAAGATGACGTTTCCTCCTCTAAGTCGGATCGGATACGCTATTGCGGGTTCCCCGAGGGGAGAAGCTATGATGAGCTTGGGGAGGGAAGTGTTTTGATCGTATCGATAGAAGACGGTAAAGCGCCCTTGATAGAAAAACGTGTTCTTTCCCAGAGCCGTTATTGTGTAGATGAGATCGACATCTCCGATTGTGCCGAATTGGGGGATATCTGTTATGCCATTAAAAAAGCGGTAGCCGTTTATGAGAAAAAAAGAGGAACGCATTTGCGGTTGAATTTGGTCGGAAACGTTGATCCCTTTATGACGATTGATGAGTTTGGTTTGGCTAACCAGTGCTTGTCTGAGCTGGCGGAATTAGAGCTTCGAGACTTAACGGTTCCGTATGAGGATGGAGATTTTTTGAAGCAGGATGTAACCTTGAGAGGAGCGTTTTACCGAGTGCTATACCCTCAATTGATTTCGGATGATCCCGAGGTGCGCAACACCGCGGTAAGAGCGTTACAGCTTGGTCTTGCCGCCATTGAGGGAAGAAGAATTCCTGAAGGAGGTGACCGAGAATGAGGATTCTGGAATTGGATATCATCGAATTCGGCGCTCTTCAGAGCCGTCACATTGTATTAGAGGATGGCATGAATATCTTTTATGGGGACAACGAGACAGGAAAAAGTACGATTCTGCTTTTTATCAAATTTATTTTATACGGATTAGCCAAGCGAAAAAGTGCTGAGTATGAGCGTTCTGTCAGCCGAAAGGGGCACAGGGCGGTTGGAAGCATGAAGATCCTATTTGAGGAGGAAATCTATCAGATTGAGCGGAGCTTTGTTGCCGAGAAAACACGCGGAAGTGAAAAAACGGAGGTTTACCGTTGTCGAGACGGAGCGAAGGTTGCCTTTGGTGAAGAGCCCGGACAATTTTTTCTAAAGGTTCCGAGAGAAATCTTTGAGAGCAGCTGCGGTATCGGACAGATGCAATGCGGCAGTCTTGGAGGTGAAAAGGGCGCGCTTGCCATTCAAAACCTACTGTCCTCCGCGGATGAGTCGGTAGACATAAAAAAGGCGGTTAAAAGACTGGATCAGATTCGGATACAATACCGTCACAAAACAGGAAAGGGTGGGAGGATCTATGAGCTGAACGAGCGAATTAACGAGGAAAATCAG
Organism: Eubacteriales bacterium; assembly: GCA_045537595.1. Taxonomy (GTDB): domain Bacteria; phylum Bacillota; class Clostridia; order Oscillospirales; family CAG-272; genus HGM12713. The sequence continues at coordinate 22,779 of JAZSPS010000061.1, forward strand.
CGATTGGAAAACGCCACGCGGACCTATTTGCGCATCTCTGAGATTCAAGATAAGCTGGAGCGCAACGCGGAGCTAAAGGAGCAAAACGAAATTAAGCTTAAGGAAGCGGATTCTTTTGCCGAGGCTATGCGTAAAGCCGAGCTATTCCGTCGTTTTCAGGTGATGCGAGACAATGAGCGAAAGAAAAAGCAGATCCTTGAGGAGCTGATCCTTTTGAAGCAAAAGGAATTGATGACCGAGCATATTCCCGTAGGAGCGGATATCGCTCGTTTGAACATGCTGGCGGACAGCGTGGAAGCGGCACACAGAAATCTGTGTGAGGTAAGAGCGAGGTATGAGCAGGCGGAGAGCTTTGGAGGCTATGATACAAGGTTCGCCGACATGGGTGAGAGGATTGAGGCGGACGGAGGAATCGCGAGCGCGTTAAATACTTGGAGGAGCTTGGGACGAAGCTTTCGTGCCGCTTGCGCCGGTGTTATTCTTGCCTGTATCTTTTTTGTGATATCGGTTGGTTTTTTCTCGGTATTTTCTCCCTTGTTTCGTGCTGCTTTTGGACTTGGCGGTATTGCTTTGGCAAGCATGGGAGGGATCCTTATGGTGACCGCTCAAAAAAGAAAAAGAAGATTTTCTGCCAAATACGGAAGCGAGCCGAAGAATTTTGAGCATGATCTGACCCTTTGCGCTGAGGCGTTATCTGCCAAACGGGAGCACACAGACTCGCTTGCCGCTATTCGCGCGGAAATGGTTGCTGCCGACACCCACCAGAAGCATTTAAGGGGCGAGCTGGACAGCGCTTTAAAGAGGACTTTTCCCAATTCAGAGGGAGGACCGACCGCTGCCCGTGATGAAGCATATCGGCTGGAGCGCTTTTTGAAAAAATGGGAAGAGCTGCAAAGGCAGTGTGAAACGCTGGCGGTTCTTGTGGAAAATGATCGAAAAATTCTATCGAGCCACAGAGAAGAGGAGCTTCGCGATTCTATGACGGTTGATCTTTCGGAGCTTTCTCAGGATCAGATGGAAAAAGCGGACGCAAGGCGAAAATTCTACGCGGATCGCGAAAGGGCATTGCAGGCATCGGACACTCAGCTTCGCACCGAACTGATCAACCTTATGGCGAGGACCGAGGATCCTATGGCAATTGCTGACCGTTTGGAAAATTTGAAGAAAACACGGGATCGATGTGATTCTTATTACGAAGCGGTTGTCATGGCATTGAATGGAATCGAGGCGGCAGGCGAGGCAATGAGTGGAAATGTTACGCCTCTGATTGGGCGTGATGCCGGAAAAATGATGGAATATATTAGTGGCGGACGTTATTCCGAAATGAGGACAGGCAGTGCTTTGACGGTTTCGCTGGTAGAGGAGCAGGGACTTACCTCTTCCTCCGACGTATTAAGCGGCGGTACTCATGACGCGGCATATATTTCGTTGCGTATTGCGTTGATGTCGCAGATTTTCGGAAGTCAGCTTCCCCCATTGATGATGGATGAGGCATTATGTCAGCTGGATGACCGTCGAACCGAGCGAATGATCGCTTTGATTGGAAAATTGGCAGAGAAGGGGATGCAGTGCTTAATATTTACCTGCCACACGCGGGAAGCCAAGGCTTGTGAAAAATTAAATATTTCTTTTAATATGGTGGAATTACACGGATAATTGAAATTATTCAAAAATATTTTTTGATTTTTGGTGATTTTGTCTCGGGAAATTTTTTCAAAAATGTGCTATAATTATCGCAGAGGATAATGACAAGGATGGTGGAATATGTTTGAAATCGGAAGTTATGTGATTTACCGTGCGGAGGGAGTTTGTGTGATTTCTGATATTAGAAGAGAAAGCTTTGGCACAATTGGAGAAAAGACAAATTACTATATTTTGATACCGTTGAATGATGAAAAATCTACTGTTTTTGTTCCCACCGATAACGAAGCTTTAGTGAAGATGATGCGCCCTTTATTGTCGGTGAACGAAATTTTACAGATGGCGGAGGAGCTTCGCCATGAGCGCTTGCAATGGATTCCTGAGAGCCGAGCCAGAAATATACAGTATCGAGAAATTCTTTCCGTGGGAGACCGCAGAGAGCTGATCGTATTAGCTAACAGTGTGTGGGAGTATATGGAATCGGTGATTGCCAATGGAAAAAAACCAAATACCACCGAGGAAAACGCTTTGAAACGGGCAACAAAACTATTATTTGAGGAGTTTTCCGTTACCGCTGAAATTGCGTCGGAGGAAGATATCCTTCCTGTTTTAAGAGGGGAGATGACCTTGCTTCCCAAAAAGCCAACGCAGAACGAAGCCTAAGTACATATTGAATAAGTCCTATGAAATGAAATAACCCGAGCGAGGCGCAAAATTTTACGCCTCGCTCGGGTTTTCTTATGAGATTACCAGTTGGTATTCCAACGGTTATGATATTTGCCGAACGAAAAATCGGATTCGTTTGGTTCACGGAGCTCCTGTCCCGAAAGGATCTTTTTTTGCAATTGGGAGAGAAATTCTTCATCGTCTATGGGAAGGGAAATGCTTTTGTTTCGCCATGCCGAAAGATATGCCGCGTTGCAGAGCATCAGCTCGTTGAGCCCTTCTTCTCCCTTTGCCACAAGCTTTTCTCCGTAAAGAATAGCTCTGCCGAAGTTTTCTAAAACCCGATGATGTCCGTTATAGCGTTCATCCTCAATTTCAATGGTTTCGATCTCCATTTTGGTTTTATCATCGGAATCGCAATAGTCTCTCTCGTCCATGGAGAAATGCTTGAAGATTAGCTTGCCATGCTCGATGACGAGCTGTCCCCGTGTTCCCGTAATTTCCAGTCGGTTAGTACCGGGGAAGTCTCCGGTTGAGGTGATAAATACGCCTGTGGCGCCGTTTTCGTAGCGCGCGAACAGGGTCGCTTCGTCTTCTACCTCAATGTGGTGATATTTCGCAACGCCGCAATCCGCACGAAGCTCGATCGGCATGCCGCAGATCCACTGCCAAAGGTCAAGATTGTGGGGAGCTTGATTCATCAAGACACCGCCGCCTTCTCCCTTCCATGTGGCACGCCACGCGCCCGAATCATAATAGCTTTGCTTTCTGTACCAGTTGGTAATGATCCAAATCGAACGCTTGAGCTCGCCCAATGTGCCCGATTCCACCAGCTCCTTCGCTTTGATGAAGAGCTTGTTGGTTCTTTGGTTGAACATAATGGCAAATACCTTTTGGCTGCTCTTGGCTGCCTCGATCATTTCCCGAACCTTGGCACAGTACACGCCGGCGGGCTTTTCGCTAAGAACATGAAGTCCTGCTTGGAAGGCTTGGATTGCCAGGATGGGATGAAGGTAGTGAGGGGTGGAGATGATAACAGCATCTACCAATCCGCTGCTAAAAAGCTCTTCCGCGTTCTCATATACGGGAATGTCGGGGTAGGATATACGTAATTCAGCGGCACGCTTCGGATTATTATCGCATAACGCGCAAAGCTTTAATCCGGGGATCTTATCTGTATAAATTCCCGAGGCATGGGCGGAACCGATATTGCCGATTCCGACAATGCCGATACGTACAAAATCCTTCATAATCATGAACCAAAGGTGTTATCCATATCGGCAGCGGTAGCGGAGTTGACCGTTGCTTTACGGCGGGAGGTTGCCACTCGCTTCATCAATTCTTCATAGTAGAGGTCATGATCAAAGCTTGCCACATCGATTTCCTTGCCTGTCCATGCGGAGAGGTGCATTGAGTTGGAAATGGTCAATCCGTTAATGCCTTCACGACCGTCCGCAATCAGGGGCTCTCCGCGGAGAATGTGCGCGGCGAAGGCGCGGAACACTCCCATATGCTGAGGGATGTCTCCTTCTACGTCTACCTCGATGACCTCATGTTGAGGCTGAGCAAAGGGGGCGGTATTGGTTGCGGAAAATTCCGGCTCGGACATCTCGGTTTTCCAAAGCTTCAAGGATTTTTCCTTTCCGCGCATCTCGGCAATGAGCTTTCCTTTTTCCAAGGTTACCTCAAAGCGGTTGGTTCCAGGAATATCCGCGGTTGTGGTTACAAAAACACCTGTCGCGCCGTTGGGATATTCCACATACGCGGTTACGTCGTCCTCAACCTCGATATCATGCCATTTTCCAAAGTGCAGGTGCGCTGTGATCTTAGAGGGCATACCGCAGATCCACTGCCAAAGGTCAAGGTTATGAGGGCACTGATTGAGAAGAACGCCACCGCCTTCTCCTGACCAGGTTGCTCTCCAGTCTCCTGAATCGTAATACGCCTGAGGGCGGTACCAGTCGGTGATGATCCAGTTGGTGCGGCGAATGGCACCCATTTCACCGCTTTGGATGATCTCTCTCATTTTTTGGTACATAATATTGGTACGCTGATTCATCATAATAGCAAAGGTGACATCACATTCGTCGGCAACCTTCATCATTTCCAAAACCTGCTTTGTGTATACTCCCGCGGGCTTTTCGATCATGACATGAATCCCCTTGCGCATTGCCATGATAGCATAGGTGGGGTGGTCATAGTGGGGAACGGCAACTACGATGGCGTCAATTCGTCCGCTGTCCATCATTGCTTCGGCATCGGAAAAAAGAGCGATCCCCTCTCCCAGTGTTTCCTTTGCCCAATCAAGTCGGTCGGGCTTGATGTCACATACGGCGGTTACCTCGATTTCGGGGCATTGACCGCCAACAATTTTTTTGGCGTGGGAGCTTCCCATATTTCCAAGTCCCAAAACGCCAAGTCTGACCTTTTTATCCACATTGATTCTATTTTCCGTGTTTTCCATAGCAAACTCCTTATTTGTTTTAAGCTCCGTAGGTATTGCTCATATCTACAGGATCGGTTTCTGTTACATTTGTTTTTCGGCGTGATGTGGCGATCCGCTTCTTTAATTCCTCATAATACAGCTCATGATCAAAGCTTGCTATATCGATCTCCTTGCCTGTCCATGCGGAAAGGTGCATCGCGTTGGAGATGGTCAATCCGTTGATTCCCTCGCGTCCGTTGGCAATGAGAGGCTCATCGTGAAGGATATGCGCGGCAAAGGCATTGAATACCCCTACATGTCCCGAGCTTCTTTCATTTACATCAATTTCGGTCTTAACAAACTTCATCGTACCAAAGGGAACGGTATTGGTCGCCGAGAATTCCTGTTCTGTCGTATTGTTCTCGGATTTCCACAGGGTGAGGAATTTTCCGTTTTCATTCAGCTCCGCAACGATCCGACCCTTGTCCAGGGTAATCTCAAAGCGGTTGGCACCCGAGGCATCCGCGGTGGAGGTGACAAATACGCCTGTGGCGCCGTTGGGAAATTCCAGATACGCGCTTACATCGTCCTCTACCTCGATGTCATGCCATTTGCCAAAGTGCAGATGCGCGCTGACCTTAGAGGGCATACCGCAGACCCACTGGAGCATATCCAAATTATGAGGGCACTGATTGAGAAGAACGCCGCCGCCCTCTCCTGACCATGTGGCTCTCCATCCACCCGAATCATAGTATGCCTGAGGGCGGTACCAAGAGGTGACGGTCCAGTTTACACGGCGAATGCTTCCCATATCTCCGCTGTCAATGATCTCCTTCATCTTGCGGTAAACAGCGGCTGTGCGAAGATTCATCATGATCGCGAAGACCGCATCGCACTCATCCGCTACCCGATTCATCTCCAAAACCTGTTTGGTATAGACACCCGCAGGCTTTTCTACCATGACATGCAGTCCTTTTTTCATTGCCATAATGGCGTAGGTGGGGTGATCATAGTGAGGTACGGCGATGGCAATGGCATCAATGAGACCGCTATCCATCATTTCCTCGGCGGAGCCAAAGCGCGCGATCTCTTCTCCAAAGGTATTCTTTGCCCATTCCAAGCGCTCCGGCTTTAAGTCACAAACGGCGCTCAACTCGATCTCGGGGCATTTACCGCCGTGGATATTGGCAGCGTGCTCGCTTCCCATATTTCCCAAGCCCAAGATTCCCATTTTAATCTTATTACTCATTTCTCGTTCCTCGTTTCCTTTCTATAGATTTACTTGAATCCTCTTATGGAATAAAAGCTGAATTATAATCCAAGAGACGCAAGGAATTGGCGGCTCTTTTTCAGACAATCGAAGGGATCCTCATCGTAGCATTTGTCCTGTTCTACCAGCAGGTATTTGGAGCCCGCGTCAGCCGCGGCATTGACAATACGCTCGAAATTCATGTTTCCGTAGCCAACCGGCGCCATGCGCTGTTCCTTTCCGACGATAGCAAGATCCTTCAGGTGGATGCACTCGATCCGTCCAGACAGGCGATCGATCCATTCCAAGGGGTTGCCTCCTCCGAACTGCACCCAATAGGTGTCCAGTGTAATGCCGAGAAGGTCGGGGGAAAAGTCCTCCATGAAATGCTCCAAGAACACCCTTCCGTCGCCGCTTCTGGCAAATTCATAATGATGGTTATGATAGAAAAGCTTATGTCCTTCTTCCTTGAAGGTCTTTGCGATGGGCTTGATCTCGTTTACAAAGCTTCTGTACGATTCGTCATTGATCGCGGAGGCGTGAGGCATAGCTCCGATTCCGATATTTTTACAATGGAAGATATCATGATTGCGGCAAACCTGTACGGGGTCTGCCTTCATGTCATCCAAGCTGATATGAGTAAGAACGCAGGAAAGTCCGTTTTTATCCAATTCATTTTTCAGCCATTCGGGTTCGTAAGCACATACGCCCGATACCTGAACCGTGGTATAGCCTATATCGGCAACCTTTTTCAGGCTTTCCGAAAAATCGTCCAGTGTTTGACACATTTTGCTGACTGTATAAAGCTGCGCGCCGACTATCATAATTTTTTCTCCTTTTATGTTTATATTTTATATGTTTTATAGCTTAGAAACGATCTCCTTTACCGCCGCCACAGCCGCGTCAAAGGCTTCATCGTTTGATTGATAGATCTTCAAGCCGGGCTTGAGGGATTCGCCGTTTTCCAATTTATCAAGGCCTGTAAAGGCGGTCAGGTGAGGCTCCATTGTCATAACCTCGCCGCCCTGTGCCGCATAGCTTGCGATGATCTGCGGAACATTTCCGATTCCGTGACCCGCGGGGACTACCACATGGTCCTGCATTGCGTCCTTAATGTGGATGTATTCCACGTAATTCTTGAGGAGCTCCCAAGCCTCTAAGGTATTGACATTGCACTGAACGAAGTTTGCCGGATCGAATACCGCGCGGATCTTAGGGAGTGCCTGATGAATGGCAAGGCATTTTTCGGGTGTTTCTCCGAAGATCTTTTTTTCGTTCTCGTGGCAGAGGGTGATGGAATCGGGCGTAAGCTCACAGAATCGGTTCAACCGTTCCAAAACCTTTTCCAAGGTGGTGTCATAGGATTCGCCGAAGATGGGGAAGAAGCTGAACAGACGAACCTTTTGGGCTCCGAGAATATCCGCATATTCCAAAATTTTCTTAAAGCTATTCAAATGGGGGGCAAAGTCATCGGCAAGAGAGATCTTTCCGATGGGAGAGCCCATAGACCATACCGATATCCCCGCGTCATCCAGCATTCTGCGAACCTCTTTTGCTTTTTCGGCTGTGATCTTGCTGATATTGGTTCCGTCAACGCCCCGAATCTCCAATAGGGAGATCCCATTTCGTTTCATTGCTTCAATTTGACCTTTGACCTGTGCGGAGGCTTCGTCAGCAAACGCGCAAAGTTTTATCATTTCTATTCTCCTTTCGGTGTGTAACAGTTTGATTTTTATACGCCCGAATAAGCGGAAAATCCGCCGTCTACGGCGACAACGATACCGGTAACAAAGCCGGACGCTTGATTGTCACAGAGCCATGTTAAGGTGCCCAGCAGCTCCTCGGGCTTGCCGAAGCGTCCCATGGGAGTGGCACGGAGGATCTTATCGGTTCTCGGGGTAGGCGTTCCGTCCTCGTTAAAGAGAAGGGCTTGGTTCTGCTTGGTTACAAAGAACCCGGGGGCAATGGCGTTGACACGGATGCCGCTTCCCGCGAAGTGGACTGCCAGCCATTGTGTAAAGTTGGATACGGCGGATTTTGCCGCGCTGTAGGCAGGGATCTTTGTCAAGGGACGGAAGGCGTTCATAGAGGACACATTGATAACACATCCGTCACGGTGGAGCATATCGGCAGCGAACACCTGTGTGGGAAGAAGCGTTCCCATGATGTTCAGACCGAACACAAAATCAAAGTCCTTACGGTCTAAATTGAAGAAGGTCTTAAATTCCGAGGTCAGTTCATCACCGTCTTCGTAATATTCATGGGCAGTGGTACAACGGGGGCTGTTTCCGCCGGCGCCGTTAATAAGGATGTCGCAAGCTCCCAGATCCTGCTTGATCTGCGCGTGGAGCTCATCAAGGCATGCGCGGTCAAGAACATCGGCACGGTATGCGTAGGCGATACCTCCCTCAGCGCGGATCCCTTTGGCAACCTCCTCGGCAGCCTCTAAGTTTAAGTCAAGAAGAGCTACTCTCGCGCCTTTTCTTGCCAGCTCGGAGGCAAAGGAAGAGCAGAGAACACCGCCGGCGCCTGTTACGACGGCGACTTTATTTTCAAATATCATTGTTTGAGTCATGATCGATCTCTCCTGAAATGTGAATTGAAGGTGTGAATTTTTATTTTTGGATCAGCTCTTGGAAACCGATTTTTCGATTCCCTCGAAAAGTCCTACGATATAAGCGGCGCCTAAGGCTCTGTCAAACAAGCCATAGCCAAAGCGTCCTGTCTCGCCCCAGATCATTCGTCCGTGGTCGGGACGCACGTATCCGTCAAAGCCGTTATCAAGAAGGGCGCGGACGATTCCGTACATATCCAGAGAGCCGCATTCCGTGGGATGCGCCACCTCGCAGAACTGTCTTTCGCCTGTGCGCTTGATATTGCGCAGGTGGAGGAAGTGAATACGGTCGGCGTATTTTGCCGCCATATGGACCAGATCGTTTTCGCCCGATGCGCCCAAGGAGCCGGTGCAGAAGGTCAATCCGTTCGCGGGAGAATCCACAATTTTTAAGAAGCGGTCATAATTTTTCTCGCATGTAATGATTCTGGGAAGTCCGAAGATACCCCAAGGCGGATCGTCGGGATGAATTGCCATATTGACGCCTGCCTCCTCGGCAACCGGAATGACTGCCTTCAGAAAGCGGGAAAGATTTTCCCACAGATCCTCCTCGGAAAGATTTTTGTAAATATCCAGCAGACGGTTCAGCTCTGCTTTTGTATAGCTTTCGTCCCAGCCGGGCAGGGAAAGGTCTCCCGCGGAGGGGTCCATGGCTTTCAAGGTAGCCTCGTCATATGCCAAGGAGTTGGAGCCGTCCGCATTTTGATGTGTCAGCTCGCTTCTCAGCCAGTCGAATACCGGCATAAAGTTATAGCAAACGCATTTTACGCCTTCTTTGCCCAATCGGCGGATATTTTCACAGTAATTGGCGATCATACGGTCGGCATCCTTACCGCCGTACTTGATCTCCTCGGGAACGGGAACGCTTTCAACCACCTCGAATTCCAGTCCCTCCTTGTTTGCTTTTTCGCGAATGGCACGGATGCTCTCAAGGCTCCATACCTCGCCCGGCTTAACATCATAGACTGCCGATACGATACCGCTCATCTTTGGAATCTGGCGAATTTGGCAAAGAGTAACCGGATCGTCATCGCCGTACCAACGAAATGTCAGTTTCATTTACATTCTCCTATTCTTTCTTTAATATTTTTATAGCAAATTTTTTCAATGAGTGGGGGAAGGAAAGCCGCATCCGCTACTTGACCGTTTTCGTAAAGGTCTGCCACAAAGGAGCAGAGGATACGGCGGAAGTAGTCGTGACGGGGATAGGACAGGAAGCTGCGGCTATCGGTGAGCATGCCGTAAAAGGCACCCAGATATCCGATGGAGGAAAGCGTATGCAGAACCCGAACGATGCCGTCGGTATGATCGTTGAACCACCAAGCGGCGCCCAGCTTAACATTACGGAAGCTTCCCGCGATAGAGGCAAGCTCGTCATTCATGGCGGGGTTTAAGGTATAAACGATGGTTTCGGGAAGACCGCCCTCGCAATTAATCTTATCCAGAATTCGAATCAGATCGGCGCCGTCTATCGCTTTGCCGATACAGTCGCATCCGCAATCCGCTCCCAAGGAGGTAAACAGTGCGGAGTTGGGATTTCGATATGCCGCAAGGTGGAGCTGCATGACAAGCTTGTGCTTGCGGTACATTCTTCCAAGCTCTGTAAACATTCTTCCAAGGAAGCCCATGTATTCGTTCCGCTCAACCGTTTTTCCCTCAAGAACGCGGGCGAAGGTTTCGGATGCCTCCTCTACGGTAGAGATACGGTTGGGAAAATCAGCAATTCCCACGTCGGTAAATATGCAGCCGTGCTCTTTGAAATAAAGCAGTCGGTTTTCAATTGCCTCCCAAAAATCCCTGTAAGAGGAGATCTCAATGTTTGAAGCTTTGGACAGCTTTTTTATGTAATTCGGATAGTCGGGACGGCGGATATTCAGAAGATTGTCGGTGCGGAAGGAGGGAGTGACCTCCACGGGGAAGCTTGTGTCTTCCTTCAACAGACGGTGGTATTCCAAGCTGTCGCAGGGATCATCGGTGGTTCCGATAAAGGAAACATTAAATTTTTGAATCAGCTTTCGAGGGGACATGTGGGTTTTGCGAATGTACGCGTTGGCTTGATCCCACACCGTCTCGGCAGTGTCGGCGTTTAACGGAAGATCAATATCAAAGCAGGTCTTCAGCTCTGCCTGTGACCAAACCGAGAGGGGATTTCCGATGGCACCGGGAAGGGCAGCGGCATAGGCGAAAAATTTTTCCTTAAAGGAAGCATCTCCTGTGATCTTACGCTCCTCAATGCCTGCGCCTCGCATCATTCTCCACTTGTAATGGTCTCCTGCCAGCCAGATCTCTCCGATATTGTCAAATTCACGGTCCTCATAGATCTCCTTTGGATTCAGGTGGCAATGGTAATCATAGATCGGAAAGGTCTTTGCTTTATTATACAACTCCTCGGCAAGGGGTGATGTCAATAAATAATTTTCTCTCATCCTTCGTTCCCTTTCATTTCATAATAATTATAATTCGCAATGATAAGCCTATTCTAAAAATATTATATCGCATATTGATTTACAATGGAATTGTTAAAATAAGCGTTTTATATTGCATTTCTGAGCGGAATATGTTATAATAAACCCGAAAGATAAAAAGGCAGCCGTTTTTTCGTCAAAAAGGGAAGGAACAAGGCGGAATTTTGACGAGAAAAAAGGATGGGGAGGGGAAAAATATGTCGTTTAGCTATAGTTACGATGCGGTTGGTTTACATTTGAATCACTCTATGGACGATTCGCCCAGTGACAGTCAATTTTCTCTTCATGTACATGACGACTATGAATTGCTCTGCGTTGTGTCGGGAAAGGTCGGATATATTGTTGAGGGACGGGTCTACGATCTGCGCCCCGGATCGTTAATGTTGATGAGAAGTGCCGAGACTCATCGACTGTTGGTCAATCAGAGTGAGAGATATGAAAGGTATATTATTAATTTTCGCCCCGAGCTCTTAGAGGCGCACGGCTTCTCAAAGGAAATTTTAATGGCATATAATGATAGAAATTTAGGAGAGCTCAATTTATACCATCCATCGGATTTCAGCGGAATGGAGCCCGTAGGGCTTTTTCGGCAGATGTGCGAGGGGTGTGAGCTGTTTTCTCCCGAATCGGTTTTGATCGCGCATCTTGCCACCCTTCTTTATGCCATAAATACTGTTTTTCAAAAGCGACCGTTAACGTTACAGAATTCTGCCGTTGAGACGGATGCGGGAAAAGAGCTGATTGATTTTATCAACGAGAATCTGTTGGAGGATCTGTCTCTTGAGAGTATTTCACGGGAGATCCATATGAGCCCCTCTCAAATGAATCGTGTTTTTCACAAGGTGACAGGAACCTCGGTATATCATTACATATTATCGAAGCGCCTGATCGTAGCGCAGGAAATGCTTGCCAAGGGAGAAAGCGCTATGGATGTAAGCCAGAGCTGCGGCTTTCATGATTATTCCTCTTTTTACCGTTTGTATAAAAAACGGTTTGGTATTTCCCCCAACGCCGCTCGGAAAAAGATAGAGCTTGTGGGTGAATAATTGTTTTTTTGACACATTAATAAAAATAATAAAAAATTACGGCAGATTACTTGACAAATCTGCCGTATTGTGCTATACTGTTTGTCGAAGAAAATTGAATAATCGCTATATGAAGGTAACAGAACAGACGGACGGATCAGGAACGTGCCCGAAGGACTGTTGCGGGATGGCACTCCGGAGAATCTCAACGATCCGTTTGGGTCGGGCTTACCAAGTCGGGTACCGAAGGGGCAAGAAAGGGAAGGATCCCTTTTAATCTCTCAGGTAAAAGGACGGAGAAAAACATCAAATATTTTTGTTGTTTATTATTTGTTGAGCAATGAAAGCAATTAAGATATAATTAAGGTATTTGAATGTTTTCCGGAGAACTTGATTTTTCAAGTTCTTTTTTTAATTGATTTAAAAAATTTGGAGGTATTGTAATGGAAGCATTTTTAGATGCGTTGCAGAATGTGATCGGCTTTATTAACGATAACATCCTGTGGGGAATTCCTATGATTATTGCTATCATGGGTACCGGTATCCTGATTACTGTTCGTACCCGTGCGCTTCAGGTTCGGAAATTCGGGGTTTCCGTTTCTACGACGATCGTTCCCACCGTTAAGAGCATTTTTGTTAAAAATAAGAAAAAGAAAGACAAAAATGACAAGTCCATTTCTCAGTTTGAGGCGTTTTCCGCGGCAATTTCCGGTACGGTCGGTACGGGAAATATTGTCGGAGTTGCGGGAGCTCTGATCTCGGGCGGACCCGGAGCGATTTTCTGGATGTGGGTATCCGCGTTCTTCGGCTTGGTGACAAACTATTCCGAGAATGTTCTCGGCTTGTATTTCCGTAAGAAGGATAAGGACGGAGAGCTTTCCGGCGGTCCTATGTACTATATTTATTACGGCTTGAAGCAAAAGTGGCTGGCTCTTGTATTCGCGGCTTGCTGCGGTCTTGCTGCTATTGGTATGGGTATGGTTCAGGCAAACTCCATTTCCGGTACGCTTCAAACCTCTATCGCAAGCGGGGATTCCGAGCAGGCGAAGATGGTCGCTCTGATCTGCGGATTGGCTGTTGCTGTATTGACGGCTGCAATCGTGATCGGCGGTATTAAGAGAATCGGTAAGGTCGCGTCAATCCTCGTGCCCTTCATGGCTTTGCTGTTTATTGTTATGGCGTTGATCATTGTGTGTATCAACATTACAGCGGTACCTGCTGTATTTGCTTTGATTTTTAAATCGGCATTCAGCTTTCGGGCGTTGGGCGGCGGTATTTTTGGATCCGCCATTATGTTGAGCATGCGTTACGGCTTTGCCCGCGGTATTTTCTCTAACGAGGCAGGCTTGGGTTCCTCTGTTATCGCGCACGCGGCATCTGACACCAAAGAGCCTGTTAGGCAAGGCTTGTGGGGAATTTTTGAGGTTTTCCTTGATACCTTTGTAATTTGTACCTTGACAGCTCTTTCGTTATTGAGCGTTTCTATAAAAACGGGAAAATACGATTTTACCAATGTAGCGGGCAACGGTGATTTGGGCAATACCGCTGTATCCATGTTTGCTTTTGAGGAAACCTTTGGAATGTTTGGAACGGTTGTATTTTCCACAATTCTTCCTTTGTTTGCTTTTACCACGATTTTGGCATGGTCTTATTACGGACAGAAGGCGATTGAATTCCTCTTCGGCGGACAAAAAATGGGCAAGGTCAGCGGTATGGCATTTAAGGTACTGTATGTTGTTCTCTTACTTGTAGGCTCTTTGGTGAAGTCGGACCTTGTTTGGTCGTTGGACGATATGTTTAACGCGCTGATGGCACTTCCCAACCTGACGGCACTGATATTGCTGAGCGGATTAATTGTAAAGATATCCAAGAACTACTTTGACCGTAGAGCGGGTAAGGAAATTGATCCGATGCTTTCCGCTTATCCGGAGAGAAATGAAGAGCTGAAAAGGGAACTGTCCAAAGACGATTGATCTTTTTGTAAGCTGATAACGCTAATAATAAGGTGCTGTCTCACTCCGTGGGACAGCACCTTTTCATCGTTTTTTTGTTCATGATACTTTAGCACCGATGGGGTGCAGCGCTTAAAAAATTAAAATAAATTTGATCAACAAATAATTTGGACAATAAAAATAATTCTTTGTCTTGACAGAAGAAAAAAATTCTGTTATAATATAACTCGTGTCCGACGGACCATTGTTTGCATTTTGCATTTATTGTGAGGTGTGGCGCCGTTGAGGACGTTTCCGAGCGAACCCTGAGGGTGAAGAAGCGAGGAAAAAGGAATGGCGGTAACACGGCGATTGGCGAGGGAGCTTGCGAATGAAGACAGAGCCGATGTTACAACAGGAAGCGCAGTGGACAACTGCATACGAATATAAAAATTTAATATCGGGGTGTGGCGCAGTTGGTAGCGCGCGACGTTTGGGACGTCGATGCCGCAGGTTCGAATCCTGTCACTCCGACCAAAAAATCACAGACGGGGCTTGCCCTCGTCTGCGATTTTTTGT
>JAZSPS010000087.1:0-15424 GCA_045537595.1 Eubacteriales bacterium
CATGGGCGTAGAAGTTGAGGACTAAGGAGGGAAAAGAAAATGGGAAAGAAATATACAGACAGCGCGAAGCTGATTGATAAGAGCAAGGTTTATGATCCCTCCGAGGCGTTGGATCTGGTATGCCAGACATCCAAGGCAAAATTTGATGAGACCATCGAGATCCACATTCGTTTGGGCGTAGACTCCCGTCACGCTGACCAGCAGGTAAGAGGCGCGGTAGTGCTTCCCAACGGAACCGGTAAAAATGTAAAGGTATTGGTATTCGCAAAGGGTGACAATGTGCAAAAGGCATTGGACGCGGGAGCTGACTATGTTGGCGGACCTGAGTATGCGGAGAAGATCGTACAGGAGAACTGGTTTGATTTCGACGTAGTAATCGCAAGCCCCGATATGATGGGCGTTATCGGTAAATTGGGTAAAGTGCTCGGTCCTAAGGGCTTGATGCCTTCTCCTAAGGCAGGAACCGTTACTCCCGATGTTGCCCGTGCGGTAACTGAAGCAAAGGCAGGTAAGATCGAGTACCGTCTGGATAAGACAAACATCATCCACTGCCCCATCGGTAAGGCTTCCTTCGGTGTAGAAAAGCTTACCGAAAACTTCAACACTTTGGTTGGCGCTGTTATTAAGGCGAAGCCGGCAGCCGCAAAGGGTCAGTACATTAAGAGCTGCGTAATTGCAAGCACAATGGGCCCCGGCATCAAGATCAACCAGGCAAAGCTTGGCTGATTTCAAATAAAAAGCGACGCTCCATAGGGACGTACTCTAAAGGACAGCTTTGCGAACCAAAAGAATACGTTACCTATCGACAGGAAAAGGACAGAGAATGTTTGACGTTCTCTGTCCTTTTTCCTTGACGAAGCACCGCTTTTACGGACACAAATGCAAAAATTAGTTGTGAGTGATGAGGCTCGCCCAATTGCCTCGCAATTTTTCTTACCGTTATGAGCTTGCTTCGAAAGCGTTAGGATATGATCGCTCTCTTTCTTTTAACTGTGCCGAAGGCACATCATAACTACGCGAAGCGTATCATAACTCTAAACTCGCCGCAAGGCGATTATAACTGCTTTGCGACCTTAAGGACGAAAAGCTATGGGGATTTTTTTATTTACTTATAGACATTTGACGGGTGGTGTGCTATAATACAAGTAAGTCGAGCTTGAAAGGAGAAAACTATGAGAAGCTTTTCAATACAGTGTGCGGATTCGTCCGTTGAGGTTAAGATTACGCCGTGTCCGATGGAGGAAGATGGGATTGAAATCTATCAAATTTCCGTCCGCCTGCCTCGAAGGATGATCCCGCCGAGCGTTACGGTGGAATGGAAGGAGCCGATGAGAGAGCTTTTGCGCGTATGGCATCCTCTTACGGGAAGTAAGCACGTGATGCATCAGTCGTGGCATTCCAATCATTCCGATTCCTGCTTTCACTGCGGCGCGCCGATTCTGACGCTCATTGGCGATCAGGACTGCAATCAACGAACCTTGTCGCTTTCCGATCCGATCACGCCCTCCTCGCTGCGCTTTGGTATTTTGGACTTGGAGCAAAAAAATCAGGTGGGATATTCCGTTATTTTGTTTGACGGTTCTTGTGAGGCGATGACGTGTTATGACGTTCTTTTGCGAATTGACGGACGGAGAATTCCTTACGGACAGGCAGTTCGTCAGGTCTATCCTTGGTGGGCAGAGCATGGCTTTGAAATTCCGAGTCCGCCCGCCCAAGCGGAGGATCCCGTTTATTCGACCTGGTATAATTTTCATCAGGAGCCACGGCAGGAGGAGCTGCTCGCGGAGCTTCGGCTTGCGGCGGAGCTTGGCTTTCGTACGGTCATTCTGGATGACGGATGGCAGATTTCGGGTCGGTCGGACGGAACCTACGCCAATTGTGGGGAATGGGAGGTTTCCGCGGATCGATTCCCGGATTTCAAGGGCTTTTGCGAAGAAGTTCATGGTCTTGGAATGAAGCTGGCGGTTTGGTTTGCCGTTCCATTCATTGGGAAAAAAAGTTCGGTGTATCCGCGCTTTTTGGGACGTTATTTGAAGGAATCTCAAAATGAAAACGGCCACGGGATTCTCGATCCTCGTTTTCCCGAGGTGCGCGCGTATATTCGCGGTAATTATGAGAGATTTTTGCGGGAATATGACGTTGACGGCTTTAAATTGGACTTTATTGACGCCTTTATGGCAGAGGGAGAGATCCCGCCGTATGATCCCGAGCGGATGGATTGCGAAGCGGTCGGGGAGGCAGTGCTTCGCTTGTTGAGTGAGATTGGTTCCTCTCTTTCCGCGATAAAATCAGATCTTCTGTATGAATACCGACAGCGTTACGTAGGTCCCGCGATCAATCGATTCGGCAACATGCTCCGTGTAGGGGATTGCGCCTACGACGCGCACATCAACCGCGTAGAAATCGTGAATTTGCGTCTTTTGGAGTATCCGAATGCCATTCATTCCGACATGCTCTTTTGGGCGCCGGAGGAATCGATCAAGCTTTGCTCTCGTCAGCTTCTGAACATTTTGTTCGCCGTTCCGCAAATATCGGTGCTTCTCAATAAAAGCACGCGGGAGCAAAAGGAGCTTCTGCGCGCGTATCTGTCGTATTGGAAGGCAAACCGCCATCGTATTCTTCACGGTGAATTTCGCGCGGAGGGAGTTGAACGGAATTTTACCGAGATTTTTGCCGAGGACGGGGAGGGGGTTTTGGCGGTGCTTTACGGGGACTCCTGCTATCTTTACGACGGTCGACCTGCGCACGTGCATCACAACGGCGATCGCGACGGTCTGGTTTTGGAAAATCCGACCGACGATACGCTGACGGTACGGTTATCGACCTATTTTGGCGAGCGTGTGCTTGCGTGTCATACCGTTTTTCCGAATTCGATCGTTCGTCTGCCCCTGCCGCAAACGGGAATGGCGGAAATTGAGCGAGCACGGACCTGAGGGAGAGAATGCAAGAGGATATGTGTGTGGATTTGTGGAAAGCTCTTGACAATTCAACAAAAATCGTGTAAAATATAAGTACGTGTCAGAAAATGCGATGTTACATCATATGCCGAAAAGGCAGATGCTCTTTTAAAAGATGAAAAGAACGAAAGCGATGCTTCGTACTTTATGATGCAGAAATTCATTGAAAATAAAAAATAAGGAGGTGCTTTATGGAAACATGGATGTTGGTAATGATCGTCGCGACCTTGGCGGCGGCAATTGCCGGAATTGTCTTTGGACTGGTTTTTTTCCGAATCGGATATAAACGCCGTCAAGAGAAGGCTGAGGCAGAGATCGGTTCCGCGGAAGAGGAAGCGAAGCGAATTCGGGAAGCGGGCGAAAAAGAAGCCGAGACACGTAAAAAGGAAGCCTTGATCAGCGCAAAAGAAGAGATCCTGAAACAGCGGAATGAAGCTGAAAAGGAAATCAAAGAACGCCGCTCCGAGCTGTCCCGTATGGAAAGACGGTTGACACAAAAAGAGGAAAATCTGGATAAGAAGACCGAAACCCTGGAACGCAAGAACGAACAGCTGGATAAAAAGCTGAAGGAAAACGATGCGTTGCGTGAGCAGATCGAAGAGCTTCACGCGAAGGAATTGGTCATTTTGGAACAGATCTCAGGCGTTTCCGCCGAGCAGGCAAAGGAAGAGCTCATTTCTCGGGTAGAATCCGAGGTCAAGCATGAGCTGGCGCAAAGATTGTCCGATCTTGAGGAACAGTTTAAGGAAGAAGCGGATACGAAGGCAAAGAACATAATTTCGCTTGCCATTCAAAGATGTGCTGCGGATCACGTGGCGGAAACCACAGTGTCGGTGGTGTCCTTACCCAATGAGGATATGAAGGGACGAATTATCGGAAGGGAAGGCAGAAATATTCAAATGTTGGAAAAGCTGACGGGCGTTGAGTTGATCATCGATGACACACCGGAAGCCATAACCTTGTCGGGATTTGATCCGGTGCGCAGAGAGATCGCGAGAATCGCGTTGGAAAAGCTGATTTCAGACGGAAGAATTCATCCGACCCGAATCGAGGAAACAGTGGAGAAAGCGACCAAGGATGTAGAGGCAGGCATGAAGCAAGCAGGCGAGCGAGCAACCTTTGATGTCGGAATCCACGGAATTCATATGGATCTGATCAAAATGTTGGGCAGACTGAAGTACAGAACCAGTTACGGACAAAACGTTTTGAAACATTCCATAGAGGTATCATTGATTGCCGGAATGATTGCCGACGAGTTGGGAATTGACAGCGCGGTGGCAAAACGAGCGGGCTTGTTGCACGATATCGGCAAGGCACAGACACATGAAATGGAAGGAACCCACGTAGAGCTGGGAGTCAATCTGGCAAAGAAATATAAGGAAAGCCGAGAGGTGATTCACGCGATTGAAGCGCACCACGGCGATGTAGAGCCTCAAACCGTAACAGCGGTGATCGTTCAGGCAGCGGACGCGATTTCAGCGGCAAGACCGGGAGCCAGACGAGAGGATCTGGAAAACTATATTAAGCGATTGGAAAAAATAGAAGAGATCGCGAAAGGCTTTGACGGAGTAGATAAGGCGTTCGCCGTGCAGGCAGGACGAGAGATCAGAGTCATGGTCAAACCCGAAGAGGTTAACGATGACGGAATGAAGCTCATTGCGAGAGAAATGGCAATGAAGATTCAGGAAGAAGTAAAATATCCCGGACAGATCAAGATCAACTTGATTCGGGAAAGCCGCGCGGTTGATTACGCAAAGTAAGAGCGGCAAACTCAAAATATCACTCAGATTCCCAATGGGATGCATATAGAATTTATATAGAACCATTCAGGTAATAAAGCGGAAGCTCCGCATGAGGAATAGATATCAAGAGTAAAGGGGTGTCTCACATAGGGTGAGGCACCCCTTTAAGCTTCATGAGATCCAATGAGAGGAGAAGGATGCTTAAAGTACGTACAAATTTTGAGAAGGCTGTTGAAAATGTAAAGGAAATGTGGTACAATATAAAAAAGATCGGCGGGAACTGTGCCGATTAAAGCTTAAGGATTCAAGAAATATACATAAAAGGATGGAAAAAATATATGAACCAGCGCCCCCCCATACAGAAGCCCCCGCAAAGACAGGAGCAGGGAAGTGCCAATCGACCGCAAACGGGTCAGCAACGGCAAGCCGCGCGGCAGGGATATAATCGGCATACCCAAAATCGAGGAATCAGTACGGCAATGATCACGATTCTGTGCGTAACCGTGGCACTTTTGGTGATCAGTATCATTATATTGTGCGTCGCCCTTGCGATGAACGGAAATAAGCCGTCGGAGCCATCGTCAAATCCCGCGGATAATGTAGAAAATAATTCCTCTCCGCAAAATACGCCGTCCAATGGAAATACCAATAAGGGAGGCGTGGCTACAAAGCCGTCAAGAAGCAGTTATGTGATCGGTCAAGCAGCCTCTTATGAGACCCTCAGCGGAATTCGGTCGAATCACGCCATTTTGGTAGATCTGGATAATTTTCAGGCGGTAGCGGGCTTAAATCCCGATATAAGAATCTGTCCCGCGTCTATGACAAAGGTCATGACGGTTTTGATCGCTTGCGAAAATCTTCAATCCTTGGGAGATAAATTGACAGTATCACAGGCATCGGTAACCTATCAGACCCAGCATGAAGCCTCGGGATATGGGTTGGAAAGCGGAGATACCCTGACGGTGGAGGAATTGCTATATCTGATCTATTATCGCTCAGATACCGTGGCATGCCTTACGATTGCGGAATATATTTCGGGAAGCGAGTCGGAATTCGTCAAGCTGATGAACGCTAAGGCTCAAAGCATGGGGTTGACCAATACGATGTTCAGCAACAGTACAGGACTGTATTTCACGGGAAATGAATATTATACTACCTGTCGGGAGATGGCGGCGATCATGGCGTACGCACTGGAAAATTCCTTGGCGAAACAGATTCTGACATCCACAGGTACCTACTATTTGTCGTCGGGCAGCTATAAGGGAAATCCCATTGCTCCGGGATGGCGAGTAGATGAAAATCGCTTGGGAAGCGAGGATTTGGGCGTGGTTACGGTCAAAGGGGGAAAAACAGGATATGAAACCGTGGATGGCTCGTGCTTGGTGACATACGCGGCCGATAAAAACGGAAAAAACTATATTCAAGTCATCGTGGGCGGACAGGATGTTGGAACAAAAGATTGTACCGCCGATGTGAAAGCCATTTATTCGAATTACGTCAAATAAAGAAAAAGGGGGTTACCGTATGCCAACCAATACAAGCTATAAGATCCGTACCAAGCATCGCAATCTTTTTTTAAGAGTTTCCAAAGGGCATTTTGCCACAAATCATAGCCACACGAATTATTATATAGACGTAACTACACAAAAAACACGTTTGTCGGAGGCATCCGCGGTGGCGAGGGAGCTGGTATCGTATTATACCTCCAATACCATTGTGGATACCATTCTGTGTCTGGACGGAACCGAGGTGATCGGAACCTGCCTTGCTAATGAATTGACGCGAGGGGATTTTGTCAATCTGAACGCCCATCAAACCATCTATGTGATCACGCCGGAGCATACAACGGGAAGTCAGCTGCTGTTCCGAGATAATATCGTGCCTATGGTGGAAGGAAAAAATGTGTTGATCTTAGCGGCATCGGTGACTACCGGATATACGGTGCAATCGGCAATCGAAGCGGTGAAATATTATAACGGAGCCGTGGCTGGGGTCTGCGCGCTTTTTGCCACGGTGGATACCTGCGCCGGATACTCGGTTCGGTCGGTGTTCAATCCTAACGATCTGGAGGGATACGCAAGCTATGCTTCCCATGAATGTCCGCTTTGTAAGGAAGGAAAAAAGATCGATGCCTTAATTAATAGCTTCGGTTATTCCAAGCTGTGATGGAAGAGAATATAAAAAACAGAGACGGCTCACAAAATCGTGAGCCGTCTCTGTTTCGTTAAAAGGTAAAATAAAGTGAGTGAATTTGAAAGGATCAATATAATTTGTATTTTAATCTTAGGTTGTCCGCGATCATAGCGATAAACTCGCTGTTGGTGGGCTTTCCGCGGTTGTTCTGGATCGTGTAGCCGAAATAGGAGTTGAGGGTGTCCACGTCGCCTCGGTCCCAGGCAACCTCGATGGCATGACGAATGGCACGCTCTACACGGGAGGTGGTGGTTTGATACTTTTTCGCTACGGAAGGATAGAGTACCTTGGTTACCGAGTTAATGATCTCGCTGTCTCTGACCGTCAGTAAAATGGCGGTTCTTAAATATTGATACCCCTTGATATGAGCGGGAACACCGATCTGATGAATGATTCTGGTAACCTGGGTTTCGATATCAGGGGTCTTGTCATCCGTTTCCGCGGTGGAAGCAGCATCTTGGTCTACGGCAGAACGACTTGCCGCCAAAGACAAAATGTGCTGGCATAAGCTGTCAATGTTATAGGGCTTTAAGAGACAGAGGTCAGCACCGGCGTGAGCGGCCTCCATAAAAATACTTTGATTGGAAACCATAGAAACAATGATAAAGGCAGGCGGTTTGTCCGGATTAAAATGCAGGGATTTGCAATTGCGTAAAACGCCGATTCCATCCAACTTGGAAAGCCAAACATCTAAAATTGCCACATCGGGATGATACCTTCCGATCTTGATCAGCGCCTCCTCACCGTTGGTGGCCTCCTCAATATTTCGAAATCCCGCTTTTCTCAGTTCGTTGCAAAGAGCTTGACGCTGTGCCGGATTCTCATCGGCAATCAGTATTTTCGTGTTATTTTCCATTATGTCCTCCAAATTATGTTTCGATATACATATTTTACCATATTTATATATAAATTTCAATAGAATTACAAAAATTACCAATCGTTATATTAAACAATCTTAATTGGTAATATTTGGAATATATGTGCATGAATTTGCGAAAACTATTGAAAAAAGAAGAAAAATAAAGAAAAAGAAGTAAAAAGAAATGAAAGAAAAAGAAAAGGCGCGGCTGTGAAGGTGGTCACAGCCGCGCCCATGGAAGATTGCGATTCTCCTATTAAAAAAATCAAGATTGAAAATAAGAGAAAAATTTAAATATCGTATTTTGCCAAAATTTCACTGGGCGTTTTACGCAACAGAGAAAGGATGGGAAGGGTACCGCAGAAAATGCAAAGCGCGTACAAAAGAACAAACAGAACCGCCGCCAACCACAAGGGGTAATAAAGAATGGTAGAGATCAAGGGAGCGGAGGTTGCCCAGAATAGCATAATGGCGCTGATAAGGAAATATCCGATCATAACGGTCAGCGTGGTCAATACAATGGATTCAACAAAGAATCGGAAGAGCATATTTTTCTTGGATACGCCGATGGCACGGTAAATTCCTATTTCTTTAATACGGTTCATCAATGAGGATCGCATAATGAAATACATGCAAACACTCAAAATCGCAAAGATCACAACCAAAGCAACCAGATCGGCGATGATCTCGGGGATCGTGTCAGAAATGGTTTTCTCGAAGAGATCGTCGGGGGTCACAATGGACGAATAAGGATAATCCCCTTCTATGGTGATACCCGAAAACTCTCTTTGAATAAAGCTCTCTGTGGCTTTGGGGTCTGCGGAATGAATTACCGCGTAATAAGGATTGGATCGGTATTGGGAGGAATCCGTAATAATTTCTACCGAGGTTGCCCTTGGGGATATTACAATTTCTCCCTTGTTAATTGTTTGATCGGAGCTGTCGAAGGATTGAGCGGTGGCGGTAGCGTTGGTTTCACCGATTTGCTTGGAAAGGGAAATGTAATCCTCGTTAGATACCAAATATTTAATATTGGCATTAAAATAGCTGTTCTGATGGTTGAATTCATTTTCGTACTTCTTAAAATTGGCTTCAAAGTCCTGATTCATATCGGGCAAAGAGGAGGAAAGCTTCATCAGCTGAGAGTAGGAGGGATAAACGCCGTGCTGTTGCTTATAGCAAATGGCTTGATAATAATCCGATTCTTCGATCATAGAAAATTTAGCCGCCAAATCATTTTTCTCAACAGCCATCCAAACCAAGGAATGATTCATATTAAAGATGGCGGTTTCCTGTAGGAAGGTGTCTAAGTAGGCGTAAAAATAATCCAGATACTCAAAATGCTTTTGATCCTGCAGGGTCATGGCAAGCTCGTTCTGCTCATCCCTCGAAAGATTGGGGGATTGCTCCTGTGCCATGGAGAGGAAATATTTCTCCTCATTCAATCGGGTGATATTGTTGTCCTTCAACCATATTCTGTAATCCGTGGAATTTCGGATCACCTTGGATACGTTAAATTCCTTTCCGCGGATCATAACGGTTTTTCCGACGGAAATGTCTTCATAGATCTCCGTATTGTAATGAATCAGCACAACCGTTTCTCCTTGCGGCGTTTCCATCTCATAATCGGACGCGGGGGATACATATAAGCCGCTGGAAGCCAGCGCTTTTCTGGCAAGGGTCTCATCCTTCAGATAAACCGAGGTTTCCTTGCTTTCCACAATGCCCGCGATCCTCAATTCGTCATTGGTGTTTGCCATGGACAGGGAATAGGAAACCAAGCCGATCAGATCCTTGTATTCGGATATATAGCCCAAAGAGGATTTTTCCAAAAGCGCGTCAGCCACGGCGGTGGTGATCAAAATATCGTTATCCGCAAGCTCGGTCTTAGTTCCTGCCGCCAGCGGAAGATCCTTTGCCAGCGTGTTACTCAAATATACAGCGTTGGTTTGGAAATCGGAGCTGTAGTAGGACATGGAAAAGGTCTCAAAATAACCGCTTCCAAAAAGAATAAGATCATCTCCGTCGGGGAGCTCGTTTGAAAGATAAAAATTATCGATTCCGCTGTCCTCAGCGCCAATGGCGTTATGGAGTGTTTGGGCGGTAGCGGCATCGGGAACATGAACGTAAAAGACATTGTGGTTGTAGCTGCTTCTCGCGTTAAGAATATCCTGAAAGGCAGTTCCGAACAGAGAGGTCATTAAAACGATCGCGGCGGAAAACAGACACATACAACGGCGAAGGATCTTTTTTCCCTTTTTTCTGGTTTTAAAATTGGCGAGATAGCCGCTTTTAATGGCGGATTTCAGAGAGAACAAATGACCGAAACGCTCTCCCTCCACAGGGGGAAGACGGGACATATCAATATCCTGACTCAGCGTGTTGACACTTTCCTCCGCTTTGTAAATTCCCGTGATCAGCTTTACTTCACTGGTCTCATCCAAAATATGCACATTGGGGGAGTTGATCTGAACATATACCTTGCCGTTGGTATGAACGATCTGCAACCGAATGGGATCCGCGGGAGCCTCACCGTAAAATTCAACATGCGAGGCAGGGGAGGAAACCTCCGAACGGCTCAGCTCTCCCAGATAAATATGATTTTTGTCGCGAGCCGTAAAACCGTTTGCTTTTGCGTTGCTTTTTATGGATTCGATCCGTCCGTCACTCAGCTCAATGACAGTATCACAGTAATAATCCACCAAATTCGCCTCGTGGGTAACCAGAAGAACCAAATGGTCCTTGGAGATTGCCTTTAAAAGATCCATGACCATCACCGTGTTGGCTTCATCCAAATTGCCCGTAGGCTCATCCGCCAGAATAATACGGGGATTTTTTACGATCGCGCGGGCAATGGCGATTCTCTGCTGCTGACCGCCCGAAAGGGTGTCGGGGGTTCTTGAACGGTATTTGTCCATCCCCACATTGGAAAGCGCCGCCATAACACGCTCCTCGATCTGACCCTCATCGGTCATACCGCAAAGGCGCAGAGCGTCGGCAACATTGGTAAAGCAGGAATCGGCTTTGTTCAGATTGTAGTTTTGAAAGATATACCCGATGTAGCGGTTTCGGAGAACATCGGTGTCCTGTCGGATGCTGTGCCCGTCAATTTGCAAAGAACCGCTTTCAAAACGGTCCAAGCCGCCGATCACATTCAGCAAGGTGGTCTTTCCGCAGCCGCTTTTACCGAAAATAGCGACCATGCCTTTTTCGGGAAGCTCGAGACTGATGTCGTTGATCACATGGATCTCGTTTTGACGTCCCTTGTTAAAGAATTTATTCAGAGCTTGAATTTTAATCATTCCGCATTACCTCCTCTCAGAGATTTTTTTACGCTCTCGTTAAAGAGCTTGTGGATCTGCTTTTGGGTGATCCGCAAGGTAAGAAGGAGAATACCGATAAAGATCAAAGCGTATTGCCATACGTAGAGATAGACAAAATAGCTGTTGATCAAAGGAACGGTAAAGACCAAAATAGCGGCGGCGATCACCAGCAGATAGGCTGGAATCAGCGCGATCAGCATACGCGCATACATTCCCACACGAATGGTTTTTACGGAAATACCCATAGAGCGCATAATCGCCATATCCCCTTTAAAGGCACCCATGGCACGGGAGGAGCAAAGATTAATAAAGAAGGCTAGGAAAAGAATGGATAGGAACCATACGCCCGCCATGGCAACGGCGAGAAAGGTGTTGGAAATGGTCTCATAGGGATCGGGCGAATAGATCGTATCGGAGGGAACGGCAATGTATCCGTCAGCCTGCAATCGTTCGGCCGCCTCGTAAGCGGCGGAGTTGTTCTCAAAGAAGAGGGAGGCTTGACGGTAGGTTTGGGAAAGCGTATTGTTGACAAGCTCCTTCATCAGTGAGGTGCTGATATATAGATCGTATCCGTTTTTGGAAACAGGACTGTTCGAAGGGAAGGTGTCTGTCAGCTGCTCCTCTGTTAGAATGGTGGAAAAGCTTTTCGGTTCGGAAGAACCGAAATAATTGTCATAATCCCATTTTGTAATAGTAAAGGTGAGCTTGGATTCCCAGTGATCGGAAGAGGAAATTTGCTTGATAGCGCGGTAGGCAGGGTGAGCAATATATGCGGTCCCCTCGGGAAGCTCAAACAGAGGGCAGAGGGAGGAATATTGGAAGTCATAGCTTTGCAAAAGAGTCGAATCAGAGGAAAACTTTTGAAGCGAGTGTGACATGCTATAGGAGCGAGAGCCGTCCAAGTAGGACAAAGCGGTAAGGATCTCAAAGCCCTCCTTGGTCAAAAGAGCTTGGGGCTTCAGATTGTTGTCATAATAATAGGCAACACCGCTCACCTCATATTCCACCCCACTCAATAACCGAATTTGGCGGATTTCCAAGACATCCTTTCCGAAATGAGGCTTATAGGAAATGGGGAGATAAAGAAATATCTGATTTTCGGCGGAGGGATAGCTTCCCACAATATCGTTTCCAAAATCCTGTCCGTAGGTACAACGGAAATTAAGATTAGAAAGATGATGGGAGGAAATATCGGGAATATAGGCATAGCAGCTTTGATCCAAAAGGATGTCATAGTGAAGATAGCTCTCCGAGCCGTATTTCTCGGCGAGAGCGGCAATTGTCTCCTCACTTAGGACTTCTCCCGACTGAGAGGTGATAACGACCCGTCCGTCAATGGGCTCAAACATGTAATCCTTCTTGAAAAGCTCGGCGGCAGCTCCGCAAAGGGTAGTAACAAAGAAGATTCCCAAGGCGCCAATGATCATAAGCAGACATAGAAATAGAGAAAGGCGCGGCTTGGATGTAAAAATACTGCGGCCAAGGATCAGACCGTTTTTCAGATCCTTGTGGGCGTTTTTTGCCTTTGGTACCTTATTGTTTTCCTTGTGCGCCGCAGCGGCTTCGTCGGAGGGAACGGATGCGTCGGACTCACCGTCCCGCGAGGAAGCGGGGATCAGTATATGATCCGATTCTATGGCACCGTCAAATACACGGATGTGGCGGGTAGCGTGGCGCTCGACCTGCTCAAAATTGTGGGTGACCACAATTAAAAGCTTATCCTTGGAGACCTCGCGCAGAAGCTCAATGATTTCCGAGGAGGTGGCGGAATCCAAATTTCCCGTAGGCTCGTCGGCAAGAATAATGGGACTGTCCTTAGCAAGAGCACGGGCAATAACGGTCCTTTGCTTTTGACCGCCCGACAATTTACTGCCCTTTTGATGAAGGTGAGAGGAAAGACCCACACGGCGAAGCAACTCCAATGCCCGCTTCCGCCGTTCCTTTTTGTCCTCCATGTGCATCAGCGCCAGCTCAACGTTTTGGAGCACGGTAAAGCTTTCGATGATGTTGTAATCCTGAAAGATAAAGGAGATATATTTTTCCCGATAGTCCTCCCATTCGGGCTGCAAGTAGTGGGATGTGGTCTGACCTTCGATGATCAGCTCACCCTCCTCATAGGTGTCCATACCGCTGATCACATTCAAAAGGGTGGACTTACCCGAGCCGGATTGACCTGTGATGGCGACAAATTCGCCACGGTTAAAAGAGAGATTTACCCCTCGGATTCCCACAGCGACATTTCCTTCGGAAACATAAATTTTACCGATATCCTTTAAAGTAAGTAATGCCATTGTATTTCCTTTCTTTATAGTTTTGTAATGATGGATTGTAATGAAAGCAATGAGGCTGATTATATGATATCATAAAAAGGATGGTAATGCAATCCTATACAAAGGACTTTCTAAAAATTAAAAAATTCTTAAAAATTACACGGCACCGTAGCGCTTGACACAAAAATACAGGGGTTGTCTCACCCGCGGGCGAGACAACCCCTGATGCTTAGATCAAAGCATTGAATTATTTGTAAAGCTCAGACATTTTCTGAAGTCTTTCGTACTTCGCCTTGGCATTCTCCTCACCCTGTGCGAAGAGAGCGTCAGCCTTCTCGGGGAAGGACTGAACCAGACGGGCGTAACGGGTTTCAGACTTGATGAAGTCTACATAGTTTGCGGTAGGCTCCTTAGAGTCAATGGTCAGCTTGTTGTCCGTAGCGGCAGGATTGTAACGGAACATCTGCCAGTAGCCGGCATCAACCGCCTTCTTCATCTCAAGCTGGCAATTCTGCATTCCGCCCTTAACACCGTGCATCTCACAGGGAGCGTAACCGATGATCAAAGAAGGACCGTTATAAGCCTCCGCCTCGGTCAAAGCCTTGAGGAGCTGGCTCATATCAGCGCCCATAGCAACCTGAGCAACATATACATAGCCGTAGGACATAGCGATCTGCGCCAGATCCTTCTTGCCGATTGCCTTACCGGCAGCGGCAAACTGAGCGACCTGACCGATCTGAGAAGCCTTGGAAGCCTGTCCGCCGGTGTTGGAGTAAACCTCGGTATCGAATACCATAACATTTACATCCTCGCCCGAAGCAAGAACATGGTCCAAGCCGCCAAATCCAATGTCATATGCCCATCCGTCTCCGCCGAAGATCCAAACAGACTTCTTGGAGAGGTAATCCTTTTCAGCAAGGATTTCGGGAGCAACGGGACAGCCTTCCTTTGCGGCCTTTTCAAGCTCAACGATCAACGCCTTGGTAGCGGCTTCGTTTGCCTTGCCGTCCTCCTTGGTGTCGAGGTAAGCCTTGGCAGCAGCCTTAAACTCATCCGATGCCTTGTCGGAATCAGCCATAGCGGCAACCTTGCCGATCAGCTTCTCACGAATGGTCTTCTGACCGAGAGCCATTCCGAGACCGTGCTCGGCGTTGTCCTCAAACAGGGAGTTCGCCCAAGCGGGACCCTTACCTGTTTCACGGTTAACGGTATAAGGAGTTGCGGGAGCGGATCCACCCCAGATAGAGGAGCATCCGGTCGCGTTGGAGATGTACATTCTCTCACCGAAGAGCTGGGTGATCAAGCGAGCGTAAGAGGTCTCGGCACAACCTGCGCAGGAGCCGGAGAACTCAAGCAGAGGCTGCTTGAACTGGCTGCCCTTAACGGTGTTGTTGATCAGCTCCTTCTTCTCGGAAACATTGGCAACAGCATAGTCAAATACAGGCTGCTGGTCGAGCTGACTTGCCTGAGAGGTCATTTCGATCGCTACCTTCTCGGGCTTGCCGTCCTTGAGAGCCTTAACGGTTACAGGACAAGCCTTAACGCAAAGGGTACAGCCCATGCAGTCCAGAGGAGAGATCGCCATGGTAAACTTGTAATTTGTCTTGATCACAGGCTTTGCCGTGTACTTGGTAGCGGCAGGCGCGTTGGCAGCCTCTTCCTCATTCAGAGCGAAGGGACGGATTGCGGCATGAGGACATACAAAGGCACAGTTGTTACACTGAACACAGTTTTCAGCATGCCATACGGGAACGTCAACAGCAACGCCTCTCTTCTCATAAGCGGCAGAGCCCTGAGGGAAGGTACCGTCTTCCATACCCTTAAACGCGGAAACGGGAAGCTTGTCACCGTTCATCAGGGAAACGGGAGTAACAATGGTGTTAACAAAGTCAACAACATCCTGACGGTCACCGGTAGCCTGAGCCTTGGGCGCGTCATTTTCAAGCTTCTTCCAGCTTGCGGGAATCTGAACCTCAACAATGGCGTCTACACCGGCATCGATTGCCTTGTAGTTCAGCTCAACAACAGCTTCACCCTTTTTGAGGTAGCTCTTCTTGGCAGCAGCCTTCATGTAGTCAAC
>JAZSPS010000057.1:0-14106 GCA_045537595.1 Eubacteriales bacterium
ACCGTGTCGATGTCCTTTACCACCACGCCCAGCAGCCCCCCCACCGGGCTCGGTGCAAGGACTGCTTTGTATTTTATTATTCTTCGCCGCTCCAACAGTAAGTACAGATCTTGTCGGCAGGCATGCCGGTGGCTTCGATCAGATCATCCAGTCGGTGGTAACGCAAGGAGGTAAAGTGAAGCTCCTCGCGGATCATATCCAACATCTTTTGATACTTTTCACCTTCGGGATCCACATATTGCTTCAGGGTTTCACGGTCGGGGGCTTTTCCCTCCAATTTGGCAATCACGCGTCGGGTGATCAATTCCATTTCAGAGGAGGAACGGGAAAAGCTCAAATATTTGCAGCCGAAGATCAAGGGCGGACATCCCACACGGATGTGAACCTCCCGAGCTCCGCTTTCGTAAAGAAATTCCGTGGTTTCACGAAGCTGTGTTCCTCGGACAATGGAATCGTCGATCAACAGCAGGCTTTTTCCGTCAATGAGCTCATGAATGGGGATCAGCTTCATTTTCGCGATCAAATTTCTTTTGCTCTGGTGGGGCGGCATAAAGGAGCGAGGCCATGTGGGTGTGTATTTAACAAAGGGACGGGCGTAGGGAATACCGGATTCATTGGCATATCCCACCGCGTGCGCGATTCCCGAATCGGGGATTCCCGCAACAATGTCGGGAGTGGCGTCATCCCGACGGGCAAGCAGTCTGCCGCATTGATAACGGACGGTCTCCACGCTTTTTCCCTCATAAGAGGAGGAGGGATAGCCGTAATAGGTCCACAGGAAGGCGCAGATCTTCATCTCCTTTTGTGGGGCAAGAAGGGTTTTTACCTCATCGGCGGTGATCACGGTGATCTCTCCGGGACCCAGCTCCTTGTAATGGCGATAGCCAAGGTTTAAGTAAGCAAAGCTTTCAAAGCTGACACAGAAGCCCTCCGCCTTTTGACCGATGGCAATCGGGGTTCTGCCCATGCGGTCACGGGCGGCGTAAATGCCGAGGGGCGTAAGGATCAGCATACTGATGGAGCCGTCGATCACCTCTTGGGCATAACGGATGCCTTCAATAAAATTCTCCTTCTGATTGATAATGGCGGCGACCAGCTCGGTGGGATTTACCTCACCGTTTCTCATAATAAAGAAATGGCAACCGGGGGCGATCACATTTTTGAGAATATCATCCACATTGTTGATCTTTCCGACGGTGGTGATGGCAAAGGGACCGTGATGCGATTGGATCAGGATCGGCTGGGCTTCATAGTCGGAAATACAGCCAATTCCCATATTGCCCTGCATGGATACGGAATCGGCGGAGAACTTTGTGCGGAAGGGAGAGTTTTCGATACTGTGGATTGATTTTTCAAATCCCGTTTCTGAATTATAAACCGCCATACCTGCTCTCCGTGTTCCCAAATGGGAATGGTAGTCTATACCGTAAAACAGATCAAACACACAATCTTCTTTTGATGCAACGCCGAAAAAACCGCCCATAGATATACCTCTGATTTCTAAGAATAAATAAAAAATAAAATATCCGCGGAATTGCGATCCGCTACGAATCTATTATAACATAAAGTTGTCAAGATGAAAAGAGGGTAGCGAAAAAAATGTAAAAAAGTCACGGGATGTGACGGAAAACCTGTGGGGAGACAGAAAGGAATCGCGGGGATTTGCCGAGGGATAGGCAAACGCCTTTCAATGGCTTTGGATGGAAAAAAGAAGAAAAAAACGGAGGGGGAGGTCTCTTTTATCGAGAGACCTCCCCTATATAGGAACCGTTTAAGATATGTGCTTCTGAATATTAAAGAGTAGCGGGAACGAAGAAGTAAACGCAGAACAAAAGTGTTACCACGATGGCTACAACGGAAACATTCCAAGCGGGCTTTTCTGTCTTCTTAACCGCGGAAACGATCAGCTCCACAAGATATGCGAGAGCGGACATAACGGTGTAAGAAATAAGACCGATACCGATACCCTTGGTAATGGAGTAGGACAGAACCATAACGGTGATGGTAAGGAACGCGGAGGTGGCGTTGATCGCCGTGCCGAAATCAATATTCTTCACGTTGTTCTTCATCATGAGAACGCCAACGTAGATCAGAGCGGAAGCGGCAGCTGCCGAGGGAATGGTGGCGAACAGAGGAAGAGCGAACATGGAGAGGAAGAAGAGGATCGCGGCAGAAAGAGCGGTAAGACCGGTTCTTCCGCCTGCGGATACGCCCGCGCCGGATTCCACAAAGGTTGTAACCGTGGAGGTACCGAGCATAGCGCCTGTACATGTTGCGATAGAGTCGGATAACATGATCTTGCCATAGTTGTGAGGCTTGTTGTTCTCGTCGGACAGAATTCTGTTACCGCCGCAGCAGCCAACGATGGTACCCATGGTGTCAAACATATCGATCATACAGAGGGTAATGATGATCATGATAATTGTAAATACGGTAACGCCGTCGGGAATAAGACCCTCGGTGAATACATCGGTGAAGGAACCGAAAACGCTGTTTTCACCGGTGAAGAAGTTGCTGAAGTTCTCCCAGAATTTCCAAGAGATATCTCCGTTACCCTTCAGGGTTTCCAGATTGGTAACGCCAAGGGGAATACCGACAATGGTGGCGCCCAGAATGCCGATAATGATGGAGCCTCTTACTCTCAGCTTGTCGAGAATGGCAATGAGGAACAGACCCGCGAGGGCAACGGCAGCCGTCTTAGCGGCAACGGAAGCGGGAACAAGGAAATTAACGGTTTGCTCTCCCCAGTTGGTAAAATCAACAAAGCCAACCTGCGTATAACCGTTCGTGACAATAACACCCGCGTTCTGGAAGCCGATGTAAGCAATAAAGAGCCCGATACCAACGGAAATAGCGCTTCTTACCGAAACAGGCATACCGTCAAATACGAGCTCACGGAAGGTTTTGCCTTTGATTCGGATCACAGACAGGAGAAGGAACAAAAGACCGGAGATCAAAACGAGCATGAAAGCTTGTCCGGGGGAAAACTTTCCGTATCCGCCCCATCCGCCGATGATACCGCCGAGCATGGAGTTCAGACCCATGCCTGAGGCTTGGGCAAGGGGCATCTTAGCGACAAACGCCATTAAAAGGGTGCCGATGATCGCGCCGAGAGCCGTGGCGATAAAAGCGGAAGCCCAATAGGGGCTGCCTGCGCCAAAGATCTGGTTCGGGTTAACTGTCAAAATGTAAGCCATTGCAAGGAAGGTAACTACACCTGCTACAAGCTCTGTTTTGACACTTGTTTGCTTCTCAATGGGATCAAACCCGAGAAGCTTTGAGAACTTATTCATAAATACCTCCTAAAAGTGCTATACGCACAGACTTTAACTTAATTATATCACCTGTTCTTCACAATTGCAACACATTAAGAAAAAAATATTCAAAAAAATTCAACAATCGCGCAGCTGTGATTGCCTCCTCCGTCGGCGATATTAATATAATTTTCATAATTTTCTTAAAAAATTCTTTCGAAAACACAAGGATATTCTTTTTCGGGATATTGAATTTTTTTTGGAATTGTGCTATAATTTACTACAGCTTTTAACAGCTTATCGCTGTTTATTGAATGAACGACAAAACGGACAAAACGGACAGGAGAGTGGTACAGTGAAGACCAAAAGTATATCTAAGGATTTTACACAGGGAAATATTCCGCGGCAGCTGCTGTTTTTCTCTTTGCCGTTTATGGCATCCAATGCTCTTCAAGTGCTGTACAGCACCATTGATATGGTCATTGTGGGCGAATATGTGGGGACGGCGGGGCTGTCCGCGGTGTCTCAAAGCAGCCAGATCGTGAATTTCGCCGTTATGGTCTGCCTCGGCTTTTCAAACGGAGGACAGGTGCTGATCTCACAGGCACTGGGCGCGGGAAAGAAAAAGGAAATGAATCAGGTGATCGGTACGCTGTTCAGCTTTATCTCTCTGGTGTCTCTTTTGCTGTCGGCGGAGATCCTTTTCGGTCGGGGATGGATTCTGAAGGTCATGAACATTCCCCACGAATCCTATGACATGGCAATGGATTATTTGGTCATCTGTGCCGCGGGACTGTTCTTTACCGCCGGATATAACATGGTATCGGCGGTTTTGCGGGGCATGGGAGATGCCAAGCGTCCCTTTCTCTTTATCGGGATCGCCTCGGCGGTCAATCTGGTTTTGGATCTTTTGTTTACAGGCATGCTGGGATGGGGCGTGGCGGGAGCCGCCTGGGCTACCATCATCGGACAGGCAGTTTCCTTCCTTTTTTCTCTGTTTTATCTGTTCCGCCGCCGAGAGGCATTCGGCTTTGACTTTAAAAAAGAAAGCCTTGTTCCGCATAAGCAATATGTGGGTCTGATCACAAGCTTGGGTACCCCTATGGCAATTCAATCGGGATGTATCAATCTGTCGATGCTGTTCGTCAATTCCATGATCAACGAGGTTGGCGTGATCGCCTCAGCTACCTTCGGTGTGGGTGTGCGCATTGATGATATCGTCAATAAGATCTCACAGGGGATCCAGTACGCGGCAATGCCTATGATCAGCCAGAACATTGGCGCGGGAAAGCAGAAGCGGGCCAAGCAGGTGGTATACCACGCGTGGATCTTCTCGGCGGCAATGACGGTTTTCTTTGTTTTGCTGTACATAGGCTTTGGAAAACAAATGTTTATGCTGTTTTCGGATGATCCCTTGGTTCACCAAATGTCGGGAACCTTTATTCGCGCCATCCTTTGGATGTTTCCCGCCTTTGCTGTTATGCGTGGAAGCGGAGCCTTCATTCAGGGAATCGGAAACGCTCGGCTTTGTATGGTGCTGGCGTTGTTGGACGGTGTTGTCTTGCGGATCGGATTAAGCTGGCTGTTTGGTATAGGACTTGGCTGGGGCTTTTTCGGATTTGTGTTGGGATATGGCTTGGCACCGTACGGTTATGCCATTCCCAGTATGCTCTATTTTCTGTCGGGAAAATGGCAAAAGCGAAAAACGCTGGCAGAAAAAATATAGGGGATTCAAATCGGATGTATGCGAGTGTAGCCCAATGCTCTGATGTTTATTGCAAAAAATTAAAAAAACTATTTACAAATGAAAAGAATCGGTGTATAATAAAAATAGCGGAGGGACTGCCTTCGCGAAAAGGATTATAATTTATACCAATTCTATCATCTATGGTCTGTGATCGGAAAGAAACCGACAAAGCTCTGCTTCAGAGAAGGATTGCCGTTGGCTGAGAGCAATCCGCAGAGGGCGGCGGCTTGTGCGTCCGTGAGATCCCGTGGCGAACCGAGGCGGCGTGTGATGCCCCTTCTCAGTAGCCTATGGCGTATTTTCCGCGTTAAGGAAGCTTGTAAGATGAACACATTTTGTGTTTAAGCAGAGTGGAACCGCGTATGATATGCCTCTGTGTCCCTTGGGACACAGAGGCTTTTTGGGTTTGCTCTCGTTTATAATTTTTAAAAATGGGTAAAATTGAAGCGTTGAAGGAAACGCAGATCGAATTTTTAAATGAGGAACGGAGGAACATATGAATCAAACAGCAGCTCCTAAAGCGTCCGCGAAGAAGAATCCATCGGATGCGCTGAAAAAGAAGATGGATGGGGCAGTAAAGACGGTAAAAAATATGAAAAAGGTGTTGGGTGAGACCGCGCAATCGGTCCGTGAGGATATTCAAGCCACACGGGAGAGAGATCCTGCCGCCAAAAGCGACAGGGAGGTAGCGCTCCTTTATTCGGGCGTGCACGCCTTAGCCGCTTACCGAATTGCCCACCGAATTCATGAGAACGGTCATTTTCTCGCCGCCAGAGCCATCAGCCAAGCGGCAAGATTTGTAACGGGGATAGAGATCCACCCCGGCGCGAAGATCGGAAAGGGCTTGCTTATCGACCACGGCATGGGCGTGGTGATCGGTGAGACCGCCGAGATCGGAGACAATTGTACCATTTATCAAGGCGTAACACTGGGCGGTACCGGTAAGGACGTGGGCAAACGGCATCCCACGCTGGGAAACAATGTTATGGTAGGCGCGGGAGCCAAGGTCCTCGGTCCCTTTAAGATCGGGGATAATTCCAAGATC
The DNA here is from genome assembly GCA_045537595.1 of Eubacteriales bacterium. Lineage (GTDB taxonomy): Bacteria > Bacillota > Clostridia > Oscillospirales > CAG-272 > HGM12713. The sequence continues at coordinate 6,047 of JAZSPS010000057.1, forward strand.
GCCGCCAACGCTGTGGTACTGACCGAGATTCCCGAAAACTGCACCGCGGTGGGAATTCCCGCGAAGGTAGTCAAGAAAGAGGGCGTGCGGGTAGAGGACGCGCTGGATCAGATCCATATTCCCGACCCTGTGGCACAGCAGATCCGTCGCTTAGAGGAAAAGCTTGCCGCGCTTGAGAGCGAGCTGGAGACCGTAAAGGCGGGCAAATCCAAGAAGAGCAAATCAACGGAGAACCAAAAATAACGAAGAAAAGGACGAAAACCATGCTATTATACAATTCATTGACCAGAACAAGAGAAGAATTTATTCCCAACACCCCGGGAAAGGTGAGCATGTACACCTGCGGACCTACGGTGTATCATTACGCTCATATCGGAAATCTGCGCAGCTACATTATGGAGGATATTCTTGAAAAGTATCTTCGCTACGTGGGATACGATGTTACGCGCGTTATGAATATCACCGACGTGGGACACCTGACCAGCGATGCCGATACGGGCGAGGACAAAATGCTGAAGGGGGCGAAGCGCGAGAAAAAGACGGTTATGGAGATCGCCCAATATTACACCGACGCTTTTTTTGCCGATTGCGAAAAGCTGAATATCAAAACCCCCGACGTGGTAGCGCCTGCCACCTCCTGTATCGATGAGTTTATTCGTGTGATCGAGGAGCTTCTCCGCAAGGACTATGCCTATGAGGCGGGGGGGAATATTTATTTCGACACGGCAAAGCTAAAGCAGTATTACGTTTTTAACGACTTTAAGGAAGAGGATCTGGAGGTCGGCGTCCGCGAGGGTGTTGAGGAGGATACCAACAAACGGAACAAAGCGGACTTTGTGCTTTGGTTCACCAAATCAAAATTTGACGACCAAGAGCTGAAATGGGACAGCCCTTGGGGCGTAGGCTACCCCGGCTGGCACATTGAATGCTCCTGCATCAGCATGAAGCATTTGGGTGAATATTTGGATATCCACTGCGGCGGTATCGACAACGCCTTCCCCCACCATACCAATGAAATCGCGCAAAGTGAGGCGTATGTGGGGCATAAGTGGTGCAATTATTGGTTCCATGTCCACCACCTGAACACCAACAGCGGAAAGATGAGCAAGAGCAGCGGCGAATTTTTGACCGTGTCTCTGTTGGAATCCAAGGGCTATAATCCGTTGGTATACCGTCTGTTCTGCTTGCAGTCCCACTATCGGAAGTCTTTGGTGTTTTCCTACGAAAATCTGGATAACGCGGCGACGGCGTACAAGAAGCTGGTTGCCAAGATCGCGGCTCTTTTGAAGGAGTCGGCGGGAGAGGTTGACGAAGCGGTCTTTGAGGAGAGAAAGGGTGCGTTTTGCGCGGCGCTGGACAATGATATGAACACATCCTTGGGAATTACCGCGCTGTATGATGTACTGAAGGCAAAGACAACGGCGGCGACCAAGCTTGCTCTGATCGCGGATTTTGATCGGGTTTTGGGATTGGATCTTCTGAAGGCGGCAGAGGCGATGAAAAAGGAAGAAGAGGAGAAAACAAAGGAAAGCGAGGCGGGATCGGACGATCCGTTTATTCGTGAGATTCAGGAAATGATCGTCAAGAGAGCGGAGGCAAAGAAGGCGAAGAATTACGCGCTTGCCGACGAGATACGGCAGACCTTGGCAGCCAAGGGAGTAACGCTGATCGACACTCCTCAGGGCACGCAGTTTAAGATACAATAAAGATACAATAAAATATGGAAGAACCGAAAAATGACAGAGAACGTAAAAACATTCTCTGTCATTTTCTGTCGGCAGGTAACGAATTCTTAAAGCTATCCTTAAGAACACGCACCATAGTACCGGCTTTTTTCCTTTGATATAGAATTGCTGTTTTTAAGCATTAAGCACGATCGTGTAACACCTGTAGCGTTAAAGCAAAGGAGGTTTGTCATCCTTTACGTATTCGATAATGTCGCAGAGGGAACATCCCAATGCCGTGCATATGCGGTCTAAAATGTAACTGTCGTAACGAACAACACGATTTTTGTAATAACGATCTATCGTTTGAAATTTAACGTCGGTCCGCTTAGCTAATTCATACCGAGTAATACCACTCTTTTCCAAATATCTGTCTATAGTCAACCTTACCATTAACATCCCTCCTTTGATATATATTTTATCGGATATATACCTAATTGACAATTTCTTTAATTTGGTATATACTTATATAGGTATATATTTTGAAGGAGGATTTTATTCAATGAAATTACTAATTGTTGGCTCGCGGAGCATCACAGACTTTGATTTGTCACCGTATATTTCGGCGAATGTTGACACCGTTATCAGCGGTGGCGCTGGCGGAATTGATCGCTTGGCAGAGCAGTATGCTGATTTGCACCGTCTTTCTAAATACATATTGCGCCCGTGCTACAGCCTTTACGGACGATCCGCGCCCCTTAGGCGAAACGAGGAAATGGTTGAGATGGCTGACGCTGTACTTATCATATGGGGCGGTTGCTCTAAAGGCACACAATATACTTTGAAATATACGAAAAAAATTAACAAACCGGTAACCCTTGTCCAACTCTAAAAGTGTTACCCGCTTTTTACTTCCCGGTAGGTAAAAACGCTTTTGAATTGCATTTTCTTACAAATTAATATAATTTAATATAAATATTTTAATAAATATCGCTAATGATGTTGACATCTCAACATATTTGTGGTATGATGTATATGGATATCTATGCGAAGGGGGTGAATTGATGGAAAAATCCGACTCCGAAAATAAAGTCCAAACCGGCTTCGACGCGTTTAATTCGCTGATCGGAAACACGGTGAAAAGCTTGGAGCGGTTAAAATTTAAGGGAATGGGAGACTATGGCTTGTCGGGTACCCATACCTTATGTATCCGTCAGCTATACGAGTATCCCGAAGGCTTGACAAGAACCGAGCTGGCACACCGCTGCGGTGTTGACCGCGCGCAGATCACACGTGTCATCGGCGATCTCCTTGCCAAGGAGCTGGCATCCGAGATTGGAAACGGATCAAATTATCGGAAAAAATGTATTCTCACCGAAAAAGGGAAGGGCATCGCTTCCGATATCAATGACCGTGTACAGCGGATTCTTCAGTTTGTCAGTGGAAATATCCCGCCTGAGCGGCTGGAAATTTTTTATGAGACATTAACCGAGATTTGTGAAAATCTGGAGCAAGCGGAGGATTTCTTATAAGCCTATAAGGCTTAAGATAGATGGGAAGTCTTCAAAAATCAGTCAACAATTTCAAGTGAAGAATAAAATAACGTAAAAATAAAGTAAAAATGAGCGGTTTTTTGCGAAAACTAAATGAAACCTTAAAAGAAAGTATATAATGTTTTGGAGGATATAATATTATTATGAAAATCACAGAGCGTTTGCCCATTCTGAAAAACAGTGGGAAGGATGACAATCAAACCGTAAAGCCCGTAGAGGTGAAATTTCATCGGAATGTGAAAACCATCAGAAAATACGAGCGCGTGGAGCACGTGATGGATCTGATCCGTATCCTGAGCAAGCACGGCGACCGTATCGCTTTTTCCTATTTTGATAAGAAGAGAAACGTCATTGATGTGACCTATGAGGAATTGAGCGGAATGATCCGTAATATGGCGGCAGGACTGACAGAGGCGGGCTACGCGGAAAAGAGAATCGCCATCATTGGAGAGACCTCGGTGGCGTGGGTGGTTTCTTATTTCGCCGTTCTGGCAATCGGAGGCGTGGTGATTCCTCTGGATAAGGAATTGGAGATTGAGGTGATCGAGGGCTTTTTGAACAGCGTTGACGCGGACGGTATTGTCTACTCCGCCTCCTTTAACGGTAAGTTTGATGAAGCCATGAAAAATCACAAGAGCCTTAAGCTTTTTGCGGCGGTTGACCCCGATGAGGCAGAGAGCGCGAAGGAGAAGGTGGTACCCTTTGGGCAGATCCTTGCCAAGGGAGAGATCGCCGTTCGCAAGGGCTACAGCTATCCTCCCGTGAAAAACCGCGAGGGCTTGGCGGAAATGCTCTTTACCTCGGGAACTACGGGAACCAGCAAATGCGTTATGCTCAGCCAGAAGAACATCTTCTCCGCGGTCTCCTCGGCGGCTGAGACCGTTGACTTCAATCCCGACGACGTGATCGTGTCCTTACTGCCGATCCACCACACCTATGAGCTGGCGTGTATGCTGGCGGCATTGGATTACGGTATGCATGTCTGTATCAACGATTCCTTGACCCATGTTTTGAAAAACTTTAAGATTTTCCGTCCTACGGGTCTTGTTTTGGTTCCTCTGTATGTTTATACCTTCTATAAGCGGATCTGGACCGAGGCGAAAAAGAGTGGCAGAGATAAAAAAATGAAGCTGGGCATCGGCGTTTCCCGCGCGATGCAAACCGTGGGAATTGACAAGAGAAAGGAGCTGTTTTCTGAGATCCTCGATTCCTTTGGCGGCCGCTTGGAAAAAATCATATGCGGCGGCGCGGCGCTGAATCCAAGAATGATCGAGTTCTTTGAAAATTTGGGAATCTCCATTTACGAGGGCTTCGGTATTACCGAATGCTCACCGCTGGTCTTTGTAACTCCCTATTACGCGCGCAAATACGGCTCCGTAGGTCCTACCGTTCCTTGCTGTCAGGCACGAATCGACGGAGAGGACTACAATGAGAAGGGATATATTGAGGGCGAGATTCAGGTCAAAGGCGATAATGTCATGATCGGTTACTACAATAACCCCGAGGCAACACAGAATGCCTTTACCGAGGACGGATGGTTCCGCACAGGCGACGTTGGATATGTGGACGCGGACGGATATTTCTATATCACGGGACGTATGAAGAGCGTGATTGTGTTGGAAAACGGAAAAAATGTGTTCCCCGAGGAGATCGAGGAATATTTGGGCAACATTGAAACTATTGCCGAATGCGCTGTCATCGGCAGACAGAACGGAGAGGCGGTTACCTTGGTAGCGCTGGTCTATCCCGATTATACAAAATACCCGGAGGGCACTCCCGATGAGGAGATCGAGAAGGATATCGAGGCGGCGATCATGACAATGAACAAGCAGCTTCCCACCTACAAGCAGGTTAAGAAGATCGAGCTGCGCAATACGCCCTTTGAAAAAACCACCTCCAGAAAGATCAAGCGCCACCTGTTGAAATAACAGAAAAAGCAAAAAGGAAAACAAAAGGGAAATATTTTCTTGAAAAAGCTTGACAAAACAAATGTAATGATATATAATAGTATCAAATACTACTTCTAAAAATCTATTTTACCGCATTTTCGCAAAAAATCAACGCGGCAGTGCGGCATTTTCCGTAAACGAAAAAGGCTTCAAGATTACAGAATCCGACGAAAAAACAAAAATAATAAAAATGAAGATGGAAAGCATCAGAAAGGCAGGTTTATTATGGAAAACTATGTGATCCTAACCGATTCCTCTTGCGACTTAACAAAAGATATGACCGATGCTCTGGGGATAGAGATACTATCCTTGGAGGTCGTTATGGACGATGGTACTACGTGCCTCAATCACGAGGTTGACGTAAAGGACTTTTACAAAAAGCTGAGAGAAAAAAAGCAGATCACGACCTCCGCCGTGGGGATTGACCGTTTCATGAGCTTTATGGAAGCCTTCTTGGAGAAGGGACAGGATATTTTGTATCTGGGCTTTTCCTCAGGGCTGAGCGGAACCTTCAACGCGGGCTTTGTGGCCGCTCAGGAGCTTTCGGAAAAGTATCCTGACAGAAAGATCTACGCGGTAGATACCCTCTGCGCATCCTTGGGAGAGGGACTGCTGGTCTATCTGTGCGCGAAAATGAGGCAATCGGGCGCGGGAATCGATGAGGTCCGTAACTATGCCGAGACAAACAAGCTGCATCTTTGCCATTGGTTTACGGTAGACGATCTGTTTTTCTTGAAGAGAGGCGGCAGAGTCAGCGCGGCGACGGCTGTAATGGGAACCATGCTGAGCATCAAGCCCGTTATGCATGTGGACAATAAAGGAAAGCTGATCAATGTGTCGAAGGCGAGAGGAAGAAAAGCCGCGGTGGACGCGCTGTTTGAAAATACAAAGGCAAGTATCGTAGATCCCGAAAAGCAGACCTGCTTCATTTGCCACGGGGACGCCGAGGCGGACGCGAACTATCTGGCTGAGCGTATGAAAAAGGAGTTGAATATTCCCGAGGTCATCATTGGTTATACCGGACCGGTAATCGGAGCCCACTCCGGACCCGGAACGCTGGCAGTTTTCTATCTTGGAACAGAGAGGTAATCGCGCATGGTTCTGAGCGGAAAAATGTTTTACGAAATGATGTTCTCCGCTGCCAACGCGTTGGATAACAGTAAGGATATCATTAACAATATGAATGTATTTCCTGTTCCTGACGGAGATACGGGAATCAACATGACCTTGACGATGCGTACCATGAAAAATCTTGGGGATTTTGAATCTCTCTCGGATTGTGCCAAGCGGGCGGCAGATGTTGCCTTGCGTTCGGCGAGAGGAAACTCGGGCGCCATCCTGTCGCTCTTTTTCCGAGGAATGTCCAAGGCGTTCCGAGGAAAGGAAACCGCGGATATTTCCGATGTGGCGGCGGCATTCCGTCAGGGGCATACCGAGGCGTATAAGGCGGTCATGAACCCCACGAAGGGAACGATCCTTACGGTCATGCAGAAATGTGCCGAAAGCGCGGAAAAGTTTGTTTCGGTCTCCGTGCTGGAGGGGGCGAAAAAGGATATGCTTTCCCTTTTTGAAAGCATGCTTTCCGCCTCGGAGGAGGCGCTTGCCAAAACGCCCGAGCAGCTTCCCAAGCTGAAGGAAGCCCATGTGGTAGACGCGGGCGGCTATGGATTTGTAACCATCCTGAAGGGAATGCTGGCGGCATTAAAGAAAACGCCGATAGCGTTGCTCAATGAGGATTTCTCTGACACACAGACAGCGGATTTTTCGGAATTCGATACCGCGGAGATTACTTTCGCGTACTGCACGGAATGTATTGTGGATAAATCCGAGGAATATCTGGGCGAGGAGAAAGCGGAGGAGCTTCACCGCTTTATTTGTGAGATCGGTGACAGCGTGGTGTTTGCCGAGGATGAAAGTATTATTAAGCTTCATGTTCATACCGACCATCCCGGCTCGGTTATGGAGAAGGCGCTGACCTTTGGCGCCTTGGCGACGGTAAAGATCGAGAACATGAAAAATCAACATTCGGCGCTGGTAGAGATCAAGGAAAAAAAGGCGGAAGACACGGTAGTAAAGCCTGAAAAGAAATACGGTTTTGTCTCGGTTTGTTTAGGAGAGGGAATCGCTGACGCTTTTCGTGACGTAGGGGTTGACAGAATCATTCATGGAGGGCAAACCATGAATCCCAGCACACAGGATATCATTGACGCGGTGAATCTGACGCCGGCGGAGTATGTGTTTGTATTTCCCAACAACAAAAATATTTATATGGTAGCGGAGCAAGCGGCAGGGCTCGTACGGGACAGAAAGGTAATTGTGATCCCCACACGCAGCGTACCGCAAGGAATATCCGCAATGATCGCCTTCAATCCCGATGCGACACCTGAGGATAATGCCGCGCAAATGGAGGAAGCCATTACCCATGTGGTGAGTATGTCGGTGACCAATGCGGTGCGTGATACCACCGTAGAGGGAGAACGGATTGAGAACGGTCAAATGTTAGGATTGGTCGATGGAGGAATTGACTGTGTAGCCAATAGCTCCAAGGAATGTTTGGAGAAATTAGCGGACAAAATGACCGATGCGGCGTACATTTTAGTATTTCTTGGCGAGGATGTTCCACAGGAGGAAACCGCCGAGGTAGAAGCAATTATACGCAAAAAGGCACCGCTTTGTGATATCGCCGTTATGAGCGGAGGGCAACCGCTGTATCCTTATATTATATCCGTAGAATAAATAGAAAAACAAAAAAGACGCATCCCGCGATTCGTGGGATGCGTCTTTTCGTAAGACCAAAGGAGGAGCTTTTGGATTTCGCTCCTACAAAAACGCTTCGCACCATGCTCCACTTCGTGTTCTTCAGAGCCGAAGGTGAAGAATCCTTGCCGAGCTTG
>JAZSPS010000072.1:0-18921 GCA_045537595.1 Eubacteriales bacterium
GTGATGATAATGGATATTTTATTGAAAATTTCGATGTCTGACAAAAAAAGTTACCAAGAAGCACACGTAAAAAGAAAAGATATTTTAAAAAAAGCGGTTTCGGTTACAATGGTGTTCTTCCTCTTTGTTTCTCTTGCAATATCTTCTTACGCACGACAGGAACGCGCATCCGTGACAACCGATACACTTCTGTCCTTTGACTGCAAATCCGCTATTTTAATGGAGGCATCTACCGGTACGGTCCTTTTTGAGCAAAATTGCGATGAAGCTCTCCCGCCGGCTTCTGTAACTAAGGTGATGACGTTATTGCTTGTTATGGAGGCAATTGAGGCAGGACAATTAAAGTATGACGATATGATCACTGCCAGCGCGCATGCTTGCTCTATGGGGGGGTCACAGATCTATTTAAAAGAGGGTGAACAAATGAGCGCGGAGGACATGATCAAAAGTGTTGTGATCGCATCCGCCAATGACGCGGCTGTAGCGTTAGCAGAGCATATTGCCGGTACAGAAGAGGCGTTTATTGAAAGAATGAACCAAAAAGCAAAGGCTCTGGGAATGGTAAATACCAATTTTGAAAATACCAACGGTCTTGATGACACCGCTACCAATCATGTTACATCGGCAAGGGATATCGCTATCATGTCTCGGGAACTGATCCGTCACGAAAAGATCACCGAATACAGCTCTATTTGGATGGACAGTATTCGAAATGGGGAATTTGGATTAACGAACACCAACCGATTGGTTCGCTTTTACAAAGGAGCGACAGGATTAAAAACAGGCTCGACCGCCAAAGCGGGATTTTGTATTTCAGCTACCGCCGAGCGTGACGGAATGAGTTTGATTTGCGTAATCATGGCTGCCCCCAGCCGAGATATAAGAAACGCAGCGGCAAGCTCCTTGCTGGATTGGGGCTTTTCAAATTTTTCACTATATAGGCATACCTCGGAAATCATAAATGACATCAAGCTCTTAGGCGGAGAGAAAAAAGTTTGCGGAGCTTCCTATTCCGAGTTTTCCGCGGTTGTTAAAAAAGCCGATATAAAGCAAGTTGAATATATTATGGATCTGCCCGAGCAATTGACCGCCCCGATTCAAAAAGGAGAAAAAATCGGAGCAATCTCATTTACATTAAATGGAGCAGAGATCGGAAAATGCGATATTTTGGCAAATGAAACGGTTAACAGAATCGGATTTTTTGGTATTATGCGCTGCATCCTGCAGTCAATGTCATTATTTTAACAATATTGTATAAAAAAAGTAACAATTTGTTATAATTTGTTTTGTGATTATATTATATAATATAATTCAAAATATTTTTAAATGCTTTTTTTAGATGGGGGATGTTGACAATGACATTGAAATTAACAGACGCATACGTAAAACCGTTTGTTAGCGATGCTGAGTTTGGCGCAGTACGTGATGAGGTACTGGCAGCGCAAAAAAGCTTACTGGCAGGAACAGGCGAGGGAAGTGATTTTCTTGGTTGGATCACGTTACCGAATGATTATGACAAAGAAGAATTTGCCAGAATCAAAAAGGCTGCCGCCAAGATTCAAAAATCCTGTGATGTATTCATCGTAATCGGTATTGGCGGTTCGTATCTTGGAGCGAGAGCAGTAGTGGAGTTTTTGAAATCTCCGATGTACAATAGCTTGAAAAAGGATACGCCCGATGTATATTTTTCGGGATGTAATATCAGTGCGCAATCTCTGAATGAGCTTTTAGCCATTTGTGAGGGAAAAGATGTATGTATCAATGTTATTTCAAAGTCAGGTACTACGACTGAGCCCGCGGTCGCTTTTCGTGTTTTCCGTGAGCTTTTGGAGAAAAAATACGGAAAAGACGGTGCCCGTGAGAGAATTTTCGTAACAACGGATAAGTCAAAGGGAACCTTAAAGAAATTTTCTGATGAGGCAGGATATGAAACCTTTGTTGTTCCGGATAATGTTGGCGGACGCTTTTCTGTTCTGACCGCGGTTGGTTTGTTGCCCATTGCTGTTTCCGGTATTGACATCGATGCTTTGATGAAAGGCGCTTCCGATGCGGCTGCCGCTTATACTACGGTTGCCGATGTTGAGAAAAATGATTGCTTGAAGTACGCCGCCCTGAGAAATATTATGTACCGACAGGGAAAGGCTACTGAAATTTTAGTTAGCTATGAGCCTTACGCTACCATGTTCAACGAATGGTGGAAGCAGCTTTACGGAGAAAGCGAAGGAAAAGACGGAAAGGGCCTTTTCCCCGCCTCGGTGATTTTTTCTACCGATCTTCATTCGCTCGGACAATTTATTCAAGATGGCAGCCGCAATGTATTTGAAACCATTGTATCTGTTGCCAACGCGGATAGCAAGCTGGCTGTTCCGTACGACGAGGCAAATGTTGATGGCTTGAATTTCCTTTCCGGTGTTGATCTGAATGAAATCAACAAGATCGCTATGCAGGGAACAATTCTCGCTCATATTGATGGCGGCGCGCCCAATATTTTGATCGAGATCGAGGAGAAAAACGAGTACTGTCTCGGATATCTTTTGTATTTCTTTGAGTTTGCTTGCGGCGTTTCGGGTTATGTTTTGGGTGTAAACCCCTTTAACCAGCCCGGAGTAGAGGCATACAAGAAGAATATGTTTGCTCTCCTCGGAAAACCCGGATATGAGGATCAAAAGAGAGAATTGGAAGCAAGATTAAAATAATAGTGAAATTATTATAAAATTTTAAATTTGCTCTTGAAAAAATTCTTTTTATGCGATATAATATAGTTGAGCAGGAAAAATTGCTCAATAAATTAATCGGAGGTCCGGAATGTTAAAGTTAATTATCGGTGTTAAAGGAACCGGAAAAACAAAAGCGCTTATCAATATGGTAAATACCGCGGTGGACAATTCTCATGGCGATGTGGTTTGTATCGAAAAGGGAGTTAAGCTTCGTTATGATGTAAAATATCAGGCAAGATTGATTGATACAAATGAGTATTTTATCTCTGACGCACAGTCTCTGTATGGATTTGTTGCAGGCATTCTTGCAAGCAATCACGATGTAACGGACTTGTTTATAGATTCCGCTCTTAAGATTTGTAATAATGATGTTGCTGCTTTTGATAAATTTGCGGATGAAGTTAATGAGCTGGCATTGAAGCTGAATTTAAAGGTTGTTATGACCTCTTCGATTCCTGCCGAGGAAGCTTCCGAAACCGTAAAAAAATACATCTAATTTGAATAGAGCAATAAGCCATAGGTGTTCTTTGCCTATGGCTTTCTTTAAATTTTAAATAGGAGTGTATACGGATGATCTTGATTATTGCCGAAAAACCCAGCCTTGGCAGAAATATCGCGGTAGGCTTAGGTTCATTTCAGCGTAAGGACGGCTATCTTGAAAATGAAAATTATATTATAAGCTGGGCCTTTGGTCATCTGTTTTCTTTGGCGGATATCGAAGCTTATAATCCGTTACCGGAAGCAAAGGGAAGATGGTCGATGGATAACCTGCCTTGTTTTCCCGATCAATTTCGTTTTGAGCTGCGAAAGGGAAAGGACAAGCAGCCCGACAGCGGTGTATTAAAGCAATATAAAATTATTGAAATGCTTTGTAATCGCGAGGATGTTGACACCATAGTCAATGCGGGGGATGCTGACCGCGAGGGAGAAATTATTGTTCGTACTTGTGTTCAAAACGCTTTAAAGACCCCAAAAGCGATAAAGCGTTTATGGTTGCCTGACCAGACCCCTCAAACGGTTCGCAGCGCTTTTGCGGAAATGAAAGATGATGGAGAATACGATAATCTTGCCAATGAGGGGTACGCCAGGACCTATATTGATTGGCTGTATGGCGTAAATCTGACACGGTACGCAACCCTACGAACGGGCACCTTGTTACGTGTGGGACGAGTGATCGTTCCGATCGTCAAAGCCATTTATGACCGTGATATGGCAATCAAAAATTTTGTGCCCGAAACGTATTATTCTATTGCAAGTCGGGAAAAAACAGGGGACGAAATTGTTGAATTGCAGAGCAAGAAAAAGTTTTCCGCATCCGAGTATCAAAAAGCAAAGGAGCTATGTGAAAGGTATAATGCGTGTGAGGCTGTTGTTACCTCAGTAAAAAGAAAAAAAGATACCCTTTCTCCCGGAAAATTGTATTCGCTTTCAAAGCTTCAAAATGTTCTCGGAAAAAAATATAAAATGTCAATGGCGGAAAGCTTGGAGATTGTTCAAAAGCTTTATGAAGAAGGTTTTTTGACATATCCCAGAACAAATTCCGAATATCTTGCCACGGCGGAAAAGGCAAAGATCAAGACGATTTTGGAAAATTGCGCTAAAATCGGGTATCCTGTTGTTTTTAAGGATAAGAAAACGATTTTTGATGACAGCAAGATCGAGTCCCACTCTGCTATTACGCCGACCTATAAAATCCCTGATAAGAGTCGGTTAAGTGAAAAGGAAATGCAAGTATATTCCACGGTTTTTCGCCGCTTTATCGCTGTTTTTTGCGAGGAAGAGTGTATTGCTGAAAAGCTTGAGATTACGGTGAGCGTGGGAGATTTGGAGGATTTTGTTCTTAAAGGTCTTTCGATTCGTGAAAAGGGATGGACAAAATACGATGATTGCGCGCAAAAGGACAAAATCTTACCTGCGCTTCAAAAGGGTGACCGAGTGAATATTTGCTTTGCGCCGATCGAAAAGGAAACCTCGCCGCCCAAGCATTACACCATTGAAACCTTAAATAATTATTTAAAAAATCCCTTTCGCGAGGAAAAGGCTGCCATTGATGATTCTATGGGCGCAGACGATGCCGAGGAATACCGTGCCATGCTTGAGGGTGTTGAATTGGGGACAGAGGCTACCCGAACGGGAATTATTGACAATGCTCGGAACAGCGGATACATTCAATTGAAGAAAGATGTTTATACCATTCTTCCTGATGGTGTTTATTTTATTGAGTCTTTGGACAGAATGAATATTATTATGGATAAATTTAAAACATCGGAAATGGGTCGTGCTTTAAAAAAGGTATATCGTGGGGAGATCGGTGTGGGTGACAGCGTTCACATGGCTGTGGAGGAAATATCGCGGTACTTTGCTGTTCCGACTGAGCTATCTTTGGAGGAGGATACCGATATTGGCTTTTTTGGCGATGTAGTCGGGAAGTGTCCTCTTTGCGGAGAAGAGATCAAGCGATACAAAACAAATTATGGCTGCAGCGGTTACCGAAATGGCTGTAAATTTACCTTAAGTCTTTATATTTGCGGACGCGCTGTTTCTATTCGGAACGCTAAGCGGCTGTTAGAGACGGGATCAACGACCAAAATTAAAGGCTTTATGTCAAAAAAGGGAAAGCCCTTTGACGCAACTCTTAAATTGTCAGGAGACAAATGTGTGTTCGATTTTTCTGACACACCGAGTACCTTTATATCATCTTAAAAATACTATGCCTATTTTCGGCAAGGAGGAGTTTATGAAAAAATCAACTCGTATTATTTTGGCGGCGCTTATTACTGTATTGATTGCTGCGGCGTCATATTATTTTATTTTGCCTCCAATGAATATTTTCAGTCAGGAATTTTGGATTTCGCTTACATTTCTTGTATTAGTATACGGAGCTGCATACATGCTTTTAAAATTAAAGGGTGGCATTTTTGAGTCATTAAAAGGAAACAAAAAGTCCTCTCGCGGAAATTTCAGCGCAGGAATGAAGATTTTTATTGCGGTTGTCGCTATTCCTGTTGCCGTTTTGTTGGTTGGAAATTTAATTTCCTCGACCTTCTTTAATGCAACAAAATACTCCAACATTATTTCGGTTCCCGAAGCGGTTTTTGAAGAAGATATGCCGGAAACCGATTTGGTAACCAATATTCCTTTGATGGATTCTGAATCTGCCAATATTATCGGTAACAGAACATTAGGTTCGCTTTCTGAAGTTGTTTCACAGTATCAGGTAAACGGTTCATATTCACAGATCAATTATCAGGGAATCCCGCGTAAGGTATCCAATCTTGAATATGTGGATTTCTTTAAGTGGATCAATAACCGCGCAAACGGTATTCCCGGCTTTGTTATGGTGGATCCTGTTAACAGCTCCGCGGAATACGTGAAGTTTGAGTCTCCCATGATCTATACGGACAGCGCATATTTTAACGATGATCTTATGCGCACCTTGCGTTTTTCCTATCCTACAAAAATTTTTGGATCTTGTGTGTTTGAGTTGGATGAGCAAGGAAATCCGTATTATATTGTTTCCTGCATGAGACCCAAGGTGGGACTCTTTGGCGGAATGGATGTAAATGAGGTTATTATCTTTAATCCCTGCGACGGAACGTCTAATCTGTACTCTTTGGCAGATACTCCGAGCTGGGTCGACAATGTATTCACGGGCGCTTTAGCTTCCCAAAAATATGACTGGTACGGTACGCTGAAAAACGGATTTTGGAACAGCGTGATCGGAAATAAGGATTGTAAGGTCACCACGGACGATTTCGGTTATATTATTATTGGAGATGACGTATGGTTCTTTACAGGCATTACCTCGGTAAGCAGTGATGAAAGTAATATTGGCTTTATTGTAAGCAATGCGAGAACAGGCGAGTATAAGTTTTACTCTGTAATTGGAGCGGAGGAGTATTCCGCTATGGGCGCGGCACAAGGAGAGGTACAGGAAAAGGGCTATATCGCTTCCTTCCCGTCATTGATCAATGTTTCGGGAGAAGCCACATATATCATGGTTTTAAAGGATGCCAACGGTATTGTAAAGATGCATGCTTTGGTTAATGTTGAGAATTACAGTATTGTTGCCACAGGCACTACGCAAGCGGACGCAAAGCAAGCGTATATTCAATTACTAAAGCAGGAGGGAATTATTTCCTCTGTTCCTGAGGAGCCTCAGCCCAATGAGACGCAAGGTACGGCGGATATTACGGTAAGTGATATTCGTATTGTGGCGATTTCGGGTGAATCTGTTCTGTATATTACAGCAAGTGACGGCAATCTTTATAAACAGACGGTAGCTGCGGATGAATCGCTTTTACTGATCCAAAACAATGACAAGCTACAGATCGTTTATTTTGAAACAGGTGTGGAAAAGATCCGTCAGATATTTGAGTGGAAGTTTGTATCCGCTGAATGAGAAGCTTCTATGGAAATTAAGGATATTATGAAATCTGTGGATCATACGCTTCTCTCACAAGCCGCGACTTGGGAGGAGATCTGAGTGGTTTGTGATGATGCGATAAAATACGGTGTTGCTTCCGTATGTATTCCTCCTTCTTATGTAAAGCGTGCTTCCGAATATTTGCGGGGAAAAATTCCCGTATGCACGGTCATTGGATTCCCCAACGGATATCGCTATATTAAAAAAGATTCGTCATTATCCAAATATTAAATTCTTTGGGAAGTAACAAATTCCACATAAAATATAAAATAAAGGAGAATTAAGAAATGAAAAGCTATGAAGGGACAATCTATGTAAATTTTCCCGATAAGGGAGCGGATTTAGGCTTTGGTTGCAGAATGAAATATCGTTACGATGTTTCTCGTGAGGAATATGAAAAATTTGCTTCCGAGCTGGAGCAAAGCGATATGTATCGTATTCTTCAAAAGAATACCATTGGCGAGAATATGTATACTACCCTTGTAAGCGATAAGGGAATGCTTCACGTTTATTATACAGCTGCCGATCGAAGTGTTCGAATCATATCCGATACCTTAGAGACCTATTCGCTTCCCGCCGATGAGTCTGATGGATATGAAAAAGTGACGGATACCTCCCTGTGCGTTATGCCCATGGATTATTCCCACCGTGAGATCACAGACGGAAACGGCATGAGCTATGTGATTATTTTAGCGGATGGAAGATTTATTATCATTGACGGTGGATATACAGTAGACGCTGACAGACTTTATCGCTTTTTGTTGGATAATAATAAGAAAACAGATGGCAAGATCGTAATTGCCGCATGGTTTATGACCCACTCTCACGGAGATCACCACGGATGCTTCCAAGCATTTACCGATAAGTATGCGGACTGTGTAACTCTTCAATATTGGATCACGAATCCCACTACCGCGGAAATGTTTCATAGAAGAGGCGGATACAGTGATTTTCTGACGGTTCACGCACCGGAATATTTGAAAAAATACGGTGATGTGAAGAGAATTAAGCCCCATTCCGGACAGATCATTCGTTTTTGTGATGCGGAATTTGAAATTATTTACACCCATGAGGATTATTTCCCCAAGACCTTAGGAAATATGAATGACAGTTCTACTGTTATGCGTATGAAGGTTGGCGGACAGACGGTATTGTTTATGGGTGACTGCGAAAAAAGCGCTTCTGAGTTGATTTGTGACCGTATTGGCAGTGCTTTAAAGAGTGATTTTGTTCAAATCAACCATCACGGTTATAGTGGCGGAACTGTTGAGCTTTATAAATTAATCGCTCCTACTTATTCTATGTGGTGTACATCTGATTTGGCGTTCTGCTTCCGCACGGTCGGGGTAAAGTATCAGTGGATCGGAAACGCAATTGAAAGTAATAAGTACATTTTTGACACGCTGGGTGAGGAAAACTGTTTTCGCGCGGACGGCGACTGTAAAATTATTCGCTTGCCGTTGCGCTCAAAGAAGGATGATATTACGTATTACTCGTTTTAATTTCTTTTGATTATTAATAATATACGTTTGATACGAAAAAGACACAAAGGAGATTAAGATGAATTTTTCAAAACTGGACTTATTTATGGATCAAATGCCGGAACGGGGAATTCCGGGATGTGAATTGGCAGTATCCAAGGACGGTAAAATTATTTACCGCAAAGGTGTCGGCTATGCTGACGCGGCAAAGACACGTCCGGTTAGCAACCAAGATATTTATTGGATTTTCTCCGCTACCAAGGTCATTACATGTATTGCCGCCATGCGGTTGGTAGAGGAGGGAAAAATTTGTTTGGATGATCCTGTTTCCAAATACATTCCGGAATACAGTCAGGTAATGATCCGACACAAGGACGGTTCCATCGTCGCGCCTAAGACAGCTATGACTGTTTTACATTTATTTACCATGACAGGCGGTATGACATATGATTTAAAAACCGATGCGATCCGTTCTGCCGTACATTTAGGCGGAGATACGCTAGATATCGTGCGCGCGATGGCAAAGGATCCCTTGAAATTTGATCCCGGCACGCATTATCAATATAGCTTATGTCATGATGTTTTAGCTGCCGTTGTGGAGGTCGCTTCGGGAATGCGGTTTGCGGAGTATTTACAAAAAAATATTTTTGATCCTTTAGACATAATTGACATGGGCTTTCGTCCCAATGAGGCTCAAAAAAATCGCTTTGTTTCCATGTATCGATATGAGAATGGAACCGGAAGGGTAACAGAGAAGGAGTGTACGAATGTATATCAACTGTCTCCTGATTATGATAGCGGTGGCGCGGGACTGTTTGCGACGGTAGATGAATATATCAAAATCATCACTGTAATCGCATGCGGCGGAAAAACAAGGGATGGATATGTTTTACTTAAGCCTGAAACGATTCAGATGATGAGGGAAAACCGTCTTTGCGATGATGCGCTCAATGATTTTGTAACCTCTCGGCTATATGGTTATGGCTGGGGCTTGTGCGGAAGAGTGCATATAAACGCTATTCGCTCGCTATCTCCCACGCCGATTGGAGAATTTGGCTGGGATGGCGCGGCAAATGCTTTTGTTATGATTGACACGGTGAATCACATTGCTTTGTACTATGGCACTCATGTTGTCGGATGTGATTACGGTTACAGGATCATCCATCCAACATTGACAAGCTTGCTTTATGAAGGATTACAGCTAAAATAAAATATTCTTATCGAAACTATATTTGCAGGATCATTATAAACCGACACTTTTATAATGATCCTCTTTTAATTTTACGAATATTTTAATATGTATTGACAAACAGATTTCTTATATGATATAATGATAAAAATGAGTTTATTTTAAAATAAGGAGAATTATATGAAAAAAAATCTTAGTTTTTTTCTGTCATTATGTATGTTGCTTTTAGCTTTTATGCTTGTCTTTACTTCTTGTGACAACGGAGCGACAGATTTGCCGAATGACAGTAATCCAAGCGCTGATTCGTCCGCGGATACACCGTCCGGCGAAAACAATGCGGATAATTCGAATTTAGAAAACGATAATTTTATGTACAGTAAGGGGTTGCAGTATATTTTAAATCCTGACAATACATCTTACGGTGTTGTTGGCATGGGCACGTGTACAGATACGGTTCTTCGTATATCTCCTGTTTTAAACGGTATTCCCGTAACACAGATCAAGTACAATGCTTTTCAGAATTGTACGCAGATTACAAGTGTTGAGCTTCCCGAATCTATTACAATGATTGGTGAATACGCATTTTCCGGTTGTACATCTTTGACAAGTATTGTTTTGCCTGATAGCGTTACAACGTTAGAAAAATATGCTTTCTCTGATTGTACCGCGTTGGAAAGCGTAACCTTATCAAAAAATTTAAAAATGATAAGCAGTGGATTGTTTGATAGCTGTACATCCTTGCGGTCTATCTCTATTCCCGATTCTGTAACAAGCATTGGTGATTATTCAATGTATAACTGTACTTCGTTAGCTGAAGTTAATTTGGGTGAAAACAGCAGTTTGGTTGGAATTGGAAACAGCTCCTTTTCCGGATGTACAGGACTAATCTCTTTTACCCTTCCGTCTAAAATGTGGAGAATCGGAAGTTGTGCTTTTCAGATGTGTCAAAAGCTGATCGAGGTTAACAACCTTTCGTCGATTGAGCTTACCTTGGAATCCGCTGAAAATGGCTATATTGGATATTATGCGAAGAACATTTATACTCCGACTGAAGGATCCTCAAAAATTGTAAAGGAAAACGGATATATTTTCTATTGCGACGATGTAGCGGAGGAATACTATCTGATAGGGTATAAGGGAAATGAAGCTGAGATTAGCCTGCCCGATCGGATCAATGAAAAAACCTACGGTATTTATACTTATGGAATGGCGAATTTGTCTCATCTGACCTCCATTACTGTTCCCAAGCATATTACCGATATCGGTTTTGGCGCGTTTTACGGATGTGTTAATGTGACTGAGGCGAATATTCCCACAGCGGTGATCGGCGCTTTGGCAAAAGACCGTCTTGAAAAGGTAGTTATTCTCGGAGGAGACAATATTCCTACCTATGCGTTTAACAATGTAAAGACACTTACTTCCATTACTTTTGAAGAAGAAGCCTCAATTCATACAATTAATGATTGGGCGTTTAACGGGTGTGTCAATCTAAAATCCATTACAATTCCCGCAAGTGTCACTGCACTTGGCAATTACATTTTTAATGGTTGCTCCGCATTGGAAACCCTTGCGGTGGAAGATGGCAACAGTGTGTATATTGGCATTAATAATTGTGTTATTGATGTCGCTGCTCGGACAGTGATTGCCGGTTGTAAAAACAGCACGATTCCTACAGACAGCAATACGGTAATAGGAATCGGAAGCAATGCTTTCCGCGGCAATGCCAATATCAGAACAATAACGATTCCTTCTCAAATTACATTTATTGGGGACAGTGCATTTAAGGATTGTGTAGGATTGACGGAGATCTTGATTCCCGCAAATGTAAAAACAATTGGCAACAGTGCTTTTGAGGGATGTACGGCGCTTGTGAACCTTACGATTTCCAACGGTGTTACTACAATTGGAAATTATGCGTTTAACACTTGCTCGTCTTTAACCACGCTGTCTATTCCCAGCAGTGTAACAAAGATTGGCGAGCAAGCTTTCCACGGTTGCTCCAAGCTGATCAAAACAGAAGGCGGTGTATCTTATGTGGATCGTTGGGCGATTGATTGCGACGACTCGGTAACTTCTATTTTGTTAAGAAATGACACCGTTGGTATTTCTGATTTCGCATTCTTTAATTCTAAAAAGCTGACCAATGTAATTTGCGGCTCCAGCAGCCAATTGCTCTATATCGGTGTGGGAAGCTTCGCTAACTGTGAAAAACTGAGCAGTGTGGTGATTCCTTCTACGGTTCAAATGATTGGCGCAAGAGTGATGAACGGTGTTCCGGCGTCCTGTGATGTATTTTATGGAGGAACTGCTTCCGCATGGGGTAGTATCATCATTGACAGTGATAATGCGGATCTTCAAACCGCAAGCCGTTATATCTATTCCGCGACACAAACGGTCGGTGGTTGGCGATATGAGGGCGGTGTACCTCAAAAATGGTGATAAAAAATAAATAATCTTAATTTAAACAAGTCGCTCTTGAAAAAAAGGGCGACTTGTTGTATAATAAAGATATTATAGAGATATTGAAAATTTTATTAACGAAGCTTTAACGATTGGAAGAAATATATGAATCAAAACAGTTTGGAAAGTCGATATTTGTCGGCAAAAAAGAAATTATTTGACATATGCTACGCTGATTTGAATGAGCGTCAACGAGAAGCTGTTTTTACTACAGAAGGATCCTTGTTGGTTCTGGCAGGAGCGGGAAGCGGAAAAACTACGGTGCTGGTGCGCCGAATCGTTTTCCTTATTCGTTACGGAAACGCGTATCACAGTACTTATGTTCCCTATGGTATCACTTCGGATCGTGTAGAAGAATTAGAACGTGCCGCTCTTTTATCCAAGGAAGAAATAGAGCAGATCTTACCCGAGTTTATTTCATCGCCCTGTGCTCCGTGGCAAATGCTTGCGATCACCTTTACAAATAAAGCCGCTAATGAAATAAAGAAGCGGTTAGCTTTGGCTTTGCCTGAGGACAATGCGGCAGATTCTGTTTGGGCGGGAACCTTTCATTCGATTTGTGTGCGTATTTTACGTACATACGTCGATCGTATGGGATTTGATAAGGGATTTACAATTTATGATGCCACGGACACCAAAAACGCGATAAGCGAAACAATGAAATCCCTAAGTATTGATGAAAAATCTCTTCCTGTAAAATCAATCATGAGCTCGATCAGCCGAGCGAAAGAAAATTTACTTTCACCCGAAGAGTTTGAAAGGGAATATGGTTTGAAGGATTTCCGTGCTAAGCAGATTTCTCGTGTTTATCGTGCCTATCAAGAGCGCTTGAAAACCTCAAACGCAATGGATTTTGATGATCTGATTATGCAAACAGTTCTTCTTTTGGAGAACGATGAGGAGGTCAGAGACTATTATCAAAGGAAATTTCGGTATGTGGCAGTAGATGAATTTCAAGATACCAACATTGCTCAGCTGAGACTGACTAAGGTATTATCAAATTTCCATAAAAATATTATGGTTGTCGGTGATGATGATCAAAGTATTTATAAGTTCAGAGGTGCCGTAATCGAGAATATCCTTGGCTTTGATAAAACCTTTAAAGGAACAAAAACGATTCGCCTTGAGCAAAATTATCGCTCTACCGATGTGATTTTGCGTGCCGCAAACGGAGTGATTGCTCACAATGTTTCAAGAAAGGGAAAAACCCTTTGGACTGATCGTTCTGACGGAGAAAAAATAACATTACGCGTTTGCTCCGATCAAAACGAAGAAGCCAGATATATTGTTTCTGAAATTCAAAATTTAATGGCAAACGGTAAGGCACGTTACCGTGATTGCGCCATTCTTTATCGGACAAATGCGCAATCCAACATTATAGAGCGCACTTTTGCTAAGAGCGGCATTCCATATCGGATGCTTGGCGGTTTACGCTTTAATGACCGAAAAGAAATTCGTGATATTGTTGCCTATTTACAATTCATAACAAATCCCTCCGATAAGGAGAGAATGAGAAGAATTATCAATGAACCAAAACGTAAGATCGGAACGGCAACGGTGGATGCTGTTGATGCTATCTCACGGGAGCAAGGCTGCTCGGTTTTTGATGTTTTGTCGCGTGCGGATTTATATCCCGCTCTTTCTCGCTCTGCCGGTAAGCTGAAGGACTTTGCTATGATGATCCATTCTCTTCGCAAGCTTTTGGAAACCGATATTACCTTAGAGAATTTTGTAAAGCAGGTTTTGAATCGTACCGGTTACCGTCAAATGCTTATTGACGCGGGAGAAGAGGAAAAAGAACGGCTTGAGAATATTGATGAGTTTATCTCGGGTGTAATTGAATATGAAAAAAACACGGATGCTCCCACGCTTTTAGGATTTTTAGAGGAAAACGCCCTTGTTTCTGAGGTGGATAAATATGATGAGGATGCTGACGCAGCTGTTATGATGACAATTCATTCCGCCAAAGGCTTAGAGTTTCCAATCGTTTTTTTGCCGGGGATGGAAGACGGTATTTTTCCGGGGATGCAAAATATTCTCGGAAGTCCCGATGAGCTGGAAGAGGAACGCCGTCTTGCCTATGTCGCGATCACACGCGCGAAGGACAAACTATATATTTTGAGAGCAAAAACGCGTATGCTATATGGACGAACCTCCGCAAATCCTGTTTCGCGCTTTGTTGAGGAAATTCCGCATGAGTTAATGGTAGAGACATCTCCGTATATCGCATCCTATGACCGCAAACCAAAAACGTATTTTCACGCGGAGGATTCGATTTCAACAAGCTTTAATTCAAATGGCGGGTTTACATTGATGAAGTCATCGACGTCAAATGCCGGCTCAGATAAAGCTCCTGTTCTTAAGGAGGGAGACAGAGTATTTCATCTTACTTTTAAAGAAGGCGAAATTCTCTCGGTCCGTCCTATGGGATCCGATGTACTTTATGAAGTTGTTTTTGATGATTTTGGAACAAAAAAGTTAATGGGAAATTACGCAAAGCTGAAAAAAATAAACTAACCTTTTCGCATGATGGATTTGCCGATGTTTTTTTGCCAGAACATATGAAAAAAAATACAGATTAAAATAACTAAAATAGAAGAGAACAAATGATATCCTTTGATTTTTTAGATAAGAAGAGAATTGACGATATTTTTCCTGACATATTCAAAATTTTGTATTCAAATATGAGTTTAATCGTGCCCACAGGGAATTCATATGAGGAGGATTACACATTATGGTATCATGCTGTTTCGCCGGCTATAAAAAAAGATAACCGACAAATATTGTTGATTTACGATGATGGATTGATTGTAGGCTTCTTTCAGTATTATGTTAATGAATCCGTTTTTATGATGGAGGAAATACAAATCGTTAAAAATTATCATGGAACCGGTATATTTCGTCAATTGTTTCATAATTTATGTCAGATCGTTCCTCATAATACGCCATACGTGGAGGCATATGCGCACAAGAGTAATATTAAATCACAAAATATATTAGAATATTTGGGGCTTGAGATAATAGAGGAAAATAAGAACGGAAATTCTTATCACTTTCGCGGTAATTATAACAAAGTCTTTGAAAAATACAAATAAAATTTTTTCTGTTATTGACAAACCAAAAATATTTGATATAATTAGTATAGAATATTCCTGTAAGCAGGGGTAAAATTTATTTTTTAATTTGATAGGAGAATGAAACAATGATTCGTGTATTGGTATGGAATGAGTTTAGGCATGAGCAAACTCATGAAAATGTAGCGGCAATTTATCCCAATGGAATTCACAACACAATCGCTGAATTTTTAGGTGATGAGGATGATATTGAAGTAAAAACGGCAACTTTGTATGATAATAATTGCGAAATTTCTGATGAAAACTGCGGTATTACCAAGGAAGTTTTGGATGAGACCGATGTATTGATCTGGTGGGGACATGCTGCCCACGCCAAAGTACCGGATTCAGTTGCCGCATTGGTACGTGACGCTGTTTTGGATGGTATGGGAATGATCTTCCTTCATTCGGCTCACCACTCTAAGCCTTTCCGTTTATTAATGGGAACCTCTTGTCATCTGACTTGGAGAGAGTCCTCTGACTCGGAAATTTTGTGGGTGATCGATCCCGCACATCCCATTACCAGAGGTATCGACCGTTACTTTAAGCTTGAGGGTGAGGAAACCTATGGCGAGCCCTTTATTATTCCCAATCCCGACAAGGTATTGTTGATCGGTAATTATTCCGGTGGTGAGGTTTTCCGCTCCGGTTGTCTATATGAACGCGGCAACGGAAAAATCTTCTATCTCCAGCCCGGACATGAAACTTTCCCAACCTTTAAGGTTCCGGAAATACAAACAATTATTCGCAATGCGGTTCGTTTTGTTGCACCTACATACCGCCAAACAATTACATGTCCTCATGTTCGCAAAATTACAGATGACGAACCCTATGTAATATAAAGGAAAGAGAAAATTAAAAAACAGGAGATAAATATGGCAAGGCTTATTAAAGTCGGTATTATTGGATGCGGCGGAATTGCAAACGGAAAACATATGCCTTCTTTGAAAAAGGTTAACGACTGCGATATGGTTGCTTTCTGTGATATAGTTCTTGAAAGAGCGGAAATGGCAGCGGAGAAGTACGGTGTACCCGGAGCAAAGGTCTACACGGACTACAAGGAGTTATTAAAGGATCCTGAAATTGATGTTGTTCATGTTTGTACCCCAAACCGTTCTCACAGCTTTATTACCGTTGATGCTTTAGAGGCAGGCAAGCATGTAATGTGTGAAAAGCCCATGGCAATTAATTCAGCGGAAGCAATGAAAATGCTGGATGCCGCTAAGCGAACAGGAAAAAAGCTTACGATCGGATATCAAAGCCGTTTTCGTGATGATTCCATGTACATGAAGAAGGAAGCTGAGGACGGAACCTTTGGTGAAATCTACTACGCGAAGGCTACCGCGCTTCGACGCCGTGCTGTTCCTACTTGGGGTGTTTTTTTGAATGAATATGAACAGGGAGGCGGTCCTTTGATCGATATTGGAACGCATGCTCTTGACCTCACCCTGTGGATGATGAATAACTACAAGCCAAAGTATTGTGTTGGTACTACCTATCACAAGCTTAATCAAGATAAAGAACAGGGAAATATGTGGGGAAATTGGGATCCCGATAAATTCACTGTTGAAGATTCCGCTTTTGGCTTTATTGTTATGGAAAACGGAGCAACCATCGTATTGGAATCTGCCTGGGCATTGAATACATTGGATGTTCGTGAAGCGGTTACCTCAGTCTGCGGAACCTTGGCAGGCGGCGATATGATGAATGGTTTGCGCATTAACGGTATTCGCAACGGTAGGCAATATGTACTCACTCCCAACTTTGATGCCGGCGGTGTTGCATTTAATGACGGTGCCAAGGGCGAGAAGCCTGCTGAACGTGAGGAACGCATGTGGATTGAGGCAATTCGCGATGACAAGGAATTAATTACTTTGCCTGAGCAAGCATATTGTGTAACTCGGATTTTGGAAGGTATTTACGAATCCGCGAAAACAGGTCAAATTTATTACTTTGATTAATGAAATACAAAAAACCGTTTCGAGTTATTCGAAACGGTTTTTTGTAGTATATTTTTTAAAAGTATTTGTAACAAACAAAAGAAAAAGATATATAATAACCGTAAGGATAATATGGTTTGTTAACTCCAAGGCGGAATGAATGGGTCCGATAAAGCGAGACAAAATAAATCGTACTGCCGTTGTAGCCACGATAATAGCGACCAAGGGCTTTATGATCCAGTCAACCATATGTGTTTTAATCTTCCTTACCGTGAAAAGCCGAGTGATACTTAAGGTTGCATTTATAATTTCGGTAAAGTAGACAGTGATTATATAACCGATAATTCCAAAGCGAGGAATTAATATCCATACTAAAATCACTGAAAGAGAAGCATCTACGATATTGACCGCCATGCAATAGACCTGTTCTCCCATTCCTTTTAATAGGGCGTCCACAGAGGTATCCAAATACATCACAGGAACCAACGGAGCAATCATCAGAATATATTTACCAACAAAGGTATTGGGATATATTATATTTGACAGATCATAGGAGAAGCACATCAGAATTCCTGCTGTTCCAATGGAAAAAATAAGCACAGACAAAAATACCTTTTGTGTAATTCTCTCAATTTGACGTGTATTGCCAACAGCGCTTGCCTCGGCTATTTCCGGCACCAAAAGACCGGCGAATGATCCGGAGAGAGCGGATGGAAATAAAACAAGTGGGAAAACCATGCTATGTACCGCACCATATGCGGCAAGAGAATAATCCCGACTGTTGCCGCTGCGCTCAAGCCCCCAGGGAATGAGCATATGTTCAATGGTGATAAGTCCTGAACGTACGTAAGAGCTGAAAGCTACCGGTAATGCAATTCGATATATTTCTCTTTCATAGTTCTTTGTTTCACAATAGGTGATTTTTTTTGCGTGTGATGTGCGTTTTTCTAAAATATACAGGAGATATTGGATAAAAAATGAGATTCCTTCTGCCACGGCTCCGCCAATAATAATAGCAAGACACGCGCTTTCTACATCCTTTGCCCCCAGTGCGGTAAGTAAGAAGATACATCCATATATTTTGGATGCCTGCCCTACGATTTGTATAATGGCATTCTTATAAACACGTCGTACAGCAGTAAAATATCCGCTAAAAACGGACGATAAAGCGATAGGGGGCAATGTGAATGCTAAAATACGGAGGGGAAGTACTGTTCGCTCATCCATGAGAAGATAGTTGCCGATCATGGGAGCAAACAAAAACAGAATAATAGCGGTTCCAACACTAAAACATAATGCGTAAACCACACATTTTCGTACAATACATAGGACGGTTGGTGTTTTGAAAAATTGGGGCGTATTTCTATCTTCTGCACCTGTTGCTTCCGCAATTAATTTTGTGGTAGCCAATCCAATTCCGGAGGTAGCCAGTGTAATCGAAAAACCGTAAACCGTAGAGATTAATGTAAATAACCCCATGGCTACCGCTCCGATTTTATTGGAAAGGTATACATTGAAGCTAACCGATACGGATCGTATAATCAGGGAGACTCCTGTAATCAACAATCCGTTTATAATAAATTTGATCAGTCTTC
>JAZSPS010000038.1:0-23046 GCA_045537595.1 Eubacteriales bacterium
CATTTTTGATTTTAACGATCGAAGGCTTCCTCTCTTACCCTTCTTCCCGAGCGACAAGCTCGGAACAGTCGCTATATAGTGACTTCCGTCACATTTTACTTTAACACAAAGCTCCATGGTTCTCTCCTTAAAATTCCTGTATCTCAAAATCATACTCTTTAGAGCTCTTACAAGCTCTTTTTTTATCTTTTGTTTTAGCTTGACTATCACCGCAATGCTCTTGCATTATTTCCATAATTTCATTCAAAAAATAATCCCGCTGCTCTTTCATCTGAGCCTCATTCATTATAAGTCCCGTATAACATTCAAGATCATTAATACCAACTTGTATTTCTAACTGTTTTTTTGTAAAAAATCCACTATAACAATCTGTACTATATCGATCAGAGTATACCTGCATGACCGGAAGATAATACGTATAAATCTCAGGTTCAGAAGCATTCCCCTTAGAATTGCCATACGTTGTTCCCTTTTCCTTCACAAGCTGTATTGTATAATAACCAAAACGGTTATAAAGCTTTTTATAAAAATTAGAAAACGTACTAATTACTGCCTTCATAAGAAACATACTCAAGCACATATCTCCCCGGGCATTAGAATAATCAAAATGAAAATCTTTAAACGGATCGTAAATTTTATCATAAAGCTTGTCCAACCAAGCAAATCCGGGAAGGGCAAGCTTTATTTCCGACTTCTCTTGAATCGAAATAATATCGCACAGATCCCGCTGATCCGCAGCAAGTGACTCCGGTCGTTGCTCATCTCCAATAAAACGAAAATATACCTTATTTGCTACTGTAGTATTCGCATGCCGCGCCATTTTATGAGAATAAGCATATAAGTCATTCTTTTGATTTACAATTTCATCATCCTTACGCAAATCAGCTGTTGTTAATTGATTTCCTCGGCATTTTCCCCACTCGGTATTAGAATAAATACCAAAAGAAAAACAGCCATTGGAAGGATTATCCGGATCCATCTTCTTTCCAAGCCGAAGATGATCCTGATTCAGAATATGCGAATACCGAGATTTTTCCTTTATTTCCTTAGGTTTACGATCATAAAAATCTCCATCCCATAATTTTAAATATTCGCTATCATCAAATTCGCCGTCAAACCGAATCGGATAATTCGAAATACTGGGATTTTCGTTCATGTAAATAAAATATGCCTTAGCATATGTACGCAACGCACCAAACAAAGTTTGCAACCTATTTCCAACATCCTTTTCCATTGCGAATAGATCCAAATCATACCCAAACAAAAAGCATGCTGCCGGCGTGGCCTTATAAACATTTTCCAACGATTCAATATATAATTCAGCCGTTGGACCATTATAAATCAAATGTGAATTCATTCGCTCATCCAGCTCACGCCGTAAAACAGCAAACGGAAATCCGGGAAAAGTCATTTCAATATCATACAAGGTATCCAACGAATCCTTCTTGTATATATTTACAAAATACAAGCAAAAGGATGTTAAAAGTGTTGTTTTTCCAACACCCGGAGAACCAATCAAAAGTGATACATAGGATATCTTCTTTAAAAAGCCGCAATTACAAGCATCCATATGACGTAATGTTTGATAGCCCTTAATACAGCAAATTCTAAAATAAACAATTCCGAATGCGATTATCCAAAACAGCAGCGGAGCACCGGAGAACATTATCAAAATGTCAATAACAAGCTTTAAAAATTGTATGGGAAAAACCAATATATCAAAGCTTGAGATGAAATAAAAATAAAACGCTGCCAAATCAAACATAATTGTTATAATATTAAGATTTATAAGCCATATTCCAACGAATACAACCATAAATTTCCGATGACAGCAAACATATTGATAAAATCGCTTTATTTCATTTGCACACGGTTTTACAACACGGCGTACAACGTTCAAAATGCCTCGCAAAGGCTTCGAAAAATATCCCAAGGGCTTTTTATTATCCCGTAACAATCCATCGCAAAAAATGTAAAAAAATAAAATTACAGACAGAATTAAAAAAGGAAAATACAACAATACTTTATAAGAGGTACTGATCAAAAAAATATTATAATCACCAAAATTTTTTAGATCAAACACCCCCGGAAATAAATTGCTGAATTTCTGTTGCAGCTCGGATATTGAAAAAGGAAGATACTTATTCACATTTACATCAGGAAGCTCATTTAAAGCTAATGAAATTTTAGGTATATAACCAAAAAGCTTTTCAAAAAGACCTTCAAATAAAAAAACAAAATAATACGCCAAGGACTTTACAAAATCTACAAGAGCGTCACACATACGGTCAAACGGAACAGCGTATCGTGTAAAGCTCAAGATCAAAGAAATACAAAAAACACAAATCGCAACATGTGTATAAAATTCAGCTTCGGCATACCTTTTCCATATTCTTTTTAACCTTTTCATAATCTAAACCTCTTATACAACTATAAATACGTAAATAAGATATCCTCCAAAATAAATTAGCAAAAACAATAACAATCCTTTCAAAAAACGATTCATTTCCTCTCCTCAATTCTATCACCTGAGCCCCCTAAAAAATAGGAGGCTCAGATCTTTTATAATGTGATTATCACGAAATGGCGGGAAGGGATGCCATTTGTACCTCTGCATCTGTAAATGTTAGTCCGCTAAAAGAAATATACCGACCCAAATCATCATATCCTGCAATAAGAGGATATATGATAAAATAAACCGTTCCATCCTCCGCGCAGTAATGAATACGCAAAGACATAGCAGTATTAGCACTATCGCATATTTCAACAACAGACGGCACTTGCGTACCGTTAATCTTTACCTTATAGATCATAGATTCTCTAAGAGCAGATTGGTTAATTTGAATTCCACTACCACCACTACAGCCAAACATCACGGAGGATACATCATCAATAACATCAATATCCACATCGGAATAAGAAAGCTTTGTCACATCACAAGTGAAATTATAAACCTTCAGATCCGAAGCTTGGACCTCCTGTGTCGTAGTTATAACAATAAAATAACTGGTGGTTGAATAAAAATAAAGACCATAATTCGCATACGATTCGTCTATAGGATTTGCCGATGAACCATCCACAAAATCCGATTGATACGCAAAAACATCTTGCCATTCCGTATAACCGTAAGGAACAAGAAGATAAAAAGGATATTCCGAAGACAAATCATATACAAGTCCACTATAAAACGTCTCTCCAAATCCTTCTGACATCGTTTTAATCAATGCTTCCGTTTCAGCACTTGTCAGCTCACGTCCGCGCTGAAGCGTCCAATCTGCAACCTTTTCCTCTTCAAGATCGCTGCTACTATCGCTATCCTCACTCGGCGATCCTGTCTGTGTCTCTTCAGGCTCCTCTCCGCTATCATGCTTGATATTAATATCAAAGGCATGAACAGCTATTGCTGATATTAACAGCAACAAAAAAATCATTAATATGACATTACCTTTTTTCATTCTTCTTTATTCTCCTCTTTTCTTTTTAATATAATCATGATTTTCTTGACGACGTATATCTTCATTAACTCTTAATTGCAGACCGGAACGATCCATAGAGCGTCGATGAGACCTTTCACGTACATCGTTCTCAAATTTCTTTTCTTCGTGTTTTTTACGCCACAATTTCTCTTCGTATGCCCATATATGCTCTTCGTTCTTACGAATATTATCCTCAGAACGATATTTCCGATTGTCAGCATGATCCTCACGTTTCCAAATATGCTCTTCATTCTTACGCATATTATCGTCGAAACGATATTTCCGATCGTCAGCATGATCCTCACCGTTCCAAATATGCTCAGTGGCTTTTCGACGCTCCTCCTTCTTTCGATACTTAATATCATCAAGCCGTTTTTTTCGCTCTATGGAGCTATCAATCAGCTTAAACGGAGCAGCTATCAATTTACCTATGCCTCTAAATACGCCTGACAAAGAAAAGCCTAATTTTGACAGAATCCAAGATACTAAAGCAACCACAATCAATACCAAAATAACCGATATCCAAAGCTTAAACTGTCCCAAAAAGCTACCGATCGTTTTAAGAAAATCGAAGCCATCATCTAATTTTTCTGCTATGACTCCTGAAATTGATGGTGGAATCGTAGGTGTTACAGAACCAAAAGCATCAATAGGAGAAGCGACGACAGGAAGCACTGTTTTCTGAGAAAACGCATTTTCATATGTAAGGGTTAAAATATCAAAATTTCTGAAAATTGTTTTTTCAAAATAACAATTTCCATCGTTTTCATCGTAAGATTCATTGTCAAAAATATTATTTCCTGAATTGTATTTTACAAAAGCGGCAGGAGCACAATAATAATCTCTCGCGGCAAAACGAATAATATATACCGTCTTATCTTCTTTGTTCGATCGTTCAACAAAGTCATGGAGGGCATCTACATCAGCCTCATCGATAAAAAGTCTATTCGCTATCGTCTCTCTATTATAAAGCTTCGTATTAACATCCGAGCTCTCGATCGCCTCAATGCCACCAATTTTTCCGTAATTTTCATTTTTTGATTCACGGTATAAATTATACTCACCACGCAAAAAAGCTAATACACCGCTTCTATGCGTAGTTGCATATGTTGCTATATCCACGGAAAGATCATCCGTAACTTTAACCTTATAATCTTGATGACCGCGAGTTGCCCCCTCATCGACATATGACAATACAAGATCAGAGCCGTTATGCTGCTTTACTAAATCACAATAAGCCTCATAAAACTCCTTATCACTAAATTCTTCAAAATCATTTTCTGTTTCAAAAAGCACCATACACAACCGATCAAGATTCTTAGAAGAAGTTGAATAATCATAATTAAAATTATACTCAGAATAAACAATGGATGTCCCCATAGTTCCGCGATCAAGACCTGTTGCAAAGCCAAACGGTACGGTTGAAGCCGGTTCAGAAAGATACGGTAAAATTGTATTATACAAATCACCATACGGCGTTACAAGTCCGTTAACCTTATATTCCTCATAGGTTCCGTCAACCTCAATTAAGCCTTTGGTCGCGTCTTCTTTATCTCCGTATCGCTCAATAATATCATTCGGCACCGCAAAGTAAACACTAAACACCTCATACGCGTATCCTTCGCCCTTATCCGAGGTCAAAGTCTTCCATGTAGTCGAATAAAGCTCGAGGTCCACAGACAATCGGTCTGTTACATCTTGCCACAAAGTATTCTTTGCGGTTCGTCCGGCATCATGATAAGGCATAAAACCACTAAAAGCATAAACACCCGAAACACCAAAGGACTGCGCGTTCAATTCATCAAGGAAATGAATCTCAAGCTCAATAATTTCATAATATCGGCAATCACGAGAAAGCTGAGATAAAAAAGAAGCAGTTAAATTTTTTACTCTAAATTTATAAAAAACATGCTCATAACCAACTTCACTTGAATATGAACAAACCTCCAATGGGTAATTACTCCATGTAGTAACCGTTGTTCCTTCCGTCATCTTAGGTGCCAAGGTTATATAATTTTTTCCAGACGAATATACTTCCCGTCCGCTTGGATTATAAAAATAAACATACAAGTCATAATCAGAGGTTTGCCCGCTATAATCATAACCATATTCAAGAAAATATAACATTTGCCCATGAGTTGCCGTTACGTTTTTCGGATATTCCGTGATATCGATTCCAAACTTCGCCAAATCATTCGTCACATTCGTTTCATTTATTGCGTCAAAGCTATACGAGGTATCAGCCGAAGCAAAAACAGGAAGCACACTGAAAGAAAAGATAAAAATAAAAAAAATACAAAAAAGCTTTAAGAATATTCTTTTCTTCATTTTTCCTCCATTATCCCGCTGCATCCTTTAAAGTATAACGAAACATATCTGTATCAGTAAAAACATTTTGCTTCAGATCTTCCAATACATAAAACGGATCTGTACATCCGATAACAGAAGTATACGACAAATAGCATTTTGGATATATATCAATCTCAAAATAGCTATTAATTTCTCCTTCATTGTACCGATACGGAGAATTCCAGCTGACACCGTCATAGCTATATTTCAGATTTACCTCATAAGATGAATATGCTTTCACGTTTCTATCAGAAATTAGGCAATAAGAATTACCATCCAAATCAGGAGCAATTACTTTAAAAAAATAAGTAACTCCGCCAACTGTACTAAAGCCTGTCATGCTCGCTTCATCTATATAAAACTTGTCCGCATTTACGGAAGATCCCGAGGAATCGGATGGAGCAGATGAATCAACAGCGCCGGATGAATTCCCTAACGAATCAGAAGGTAAATTATTATCCTGTGTTGTATCTGAATCCTCACTTTTGTCAAAAGAATCAAAGCTCTCATCTATTTTTCTTACCAATACAACCACACCTATAATAGCGGCTACTATCAAAAGCAAGCTTGTTAAAGATAAAATTGTGTTTTTTTTCATATTAAACCACCTTTCCCCCCCCTACTGATATTAAAATCAGGAGGGGGGGATTTTTTTAATCAGCGTAAAAGCTACCGGCAGCCTCTCCTTTTACAAGAACAGGTTGAATCTTATAATAATTAAAGATGTTGAATTTACATCCCTCCATCCATGTTAAAACAATTGTTACTGTCATAGTCTCATCGATTGTAAAGGTTGCCGATTCAGTTCCTGAAATCGCCCTTCCGCTGGATCCATAATTCAAATACATAAAACACTCATCCATATTCGGTTCATCAAGTCCGGAAAGTGTATATGTTCCCTTAGCAAGCTCCACCGTAGCCAATTTTACGTTATAATCCGAAGTTGCTTCACCGGATAATTTAATTGTTCCGTTATCGGAAACATCAATTTCAACGCCATGATTGGTATTTTGAGATCTTATATAATTTTTATCGACCTTAATCAAATTGTTAGGATTAATATCCTTTTCAAAAGGATTGGAAAAACTATTTCCAAACAACCCAACAACTACAGCAAGCAGCGCCAACACTGCAACTGCCATTCCCAACACTTTCCATACCTTACGCGCACTTCTCTTTCTCCGAGGAGTGTTACGATAATTATTGCTCATTTTTTCAATCTCCTTTAAATAATAAATAAATTTGTTTTTTAAAATTATTTACGCCGCGCGTTTGTTTTAGAATAACGTCCGGTACGACGCTTTACCGTACGTCCTCTTGATTTGCCGCGGCCCGTTTTTTTCGCCGCTGCTTTGTTCTTTCGTTCTGCCACATTAACACCTCCTTCCTTAAATTAAAAGAGGAACCAAGCAACGCCGGCCGAACGTTGTTATGGCTCCTCTTGGGAACTCTATGTATTTGCGGGAAAGTAAGGAAGTAGATACAGCCGAATTTTATGACATTTTCGGCACATACATTCCACAGAACCTTTACTGTCCGCAGAATACTTATAAACTATTGCGTTATCATCAGGACACCGAACAACATAAAGACCGTTCTTGTCCTTTTCAGGATCAATCATCCAATCAGACCTCTTGCTTTCAACAGATCAATCAAATTTGAAAACACCATAGAATCACCACGATTAATCGGAGTCAAGTTACATATAACCTTATTTCCAAATTCGCTTTTTGATGAAACCCGAAGAGAATAGCGCACTGTTTCAGGACGGCTGTCCGTTTTAGGCGTTACTGTTTTTACAATCTCAGCAGAATGATATTCCTCTTCGCCAAAAATCGCATCCAATAATTGATACATCGGAGTATTACGCACAACCGGATTGAAGTAAGCTGACTGAACAAGCTTCTTACCGTTCAATGTAACGGAAAACGCTACAGCAAAATTATGATAAGCTTGTCCGTTTTTTCCGTCTTCAATTCTTCTTTGTAACTTTATTCCCGTATTTGAATAAACCGTTTCCTGCCCGTTAACATCACCGGCAGCCGTATCATCCGAGCGCCATGAAAACGCATCGATCTCCTCAAAATCGGACGATGGAGCATTTATCTTACTTTCTATTTCCTTTTTTGCCGCTGCGCTCTTAATTTCTTCAACTTCATTTTTTACATTTTCTTTTGTAGACATTATTTTAATCTCTCTTTCTAATTTTTTTAATCTAAATCGTTATTCAAAATTTAAACAATTACAATATTACAATCAATTTTCATCACCTCTTCTTAGGATCAATTTTTAGAATCCGACACAAATCAAAGAAAAAATATTCATCATACAATATTGCCGCCTTTTCTGTCGGAATTCCAAAGCATTCCGAACGAGCCACTGTGATATATCGCGACTTATCACATAACAAATATCCGTCAATTTCACCGGCTACATTTTTCTTAAAAACACCGGGACCATCCTTCGCGATCATAATTTGATTCATTAAATGATCCTCTATTTTTAATCGCCGCATAGCGGCCGGAGTAAGAATAACAGGCTGATTATACCAATTTTCTCCGCCTCCGGAAGGCGTTTGAGACCGAGCATCACGCCAATCAAACAAAGCTAAATTAGCTGTTTGAGTTTGTTTGTTTTTTCGTAACCGATCAGCTAATTCACACACGCTGCATAAACGATTATATTCACATCTAACATACCCGGAAGGAAACTTAGAACAGTACTCACCGGATATGCGTTCAAATGCATCCACAAATTCTATTTTCATTGATTTACTCCAACATCATCAGAAACAAACTGGTCCAATTCTTCATTTGTCAATGCACGATTTACAGCTTCGGCAAGCTGTCTTGGATATGTAAACATTAATAATCCATAATTTAGCGCCTTCATTAGTTTCTCTTTTATCTTTATCATCATATCAAATCATCTCTCCTTTTTCTAAAAATCTACCGCCTTCCTTAAAAGCATTCTCAACACGGCGTCGAGTTGCGACATCCACACAAAGCAGTCTTTTATAATTATTTACATCACGGTAAAAGAGCGCAAGTGGACATTCTCCGCAACTATTTCCAATTTTTTTATTCAAGCGGCAAATTTCATCTATTTCCCGTACAGACAAAGCATCAATGATCTTAAGGCGATCTATTCCTTGCTTTTCCCATAATTTATCGTACATAATCCTCTCCTTTCCGTGATATTTAAGTAGTTAAATCCTCCAAAATCTCTTCGACCGTCTTCGAATCGCGAATGATTTTATATGAAATCACCCGAAAATTATATATCTTTAATCGACAAAACGGTCCCCACGGGGTTCGACCATAACAAATGCCTTCTCCACCATTTAATTTTGAATACGCTACCTTAGTGATATGAAACGGAATAATCTGTCCGGTATAATGCCTGTGATACACCACAACGCTTTCCAACTCACCCAGCCTCGTATTAGGACTATAAGAACAATTTTTATGCAATTTTTCCATTAGCTTTTACTGTCAATGTTCATTGTATATGTGATATCCATTTTGGCGCCGCAAAAGGGACAATACCGCATATACATCTTTTGATCCTTTTGTAGCTTCCTTACACTTTGCCAATGATTACACCGAGAACAGATAAAAACCTCTTTACTGCTTCCTTTATACGTAGTGTCCTTTAACCATTCGGCATGATGGAGTACCTCAACACCGTGATCAAGCAAATCTTTTGCCGGATCCTGCTTGTCCGCTTTTTGGAGAAGCTCACGGAGCTCCTCAAGCTTCTTTTCTTTTAATTCCGCGTCTGTCATTTTTTTACATCCTCCTTTAATTAACAGGGGGGGTTACTCCTCTCTGTTCTCTTGATTTTAAAAACCGCTCATATTCATCCGGGTGCTGCGAAAAATGCTGACTGACCACTCGGCTCAACCTTTCTGACATTTTATCCAGCGCCCATTGCGGGATCTCATCCACAGGTTCACCATTTAAAAAAAACTTATATGGCTTCCCTTCAATTTTCGATTCCCTCTTTTTATTTTTTGCGGACTCCGGCATAAATAATCCTCCTTTCGTCTTATTAATAAAAGTATATGTTCCGTTTTACTTGTCCGAACACTCTCCGGATCCTGTTTTGAATTGCTTTACCAATTCCTCCTCCGTATACACCGGAACCGAAGCTTCCCGATCTACAATCGTTACACCGTGATCTATAAGATATTCCGCAACCTCTTCATAACCACTTTTATTGGATGCCTTTTCATTAAACCAATTTTCTATTGCTTCAGAAAGCAATACCTTTAAACGCAATTTCATACTCATCCGAGCTTATCTCCTTAATTTTTTAACATTCCGACCGCTAAAATAACGATGGAGCAGACAAAATATGATATATAAATCAATACTAAATTTGACATTTTTTCTCCTCCGTCTGCTTCAAACTATGTTGTTATCAAACAACATTAAAATCAAAAAAAATTTCATTAGCAGAAACATTAAAAACTTTAACAAGTGCCACAATAGTATTACCATCAGGAACAGATTTTCCATTTTCAATCTTAGAATAAGTTGTTCGACTAATACCAACTTTTTCTGCTACAGCAGATTGTGTTAACTTGTATTCTGCTCGCAAAACTCTTAACCTATTTTTCAAAACGTCCTCCTTGTTGTTTTTTCTTTACATAAATATAACATAAAAAAATAAATTTGTCAACATAAAACAACAAAAAATTATTTTATGCTATCTTTAAAAGAGTACAAAGCAGCGGAAAGATTCTTAGCAAGCTCCGGATTTTCATCAAGAATATCGTGATAAATCACAAGGAGCCTTGCATACGTTTCCTGCAAGTCCTCAAAAAGAGTCTTGAACACCGTAAGCTTAGGATTCGCAAGCTTCAACTTCTTACGAAGATCTTCCATAATGCCTTCTGCTTCTTTTTTTGCACTTTCGGCAGCATTAGCTCTCTGTTCCGCAGCGGAAATCTTCTCCTGATATTCCTTTACCGCCTTTGAAGTAGACTCCTCCAACTCCTTGGAAATCACTTCACGGCTTTCCTCTCGGATCTTATCCAGAACCTCCTCCGAAACAACAGGATTATCCTTTACTTCCTTCAGCTTATGTCTTAATTCCTTCAATTTCTTTTTGGACTCCGATACCTCACTCTTAAGACTCTCCACTTCCTTTAAAGCTTCACTGGCATTTGTAGCCATCGTCCGAGAGGTTTCTTCCGCTTCCTTCAAAGACTTACTAAGCTTATCTCTTTCCTGAGAGATCTCAACAAACTGCTTTTGTGCAGCATCACGTTCCTTGATCGCCTTCTGTAAATCTTTGAGAGAAATCTCCTTTACTTTGACATCCTCTGCAAACGACTCACGCTCATCCACAGGAATTGACAGCAGAGCCAATGCTTTGGAATAAGGCAAATCCGCAAACGTTTGCGGATTTGAACCGAATGAGAAAAAAGAAAGTTGAGATGAACCGTACTCATTAAACAATTTCATAAAATTTTGAGCACTCCGCTCCGAAAAGTTTACCTCCTCATTCAGCCATTTTCCCCAATTACCATAAGGAAGAATCTCTTTTGCCTCGGTTAATCTCCGACCAATCTCCACAGCATACATCAATGCCATGCATCGCGCCTGACGACATATATCTTTAATCTCAGACGTGATCACACCGATCTCACGTGCAGGCGTCAAGCTGTTCACAGCTTCTACTTGATTTTCCATACTCATCCAACCTTTCTATTATTCTTCTCGGTTCCTTTTGATTCAACAACCTCTACCTCCATGAGATCTGCTTCCAAAACATCCGCAAGAAGCTGTCCAGTAAGATATCCGGTGCGAACAGTAACCTTCTTTTCATGAAGATCATTCATATCCAATTCACGCTGCATACGACTCATTTTTGCAAGTTTGCGATCATAAGTAGTCATACGCTTTTGAATTGCCGACTGCCATTCTTTCAAAAAATCCATTGCATCGTCGATATCACTATATTGTAGATCATCGAAGGACCTCTTTTGACGAATCACACCGCATGGCTCAACCTCTATTAAATAAAAGGGTCGATCCGGACATTCCTTGTTTCTAAGAAACATCATATAGCTTTCACGATGGGAAACACGTTCCCAATACCTTGTGACACCGGGACGGGTAACACACAGGCGAAGGTATGAACACTCTGCATAAATTTCCTGAATTGTTTTTGGAACAACGATCATATACTTATCGTTTTCATAAGAATACTTTTTACCAAGAGTCGAATAAATCTTTTCAACCTTTGGGAATTTTTTAATAATTTCCTCAGAATAATTTTTACCGGCTTCAAAGTAATTCTTATACTCAGCTTTCCAATTTTTCTGAATCTTCCCATTCTTTTTCTTAGCAGACACCATTCGATTATGAGCATCCTGAAGATCCTTAGGCATAACATTCAGAGACTTTAATTTTCCGGCACCAATCGCAAGATCCACGTAATCACACCACGTGTTATACGCTTGACCAACCGTAATATTGGGACAATGAAAACAGGCACCACCGGAATTACGGGAAACCTTATACAAATAATTCACAATATCCTGGGGCAAAATCTTTAACTTTCGACACTTCGCAATAAAACCAAAACAGGATTGAAGCTTGATTTTAAAAAAAGATCTACCGGAAACAATTTCCGCTATTTCATTGGCGAGCTTCCAACCCTTCTCACCGGGAATATGAAGCCTACGAAAAATCTTATACAAGGAAAAATCAAAATTGTATTTTTTCCAAACCTTATACTCCTCATGAGAAATATTGAAAAGATCCCAAGGCTTCTTAGCATCCCAGTTTAACAAGGACTTAAAATCCGTATTCTTTTCAAGAATTTCGCTTATAACCTCTATGTGACCAAGTTTCAAAAGAAACTCAAATTGAGGATGCCGAGCAAACCAACATAAATACTTTACCTCAGAAATGAAAAAAAAACGACGAGCTGTATAAAAATAACTTTCACGAAAATCAAGAGCATACTTTAAAAAAGTATTTTCCAAATCATTCCCGCATAAATCCACAGAATAATCATATTGTTCGATAAAACATCCATGATCCCAGCTAAAAGGTTTTTCTATTCTTTTAATACGATACATGGGATATCCTTCTCCCCATAATTTAAATTCATAGGAATCCCCAGGAACAAGATGATAAAACATCATTTCAAAATGGCTTACAATACCATCCGTTGCTACCTTCTTTGATAAGTAGCAACGAAACCAAACATCCTCAGGAGAATCGACCAATACAGCAATATTACACCTTATTTGAAACGGTAAATGTTTCATAAGTTTAATATTCTTTAAAATTCCCTTACCACGGCAGAGCGGACAAACGACCTCATCATTCACTTTCGCTTGCCAAAGCTCAATATCTTCCACAGTAATCGTTCTACGTTTATCAAGAGAACTCTTAATAAAACTCTTATGACATGCTGTACAGGTATACTCACGTTTCCCGTCGGAAAGATTTTCAAAATACAAATACTCTTGAAAAGTTTTCTCAACTCTATCAAAAAATTCCTTTGGTGGATCGGGACGATCCCAATAATTTGTATTCTCACTCATATTCTACCTCCTGACCCATTACATTGTAATATTTGCCAGATTTAATTCCAGACATTCCTACAACATAGATCCCATACGCAATCGCTTTATCAAACTTATTGAATTGAAGAATAGCGAGAATATCACCATCCCTACCTTTAGCAACGGGATTTATACCAAACACAATTGCAAATCCTCTTTCCGCAGAACCACATTCACTTGATACATACGAATGAGTCCTATATCGAAGATCCTTGGAAAGCCAAACAAGGCAGTGTAACAAAAATTCCTTTACAGAAAGTTTCTTCAACAAGGTAAGCTCTGTACAGGAAATTTTTGAATCAATAGAATCTTCATCAATATCTCCTCCTGCGTCTACGATCCAGTATTCCGAAGTCCTCACATTTGGATAATAAGACAGACAATCAATTGGGTTCTCAGCACAATGAAAGCCATTACAAACACAATTTGCTTCCTCACATACGTTTTTACCCATGACAAATTGATACCCTCGACACTTCAATCCAATATTAAAAGCCTTATATGCTCTCATCAAAAGAAATCCTCCAGCTTCAGTATAATCGCGCTATGCTCCTTTTCATTTGGCAGCTTAATCTTCATTTCAAACTCCACAATTGCCTCGGGTATAAAATACTTTACACATTCGTTGTACACCTCAAGATCCGAAGCTCTTTTTCCAACAAGCTTCACAGAATCTATGCACTTCGTAAGAGTCTTGTCTTCAGCGAGAACCGCCTCTGCAAACTTCTCTGATTGTGAAACAAAATATAGAAGCGCATCCCTTACATAGGGAACAATAAATGCTTTATCTTTGTTTGAAAATTTACAGTTCTCTCCGTTAAGCTTGTCTCTGGCCAGCTCATAAAATTGCTGTTCGGACCTTGTATCAATTAACACTTTTATTTTAAATCTCCTGTTGTTTATATTTTACAACAATTATATCACAAACTAAAAAAATAGTCAAGTATAAACAACACTACTTTTTGCACAAAAATGTTGACAAAATGTTGTTTATATAATACAATATAATTAAAGAAACAACAAGGAGAAATCATGTACAACGAAAAAGAAATCGGTCAAATAATCCGAAAGCTTCGAGGAAATTTGTCCCTTCGTGAATTCGGAAAACTCTGTGATATAAGCCACACAACAATTGACAACCTCGAAAAAGGCTTTGATTTCAGAACAAAAAAGCCAACACAGGTAACAATAAATACTTTAGAAAAAATTGCAAAAGCAACACATGTATCTGTAAGCTTTATTATCGGAGAAGAACAAACAAAAAGTTTTTCTTCATTTTATACCAATCGTGAAATAATGCTAATTCTATCATACCGCTCTAAACCAGATCTACAACCTATAATAGATAAAATACTTGACATTGAAGAAAACGATACGATTACAATCTATGACATTGCCCTTTCAGAACACAAACAATTAGATGAATTCATTCAAATGGAAAACAGCCGTTGGGAAGAGATGGATAAAACACCATCTACCGATGAAGATCTTCTCTAAAATAAAATATAAACAATCCATAAATTTTTTCGTATATGCGGAATTTTCCATTTTTTAATACAAAAAAAAAGAATCACCTTCCAATGTATACAAATTATATACAAAGGAGTTTTTTTATGAGTTTTGGATCCAAAATAAAAGAATTACGAACCAAATCTAAAATGACACAAAAAGATCTGTCACTCATTTTAGACGTATCTTCAAGCACAATCGGTATGTATGAACAAGATCGTCGTGAACCTGACATAAAAACAATTATTCTCATTGCAAAATATTTTAACGTGAGCACAGATTTTCTTTTTGAATTAAAACAAAGTAAAAAAGACCAACTTTTTTCTTACTCCGAACACGAGCAAAGACTTGTTTTTGCCTACCGTACAAAACCGGAAATGCAACCCGCAGTAGATACTATTCTTGGTATCGGTTCCGATAAATTAAACATCTACAATGCTGCTGAAACTAAAAACAAGCTCCCGGATAAATACATCAAAATGGAAAATAGCCGTTGGGAAGAGATGGATAAAACACCATCTACCGATGAAGATCTTCTCTAAAATAAACAATAAACAATCTATAAACTTTTTCACATATTCGGAATTTTCCATTTTTTTAATAAAAAAAGAATCACCTTTCGATGATTCCCTTTTAGGAAAGTGAAAATGAAAAATAATCGATACTATACACACAAAAACGGATACCGTCAACACTACAATCCAAGTAGTCCCGACGCGCGCAAAAGCGGTTTTTCTCCCGTTCACCGTGACGTGGCCCGCAAGAAATACAAAAGAGAGATCAAACCGTATGAGGTTGTCCATCATAAAGATGGCAATAAGCTCAATAATTCCCGGGACAACCTTGAATTGATGAGCCGTTCAAAACATTCTAAACTGCACCACCAACAGCGAGCACAGGCCAACACTGCCGGGTGTGCGACTATAATCACAACCATTGCAATCGTTGTTTTTATTCTAATACTCGTTATTCTATAAAAAAGCCTCGGCAGAGCCGAAGCATATTTTTTATAAAATCTATTGACAATTCCACAAAAGCGGTTTATAATAATGACAGAGGGACACCGATGACGGTTGCTTCCCAATTGAATTATCTAAAAGATAACCGCAAAGTTGGTAGCTGGGCGGTTATCTTTTTTTGTTATAAAAAACAGACAGAATGGCAAACACAAGCAGTGAGATCTGCAACAAATCTCTCCAGGTTATGAACTCCAAGCTATCACCTCCCTCCTTACGAGGAAGGCAAAAAAAAGATTCTCGCTTCCTCAAAACTCGGGAAGCTTACCGCCACCGTATGGTGTCCCTCCGGGCATTGCTGCCGAACACATTATA
Source organism: Eubacteriales bacterium (assembly GCA_045537595.1). Classification (GTDB taxonomy): domain Bacteria; phylum Bacillota; class Clostridia; order Oscillospirales; family CAG-272; genus HGM12713. The sequence goes on from JAZSPS010000038.1 coordinate 16,257, forward strand.
ACACAAATTATTTCCCATGTCAAGAAAAAAACGCCGAGGTGCCTTGTGTATTATGCAATTTATAAAAACATTAGAAACAGCACCTGGCAATGTCTATTAGATTTTCAAATTAATAGCTTACCGGTTGACGTTCTTAAAATTGCAACCATGGCCGGGGTACATGTAATTAAAAACAGCCTTATCCGGGATCTCCGTCCCGGCGAATATGGAAAAGCGTATTTTAACGGTCAGAAATGGATCGTGATCTACGACGATACAAAACCGACGGTAGTCTCACGCTTCACCCTTGCCCACGAGCTGGGCCATATCTTTCTTGGACACCATTTAGCATATATCAAATACGCCGAAATTCGGCAATTTCACAAAATTCCGAAATCCGAACAGCAGGCAGATACCTTTGCGCAACGACTTCTCTGCCCTGCCTGTATTCTTTGGGGGCTTAATTTGCATACACCCACAGAGATCTCTCAATATTGCAGAGTAAGCACGGACGTCGCCAATATACGCGCAAAACGAATGGAAAGCCTATACCAAAAAAATAAATTTTTAACTAATAAATTAGAGCAAGAGCTATATCAAAATTTTCTGCCTTATCTAAAAAATCAAAAAGGAGAATCGCATGAAAACAGCCGCAGCATATATCCGTGTATCTGATGAGCGTCAGGACGAGTTTTCTCCCGATTCCCAGTTAAAGCTCATCCGCGAATACTGCAAAAAGAACGAAATTGAACTTCCTGATGAGCTGATCTTTTATGATGACGGTATTTCCGCAAAATCCACAAAAAAAAGAAAGCAATTTAATGATATGATCGCTTTAGCAAAGCTAAAGGAAAAACCGTTTCAAATGATTCTTGTTTGGAAATTCTCACGCTTTGCGCGAAATCAGGAAGAATCGATTGTATACAAATCCCTTCTCCGCAGAAACGGTGTTGAGGTCATCTCCATTTCCGAGCCACTCTCGGACAATCCCTTTGGAGGTTTGATCGAACGAATTATTGAATGGATGGATGAATACTATCTGATTCGTTTGAGTGACGAGGTTCGCCGCGGCATGACAGAACGTGCCACCCGGGGACTTCCAAATGTGGCACCTCCCTATGGCTACCGTATGGTTAATGGAAAATATGAGATTGAAAAAAAAGAAGCTGCTGTTGTAAAGTCCATCTATGAAATGTTCATGAGTGGAACCAACATGCGCAGTATCGCGACCTATCTTCAAAACCTGAATATAAAAAATCAAAACGGCAATCCTTTTGAGAATCGTGGGGTTGAATATATACTTAACAATCCTTGTTATGCCGGTTATCTTCGCTGGAATCCACACGGTAGATCCGCTTCCAAACGTGATTTTAACAACCCGGATGATATTTTGACCAAAGGTGACCATACCCCAATCATTTCTGAAGATGCTTACAAAAAAGTCCAACAAATTTTAGCGGAACGAAGAAAAAGCCGGCAGAAATACGCGCGGGAGGATTTTCAAATTTCTCAATTTGCCTTAAAAGGTTTAGTAAAATGCGACACATGCGGATCCACGTTGGTTTACAACAAGGTAAACAATGGACTGCAATGCCATCAATACGCCAAAGGTGTATGCGCTGTTTCCCATTTTATTAATCTGACGATCCTCAATCAAATGGTGATCGACGCCATGAAGAACGCTGTTTTGAATTTATCCTTCAACGTTGTGACAACGGACCAAAAGCAAGCCATTACTTCTCCAATAGATTATGATGCATTGATTCACGCAGAAAAATTAAAGCTGGAGCGTGCGAAGCAAGCTTATCAAGAAGGCGTAGATTCTTTAAATGAATACAAAGCTGCCAAGGAGAAAATTGAACAGCAAATTGAGAAATTCAAAAAACAAAAGAGCAAGCAGCAAATAAAATCAAGCTTCTTTGATCCACTCCAATTCGCAAAAACTGTCTCCAGCGTAATTGAAATTGTAGAAAATCCGGAAGTATCGGAGGAGCTGAAGAACAAAGCTCTCAGATCTGTATTACAAAAAATCGTTTTCTACAAGCCCGATCGGCGCATTGAATTGTTTTTTTATGTGTGATTTTATTATATCTTTTTACAATCGGGAGGTCCTGACGGTGAGCTCGCTGCTTCCATGCGCTATTTACACCAACGCTACTCCTGCCCTTACGGCAAGATTACGGGTATTTTGACCGATGTGGGCACCGAAGAGCTTGCCCATCTTGAGATCATTGCCGCTATTTTGTATCAACTGACAAGAAATCTCTCCTCTGACCAAATTGAGGGCTCACCTTTTGCCACTTATTTTGTGGATCACACCACAGGACTTTATCCCGTTGCCGCCTCGGGGGTTCCCTTTGATATGAAATATGTAGGTATTAAGGGAGATATGCTGACCGATTTGAATGAAGATTTAGCAGCAGATGCTGCAATAACGCAATAACAACCTTTATCAAAAAATCGCCGAAAAGCCTTGTGAAATAAGGATTTTTCGCACTTCGGCAAAACACGTAATTTTTGCCACCCTGCTATTTTATGTCTGGGTACTAAACGGCAGAGGCGGCGGACAAATTTTGTCCGCCGCCTCTACCATCTCATCATTACATTGAATCTTTGTTACGTCGCTTGAATTGCACCTTGCTCTTTGTCGCCTCAAAGCTGACATTCACAAGAAAACGAACTACGTCATCCGGCGCATCGGGCAGAAGCACCGAGATCCAATGGAGCTTGTTCATGTGATACGCTGGATAGACACCGTACGCTGCGCCGAATGAGCCGAACATCTCGGTCGGCAACTTGAGGTTGACAACGTCAATCACCTCGTCGCTTTCAAAGCCAAACTTCCGCCGCGAGACCCGCATCACGATCGCATACCACTTGCGATTGTCACTATGCCTCAGCACCGCTGTCTCAAAATCCTCGTCAAACGGATAGTCCGGCGACGTGCCGTAGATAGAGAGGCAGTATGAAAGAAAAGTTTGTTTTGTCATTGTCGAATCTCCATTTCTTGTTTGCTAATATTAATCCTCGATTAGCTTAGACACCACTTTTTTAGTGGTTACCATTTTTTGATCACTATATAGAACGACATCTTTGATAACCAATTTTTGAACGGCAGATATAAGCAACGCCATATATTCATAGTCAGGACTATCTCCTTTTTTCGGCAACTTCATTCTGAATTGAAAACTTTGGGAGCTTCTTAATTTTTTGCCGTAAGAATATTTTCCCCTGATTGATTTTTCAATAGCAGTCGTAAAAAACAACATGGCTCCATAGGAGTAATCAATTTTATCGTTCCAATAAACTCCGGTATCATCACCTGCGCCAAATTGATAGTTGCGATAAAAAGCATTTCCAAAAATATCCACCGTAATTGAATTCATGGGAAAGGAGGCAACCGGATTTTCGATGTAATCAACCACTCCATTGTTCGTGGTGCCGGACATTACAAAAGGAATTTTTCCGGAAATGTGATCCGCTTTTTTCAAGCGTCTCCCTTGTTCAATATTGTTGAAAATATCTCGATAGGTAAATTCGCCCCAAGCAATCGTATTACAAGAAAGATTTTTCAAAGCATTTTCTTCTTCTTCAGTTAAAGTGTAATCATTTAGTCCCGTAACAGAAAGATATGCTTCCAGCTCGGCTAGATGATATGCTTCCAGTTCGGCAATATGATATGCTTCCAATTCGGCTACAAAGGCTTCTATAAATTCTGCATCCAAAGATCCATTTTTCGAGGGCAACTCTAAAATACAGTCTTTAGCAAATTTCCAATGTCTTGCATATCCTAAATTAGGTATTTGTTTTTTCCAAACCGCAAAGATGTATAGAAGAACCCGATTACTTTTATAGGTTGGCAACAACACCTTAACATTATCAAGAACCGAAAAGCTCTTTCTTGCGATGTTCATCGCTCTTGTATGATCACCAAATGTCACATATACGGGTGTTTGATCATCACAAATAAACTCGGGCTTATCTGTATAGCCAACAATTCCGTTATTCATAGAATCCGATGAATATGCAGGATATGAGAATTTGTCATTGATATCTTCTTTTGAAAGCATTTTAGCGATCTTTACAAGCTTAAACAATTCGGAAATCTTATATCTGCGCCACTCAACATTTTTTAGCTTTTCGTCAAGTGAGGCTTCTATTTTCCCAAGCGATCATCCTCCAAGGTTTGATTCTTTAAAATATTGGTAACTTCCCAAGACAGGTAGTCACTTACTGTCTTTTTGAAATCTGCAATAGTAGGAATAAGATCAATCTTACTGTGTTGGTCAAAGTTCCAATCGTTTCCGTTGGGTGTAATCACATCCATAACAACCTGTTTGTTCAAATCCCAAAGTTCGTTTGATACATTTGCGGTAACACCGTTTTTAAATATCTCAACAATATCTTTGTAGCGTTGGGTAGGATTGTCAATTTCAAGCATGCCTCTTTTGGTACGCTTATATCCGTCATTTCTAAAGTCAATAAATTTAACCTGCTTGGTATAATCGTGCTTTTTGCCTGTATGCTCAAAAATATAAATACTTGTTTGTACCCCTGCCATTGGATTAAACAAATCAACAGGCATTTTTATACTGCCTACTAACTGATTTGATTTTAGAATCGTTTTACAGGTAGAAACAGCTTTGCCGCTACCGGCAGAGTCCTGAATGATTATGGCTGCCTTACCGCCCTTTTTCATATTTTTCAATCCAAAGCTAATAAATGGCATTCCGTTTTCTTTAAAGCTAAACGGGGGATTCAAAAGCAATCTGTCAGCATTAAACTTTTTGTACAATTCCAGCGGTTCATCGAACGACGATCCTTTTTTAATATTACTTGAACCATCCCCACGTAAAATCATATTCGTAGATGCCAGGGTATACATTTCGGCATTGAGTTCTACACCAAGCAATTGCTTTTTCTTGATTTTGGAAATGGTATCCTTCGCTTTCTTGGTGCCTTTACCGAATTTGCTTTCTGCGCATTCTATCATAAGCTCCATGGAAGAAATCAAAAAGCCCGCTGAACCTGTTGCCAAGTCCATAACCCTCGATTCTTCATCAACCTCCAATATTTGCGCCATCATTTTTGTTATGTACGGCGGAGTTAAAACAATTCCGATTTCTTTTCCGTCTCCCAAAGCATACTTTAAAAACTCAGAATACATCTCGCCCATAATATCAATATGCCCGCTCATTGAGTCAATAGACAAGAATATATTATCATAAATGTATGTAAAAATTTGCTTATTTACGCTTGCGCTTACCTTTAAATTTTTCGATACAAGATCATCTAAATCGGTATTCTTATCTCTATCAGAATCCTTGTTGATTTCCTTGAAAGAAGCCATCATCAGGTTTAGTTTTTCTTCGGGGATATTTTTATTTTTCAAATAATTTTTAATATGATTCACAATCATATCCCCATCACGCTCGTTAGGCAAATCAATTCCTTTTAAATCATCAGGGATCAGCCCTTTCTTTTTGTTGCCTATATCTTGCATGGACAGGAGCATACCTGAAACATACAACACTCTTTGCGGTGCGGTTATGGAGTGGTTGTGCATCAATTTATTTAGCTTTTTGGCATAGTCCTGTAATTTAGCACGAGAAGTAATTAAAATTTGATGCTTTTCTGTTTCGGTTAATACAGCAGATTTATAAAAATCATTCAAGGAGCTTTCAGATTCCAAAAAATCAAGTTCCGTACAATTTGGAATCAGTTTATATGTGTTATCACCGGTACCATAAACATAATAAACCTTTATTGTGACATTTTCAGAATTGTCACCGGCAATACCTATTGCGATAGCTTCCGTATATTTTTTACTCAATAAAGCACATTGTGCATAATGAATAGCTCCGTTTACGGCGTAATTTTGAACAGATTTAGCATCTCGCTTTATTATTTCACCATTTGTTGCTATTAACTTATTTGATCCAAGTTTGTTTTCAATGATTACAGGCGGCAAATTATTATATTCAAGTTCAAAATCCGGTTTCCAAGATTTACCGCCGGTTTTGCCGACTTCCTCAAGCTCAATCTTTTTCAGCTTAGCGCCTTCCTGTAAAGCAGCTCTTAAATGCTTTGACATTGCAGATTCCACTGTGTATTTATTTTGCCCGATTCTGGAAAATTCAGCTTTAACCCAATCATTTACATTATCCTCTAATTTCCAATTAGCCATTTTCTTTCTCCTTTATATCTTATCTATCTTATCTCTTTATATCATCCAAATCGGTACGATGAGATTTTTTCGATCAAACGCGCCGAACTGTTCTGCCATGCAGAGGACGGCGCCTGTGCCGACCTCTATGGGCGCTCGGTCGATAACGCTGAAGGTGCGGATGATACGCTTATCGGGCGTGGCGGTTTTCTTGATTTCAAGGGGGCAGAGCTTGCCGTCGCCCTCCATAATGACGTCGATCTCCTTGGCGTCCTTGTCTCGGTAGAAATAGAGATATGGCTCAAGTCCCGCATTCTGATAGCCCTTCATGATCTCGGACACCGTGAAATTCTCAAGTAGCGCGCCACTCATAGCACCACTCTCGGCAACCTCGGGGCTTGACCATTTCGTGAGATAGCACACAAGTCCCGTGTCATAGAAATAGACCTTGGGTGTCTTGATCGTGCGCTTCAGCACGTTGTTGGAATACGGATGGAGCAAGAAGATAATACCGAGTGTTTGGAGAATATCCACCCACGCCTTGGCGGTGGGCATATCGATCTCGGCGTCGTCCGCAATCGCCTTATAGTTGAGCAGCTGCGAGGTTCTCGCCGCGACTGCCGTAATAAAGCGGTTGAATTTCAG
>JAZSPS010000016.1:0-6027 GCA_045537595.1 Eubacteriales bacterium
CAGAATCTTGGTGGCGTACCAACGATCCCTTTTTGCCAAGATTCCGCCTTACGGCGCCCTCCTTTCGTCGGGTTCGGCTACGCAGAATCCTCACCGGGGATTCTGCTCCGCTCAGAATGACACGCTCTTGCGTGTCGGCAAGATGAAATTAATGCTTTTTCGACAGACTGAGCAGTCCTCACACCGAGCTCGGTGAGAGGACTGCTGTTTTTATTTTCTGTTCTCTTCCAATGCGCAAAGGATCTCCTCCACGCAGCTCTCAACATTCCTTCCCGAACATTCGATCTGTATCTCCCCATATTTCTCATAAAGGGGCAACCGCTCCTCATAGACCGTCCCCAGATCCCGCGAGCCCCGAAAAACGATCCCTCTCGTGGTGATATTTGACAGCCGGGCACACAGCTCCTCATAGGGCACGGCAAGATATACCACTCTGCCGTTTTTTCGCAAATGCTCCATTGCCTTTTCCGAATACACCACACTGCCGCCCGTGGCGATAACGCATCCGCGCGGCTCGGTATTGAGCACCGCTTCCTCCTCCGCGCGCATAAAATAGGCCATGCCCTTGCCATCGATGATCTCCTGCAAAAGCATTCCCTCTCTTTGCTGAATCAGCAGATCGGTATCAATAAAGCTTTTTCCCAATGCCTTGGCGAGCAAAACACCCAGCGTGCTTTTTCCCGCTCCCGACATGCCGATTAAAACAATATTCTCTTTTTGCCGCTTCATGACTTTATTTTCCTCCCCTGTCTCTCCTGCTCCCGCTCTTGCTTTTCTTTTCGTTTCCTCTTGAGAAATTTGGAAATGCCCGCGCCCCAGTTAAACATCAGGGAGACCGCAACCATGCCCCCCGCGATCCCCAGACCGATCTTCAGCGTCTCCTGTAAATATCCCAACGCTGCGCTGAAATCTCGGGAAATAAAGCTTGCCATGGTACGGTAAAGAACGCCTCCCGGAACGATGGGAATCGTACAGGGCAGCAAAAATACCACCGCGGGGGCGCGTTTGATCCTTGCGCTGATCTCGGAATACAGGGACAGAAAAACCGAGGATGCCAACGCCGCCACAAATACAGACACCCCTGCCGCTTCAATAATATAATAGATAATATAGGTAAATCCCCCTCCTACGGTAGCAATCAAAAGATGCTTGGCATGGACACGAAACAGAAGCGCGAAGCCCAAGGTGCCGAACAGAGATGCGATCAGCCTCACAAAAAATTCGGGGATCATCAAAGCAGAAAGCATTATACCGCACCTCCCACCAAAAACATAGCGAGAAGGTATCCGAAGGCAATCATCAACGCGGCAAGACAGGCTTGGACCGTTTTTAAGGATCCCGCGAGAAAGTCACCGCACAGCAGATCTCTCAGCGCCGTTCCGAGAAATACCCCCGGCACCAGCAGCATAATGGTTCCGATCATAATGATTCCCGAATTTTCCCCCAAGCCCACCGAAACCGAAAGGCAAGCTAAAAGACCGCCTACAAAGGATTGCAGTACGGTTTTTGCCAATCGGTTGGCAAATTTGAAGGGGATCTGATCGATCATAAAAATAATCGCTCCGATTATGCCGGCTGCCAGACCGTCCCGCCAGCTTCCCCCGAAAAATACAGCAAAGGCGCCCGCCGCGCATACCGCGGCTAAATTCAACACCCATTTGGGATACGCCTTTTTTGTCTTTGCCTCCCGTATCATGCGGTCAAATTCCTCAAGCGAGGGGGGCTTCTTACAGATTCGGCGTGATATTCCGTTAAACAATTCCAAGCGGAAAAGATTATTTTCCGTGCTGTATATTCTGCGCATTTGAGAGGAATATTCTCCGTCCCCCATGCGAACGGCGGCAAGCATCAGCGAGGGAATACAAAAAACCTCCACATGCACAGCGCCGTAGGCTCGGCAGATCCGCTCCACCGTATCCTCCACCCGATTGATCTCGCCTCCGCTTTGCAGCATCTGCTCGCCCACATCCAAGGCAAGACAAAGCATATAATTCGCTCCTTCGGGAGTTTCCGAGCTTTTATTATCCTCTTGAGCATTGAAATCAAAAAGTGAGCTCCTCATAAAATCCTTCCTCATCCTATAATTTTCTTTGTATCCGCTTTATAGGTTTTTTCGCTTCTTCATTATACGGGATTTCTCCTCAAAAGTCAAGATTCTTTCTATGTTCTCCTTTGCGCTTTTCTTTGCGAAACGGCAAAAACAAAAAACGAAAAATGTCGTTTTCATACTTGACATTTCAGAGAGAAAGTGCTATAATCTCATGGATAATTATTTTACTTTACATCCCTCGCAGTTTCTTCTTGGAGGTTCATCATGGAAACACTTCTTTCTCTTTCCGTCGCGCTTTTCGCGGGTCTGATGCTTTCTCGTCTCGCAAAGCTCGCAAAGCTCCCCGCCGTAACCGCATATCTGATTGCCGGTATTCTTATCGGTCCCTATTTTTTAGGCGCCCTGCAGATTCCCGGGCTGGGCTTTATCAGCATGGAAAATGTCAAATCCTTCTCGATCATTTCCGACGTGGCTTTGGGCTTTATCGCTTTTTCCATCGGCAATGAATTCCGTCTTTCTCAATTGAAAAAAACAGGAAAGCAGGCTACTGTCATCGGTATTTTCCAAGCACTGGCGACCACTCTTTTGGTGGATGCCGTTTTGATCGGTATTCATTTTTTGATGCCCGACAAGCTCCCCTTGCCCACTGCCATTATCCTTGGCGCGGTTGCTTCGGCTACCGCTCCCGCCGCTACACTGATGGTCGTCCGTCAGTACAAGGCGAAGGGTCCGCTGACCGATATTCTCCTTCCCATCGTGGCTTTGGATGACGCGGTTGGTCTGGTCCTTTTTGCCGTTTCCTTTGGGGTTGCCAAGGCAATGCTTTCGGGAAAAATCGATATTTTGTCGGTTATCGTTGAGCCGATTTTGGAGGTCGTTCTTTCCCTGCTTTTGGGACTGGTTGCCGGTCTGCTCTTTACCTACTTTGAAAAGTTTTTCCACTCTCGATCCAAGCGTCTCGCCATGTCCGTAACCTTTGTCCTTCTGACCGTTGCTCTTTCCATGCTGACCTTTGAGATCGGCGGTATCCGGATCGCTTTTTCCTCTCTGCTTGTTTGCATGATGCTGGGAACCGTTTTCTGTAATTTCTGTGATTTTTCCGAGGAATTAATGGATCGTATAGACCGCTGGACCGCGCCTCTTTTCATCCTCTTCTTTGTTATCAGCGGCGCGGAGCTTGAGCTTTCCGTCTTTAAGGATCTTGCCATTGTGGCAATTGGACTTATCTATATTCTTTCCCGTTCGGCAGGAAAATATTGCGGTGCCCGCTTTAGCGCGCAAGCGGTCAGGTGTGAGGATTCTATTGTTCGCTATTTGGGAATTACCCTTCTTCCGCAAGCGGGCGTTGCTCTTGGCATGGCGATCAAGTCTCAGCAATTGGGAGAGGTCGGCGCTATTGTCGCCAACATCACTCTGTTTGCCGTTTTGATCTACGAGCTGATCGGACCGCTGCTTACAAAGATCGCTCTTTTGAAGGCAGGCGATATCAAGCCCGAGGGAAAGACCAGCGCAAGAAAATTGCACAGCAAGGAGCATACATAAAAACGCAAAAGAAGAGGGAGAACAGACTCCTACCATAAAGCTGGTTTGACCTATCGAAAAATCAAAAGGAGTACGAGCATTTGTTCGTACTCCTTTTCACACGCCTTACCATGCAAGGTATCGTGTGTTACACTTTACAAGTGTACTGTCGGGCGATAATAAGCCTCCCGGAAGGCAAGCAAAGCCCAGCTCTCCGTTGCCAAGACAAACGGTAGGCTCTCCGGGCGTAAGTTCTACGCCGGTAATATCTATTACCTTTTTGGAAATATCTTTACTCATACCTTCACCTCATCAGCATATAAAAAAGTGCGGCTACCGAAGTAAACCGCACCAAAAACGCAAACTCCGATAGTCGCCAAACCAACTGAGAAGCAAAAACTATCACTAATTATGCCGCATCAGTAGGAATTTGCGTTTTTAACAAATTCATTATTGACACGACAACAAAAAGGTATAACTATCCCCTAAAGATAAAAATAGTCTTTGCTAAAATATTCAGTTGGTTTGGCATAATTATTATATCACATATTTTTAGAAAAATCAAGCAACTTGAAAGAATTTTTCAAACGGCACTTTTTTCCGTTTCTTCATCCATATTATCTATTCGATATGATAACATTCTTGAATCGATTCATAAAGCTTCTTTATTTTTCGCCTTCCTTACGAAAATTTTTCGTTCCCAAAACCCTTGACAGAACAAAAATATTTCATTATAATGAAATCTATCATCCATACTTATAAGGAGGCTTCTTTGATGACACACATTTCGGTAAATTTGAATCAGACCATGGGTAAAATGAAGCCCATGCACGCTACAAATAACGGTCCCGTCGGAAAAACCAACGATCATTCGGTAGGCTGGACGCAGGACGATTCCACCTCCTTCGAGCACCGCACGGGCGAAAATATTTATGAGTTCGCGATGGCGGGAATTCCCTACGCCCGTACTCACGATTCTTCGTTTTATCCCCCCTACGGCTTGGAGCACACGGTCGACGTTGCCTTTATCTTTCCCAACTTCGACGCCGATCCCACCGACCCCGCCAATTACGATTTCACCTGCACCGATCACTATATGGATATGATTGAGGCGGCAGGCACCAAGGTCTTTTACCGTCTCGGTCACCGCATCGAGCATGAGATCAAAAAATACGGCACCCTCCCTCCCAAGGATTTTCACAAGTGGGCGGTCATCTGTGAGCATATCATCCGTCACTACACCGAGGGCTGGGCAAACGGTACCAAGCGGGATATGGAATACTGGGAGATCTGGAATGAGCCCGATCTGGATCCTGACGACTCGGAAAACAAAAGAACCTGGGGCGGCACCAAGGCACAGTTCTTTGAGTTTTACCATATAGCGGCAACCCATCTGAAGCAGTGCTTCCCTCACCTGAAGATCGGCGGTCCCGCCATTGCGGGCAAGCTGGATTGGGCAGAGGATTTTCTGGCACAGCTGAAGGCTCCCTTGGATTTCTTCTCCTGGCACGTTTACGCCTGCACTGTGGAAAAGGTGGTGAACAGAGCCGAAAGGGTCCGCGCCCTGTTGGATAAGTACGGCTTTACCGAGACCGAAAGTATCCTCAACGAGTGGAACTATGTTCGGGGTTGGGATAGCGAGGCGATCCGTTACAGCCACGCGCAAAAGCCGAGGATTAAGGGCGCCTCCTTTACCTTGGCGACTATGTGCGCTTCGCAAAAAGCTCCCGTGGACATGCTGATGTATTACGATGCACGTCCCACCCTATGGAACGGCTTATTCGACCTGTGGCAGCTCGGCAGATCGACCACCACGGGCTACTATCCCTTCCCCATGTTCAACGCCCTCTATCGAATGGGCAACGAGGCAGCATCGGTCTCCGATGACGCCAACACCTATGTTTGCGCCGCCAGAGACGGCGACCGCGCGGGAGTGGTACTGACCCGATTCAACGACGATGACTCGACCGAGGCATCCACGGTAAGCGTAGAGCTGACAGGACTTGGAGAGAGCTCCGAGGCGGAATTTTATCTTTTGGACAGCGAGCATGACCTGACCCTCGCGCAGCGTGTGACCTTCTCGGGCGACCGCTTTGTGTGGGAGGTTGAGATTCCCAATTTCACCTGTTATCTGATTCTGCTGAAAAAGAAACCGTCCTGAGGCAAAAGCTGTAATTCTATATAATCTATATAATAACGGAAAAAGCCGATACGATCCGTATCGGCTTTCAGTCTGTCGAAAAATCATTAATTTCATCTTGCCGACACGCAAGAGCGTGTCATTCTGAGCGGAGCAGAATCCCCGGTGAGGATTTTGCGTAGCCGAACCCGACGAAAGGAGGGCGCCGTAAGGCGGAATCTTGGCAAATAGGGATCGTTGGTACGCCACCAAGATTCTGCCTCGTTCCTCGGCACCTGCCTATGGGCAGGTTCGACTGCGCAAACGATTCACAGGA
>JAZSPS010000056.1:0-13787 GCA_045537595.1 Eubacteriales bacterium
GACCATGATCTTGTCGGAAGGGCACTTCTTATAGCGGGAACAGATCCACGCGATAAAGGAGACCACAACCAAAACGATTGCGCAAATAAGAATGATAATTGTAGGTTGCATAATTTTTCCTCCGTTGTATAAATTTCATTTTTACTTTCTTCTAACCACTAAATCGGTCTGACCGCTGACGCCCACGACAACGATCTCACAGCCCGTGGGGATCGCCTCGGCGTCGTCGGTGACCGCGTTTCGCTCTACGTACGCGCCTTGGAGCATTACGTGTACCTTTCCCTCGCCCGTGCGTGCGGGGGGAATGGTAAGCTGCACCTTGCCCGCCGTTCCGATGGCGTTGCGGTTGTCGGTGTTGCCGTCGCTGCGCAATCTCATAATGGCGCGCATCAGGAAAGCCAGCACCAGCATCATGGCAAAGCCGCAGACAAAAGCGATGGGAAGCGTCAGCCACAGCGCGGCACCCGATGCGTCCATTGCCACGCCGACCCAGCCAAAGACCACGAAGAAGGCAATGATTCCGCGGAAGGTCAAAATGCGGAGTCCCTCAAAACCGTGAAAATCGTGTGGCTCGGTCACCGCGTCCTCGCCGAACACACCGTCTCCCATTTCAAGATCGTCGGGGGCTGTGTTTACATCATCAAGGCCTCCGTCGGCGTCGTCTCCGATTCCGAGAAAGAGCAGAACGGTTTGAATCAACAATATCAGGGTCGCGGGAATAGCAATACAGTAAAAGATCTGCGTCGCAAGTTCCAAAGTATTCCACCAAGCAATCATATTCTTTTTTCCTTTCTGAAATGTATAGATTTGTCAAGTCTTATTTGATTTTGATTAACGAATGTTCGCAATTCCAGCAGTGCGATTGATCGGCTTTCGTTTCCTGTCCGCAGATCACGCAAGTGGTTCGCTCCTTGTAATTCGGTCCAATCACCAACGGATAGGGCAATCCGCGAAAATGATATACTTCGTCTCCGACAGAATAATCATTGATATAGTGCTCAACATTTACAGCCGCGGCGTTGATTCTCTCATCATTGATAAATTTCGGTCCTTTCAGCGCATGCGTAGCGACCTTCTTTTTGAAGCGCTGTCCCTCAGAATTCTCCAAAATTAATATGATTACATTTTGCTCATATTGACGTGGCTTTGCCTCAGCGGTGTACGCCATATATTGTTTGATCTTTACATCTACAACCCTGCCACTCCAGTTTCGATCCATAATTTCCGACGGAATTCCCGTCAGCAGGATCGGCAACAGTAACAGCACTCCGTACACAACGCTTTGAAGAATAATCCCCAACGGTGAAAACCAAGATGCCCCAAAGCATAACAGAAACACGATCACCGCCGTTTCCCACGCCATGGTCTTGGCAATGCGCTTCCAAAAATTCCTTCGGACATACTCCCGAAGATCCTCGGGCAGGCGAATCGATCTTTCGCAAAGCCTTTTGCGATCACTCATCGTTTTTCTCCCTTCATACGAGCAAGAATGGAATCCAGATCGGAGGATCGTCCATCTACGGGAATTTCGGGTATCCCGTCACCCGTCAACAGCCACATGCGTTTTGCCGGAGCGACGGCTGAAATTTCCGTCACCTCATAATGCTCCCCCACTGCCAGCGTGTAGCGTTCACGCTCCGCGGTTTGCTCGGTCAATCGAAGGATCACCACATCAAGAGTGCAAGTCTGCTCTCCGAAAGCAAAGGAACAACAGTAAAACACATTGCTTCGAAATTGACCGTCCTTCCCTACCCGAATCGGCACTGACCGCAGATCGTACTGCTTCATCACCATAGCGTTTTCGGTTTCAATCGCCTGCTTTTGCAGCAGTTCCTCCATGATCTCGTCAAATTCGCTATCCTTGATCTTGGTAACACGGCTGACCGTCTCCGCGATCGCGGCAACAAGAAAGAGATACAAGCCCAAATAATAAAACCAAAAAATAATCAAACCAACGATCATGATACCGATCCATGTCATATCCCACGCGGAATATTTCTTTTGCTTGAGATACAATTCGGCAATGTTTCTTTTTTTGTTTTTCATTTGGTTCTCCTTTCACAGCAACGATGCCAACGATTCCTCCGCCGAATGGCGTAGCTTGGCGGCGGCGTGGGCGTAACACATCACCTGTAACACCTGCTCCAGCTTCTTTTTGGTATAAGGAACCGTCTCACAAAAATCCTCGATGGCATGTTGCGCTGCCTTGCTTACCGATTCTTCGTCATCAATTCGCAAGGAAGAATCCGCGACCATGTCTACATAGCGATGATACAGTTCGGCGTCTCCGATCCAGTCGTCGGACGCATCTGCCGTCGTCGATCCCATCAGCTCCAAAAGCGCGCAAATGCGGTCGATCTGCAACGCCTCGCGAAGCATGTTAATGAGAACGATACGCGCAAACTGCTCGCCCGAGTACATGCGCTTGACAGGAGAGGAAACAAAGCCGCGCTTCACCCAATTTTGAATCAAATACGGTTCCAATCCCGTCATAACCGAGACCTGTGAAAGCGTAATTCCGCCGGCGGCAAAAATTCCGTCAAACAAACGCCTTGAGCTTCCCTGTTCCAACGAAGAACTTTCGATTGTCGTTCCCGGAAACGTGGTAATCATTTTCTCCCTCCTCTCTTGTTCCTTGATATGATTATACCACACGGTCACGTGATTGTCAACAAGGTTTTTGTGATTCGTTTATTTTCTATTACCTTTCCAATTTTTTCTCTCCGTATTTGTTTATATTAAACAAATGTTTCTTCTTTTTTCGGGAAGATCAAGCCCTTCCTCTACCGAGTGTGTAAAAAATCCTTCTCGCCCTTTCTCACGTTATTGAAAGATTTCTGCTCTTTTTATTGTTTTGAGACTGTATGAGACTCATGCGCACCCTTTGATACGAAACGGCGCGATATACTAATGGCGCACAGAGAGAAAAGGAGGACTCAACTATGAATCAAAAAAGCGGCGACAAGGAGCTTTACAACGCCTGCTGCCGCAACACCGTTCACCGACTTCTGGAAAAATACATCGACTCCTGTCGGGAGGAGTTCGATTCCGAGACCGATACGCTGAGTAGGCGGAAAACTCGAAAGGATCGCTTTCCCAATCTTGCGGGCTTTTGCCGTTATCTGCGGATCGGAACCGACCGCTTGGATGAATTATCCGAGGAATTTCCCGACGAAATCAACCGCATTTACCTGACGCTGGAGGACGAGGCACTCAATTCGGGGCTTCCCCCCGCTCTGCTTTCGGCTTACCTGAAAAAGCGATTGGGATACGAACGCGAATTTGAGCGAGGAGAGGAGCAGTCACTTCACGTTCAATTTGAACACGACGTGCTTCGGGACGGAGAATAAACCATGCCGAAAAAGTTATCCTCTTCCCCTCGCATCATTTCCGGTATCCCCAATCCTCGTCAGCAGGAATTTTTCGATGCACGCGCTCGCTTCGTTGCCTACGGAGGCGCGCGTGGCGGCGGAAAATCCTGGGCACTGCGACGCAAGCTGGTCGCCATGTGTCTTCGCTACGAGGGACTGCGCTGTCTGCTGCTTCGGCGTAGCTTTGCCGAGCTGAAAGCCAATCACGTGCTTCCCTTTCTGAGAGAATACGGCTCTCTCGTCACCTATTCGGAAACACAGAAGGCTCTTCTTCTCCCCAAAGGAAGCCGCATTGAGCTTGGCTATTGCGATTGCGATCGCGACGTGCTTCGCTATCAAGGACAGGAATACGACGTGATCGCCATCGATGAGGCGACACAGTTGAGTGAATACCAGTTTTCCACCCTTAAGGCGTGTCTGCGTGGAACAAAAAAAATCCCCCGCCGTATGTATTTGACCTGCAATCCCGGCGGCGTAGGACACGCATGGGTCAAACGCCTGTTCATCGACCGTCGCTTCCGCAAAGGCGAGCGTCCCGAGGACTACGTGTTCATTCCCGCCTCGGTCTACGACAATGCGACACTACTGACAAGCGACCCCGATTACGTCCACTCGCTCGAATCGCTTCCCGAGCGTTTGCGCGATGCGTGGCTGTACGGACGTTGGGACGTCTTTGAAGGTCAGTTCTTTCCCGAATTTGACACCGCCGTACACGTTCGTCCCCGCGCATCCTTCCCTCAATATCTGAAGCACTTCGTAGCCGTGGATTACGGCTTTGACATGCTGGCGGCTCTGTTGATGGGAATCGACGCCGAGGGAAATCTGTACGCGCTTCGGGAGCTTTGCGAATCCGATCTGACGCTCTCCGAGGCAGCATGCCGCATCGAATCGCTTTGCCGCAGCATATCGATCGAATTCGTCGTCGCCTCGCCCGACCTCTGGAACCGAAGACAGGACAGCGGAAAAAGCGGATTTGAGATTATGCAGAGCATTTCGGGTATGCCTCCCATGCTCCCCGCCGATGACCGCCGAATCGCTGGCTGGCGTGTGCTTCGAGAATATTTATCCGCGGAAAACGGACAGTCTCCCCGCCTGAGGATCTGCAACACCTGCCACGAGCTGATCCGCTCGCTCCCCGCTCTTCTGTGTGATGAATTTCGCCCCGAGGACGCTTCAAACGAGCCTCACAGCATTACCCACGCTCCTGAGGCCTTGCGCTACGGTGTTATGAGCCGATGTCCTCCCCCCACACTTCAAAGCAAAGACGATTTTCATTTTTCAAACCGAACCCGCCATTCGTTTTTTGATTGAATTATCCCCATGCTCTGTGCCAATCAAAAAAACACATGTAACACATTAACAAATCAAGAAAGGTTAAAAAATGTCTAATCAGCTAAAAAAAAATCCTTCTCCCATTATTTATAACGGATTTGAAGGTATTGACCGTTCATCGGCACATACCGCAGGGCTTACGGCAACCGATATTCAGAATTTTTGCATTCGGGACGACGGCTCTCTGGAAAAAAGATGCGGTTACCGACCCCTTGCCGATGCTGAGGGAAGAATTCGTGCCTTTTGGAGCGGTGTGCTTCATGGCAAATTTTATATATACCTTCTCTCCGATGATGTTGTATTTTCACTGGATCTTGCCACCGAGAAATTGACCGTTCTCGGAACCATATCCACTCACGAGGGGAACGCTTGCTTCTTTTCCTATAAATCCATTCTTTATATGATGGACGGAAGGAATCTTTATGAGATCATTGACGGAGTATTACGTCTTGCCATAGGCTATGTACCCCAGATTGGAAAAGACTGGCCTGATGCCTTGATAGGTGAACCGTATGAAGCAAAAAATTTGCTGACTCGCCATGTTCGGATCAGTTATGTTATCGATGAGATCCCTACTATTTTCTTATGTGTGGGAGAAGAGATCGAATCGGTAGAAGCGGTTTTCATCAACGGAGAGCTTGCCTCCTCCGACCGTTATTTTATTGATAATAAATTGAATACGATCAATATTTTAGAGCCTAAAACCGGAGATCGAGCCACAGTTTACTTGACTTTAAAAAACGGCGCGGACGATAAGCTAACAAAAGAAATATTATCCTCTACCAATACAGTCCTCTTCGGAAGCGCGGAGGAAAACCGTATTTTCTTTTGGAACAGCTACAATTCCAATACCATGTTCTGCTCGGATTACGCGACAAAGGACCGCGTTGCCGAAGCGCAAACCATCTATCCCACATCCAGCTCGCTATACATTCCCAAGGGCTTTGAGTTTACGGTAGGCGAAGGAAGATATAACATTCGAGCCGCCATTCGGCACTATGACCGTTTACTGATCTTTACCGAGGGTGATACTTGGATGTCTCCTACCTCGGTTACCGGACAGGAGGAAAGCCCCGCTATCCAGATCAATACATCTATAGGATGTACCTCTCCCGACGGTATTACACAAATCGGAAACGACCCCGTCACCGTGGGGCAGTACGGAATCTGGCGATGGATTGGAGACACCGATCAAATCAACGCGTGCAGCGCGGTCAACATCTCCGAAAAAATCAACTCCATGCTTTCCCATGAGGACTGGAGCAATATGGGGATTTATTATCACCGCCGTACCGACGAGCTTTGGCTCAATCTGAAAAAAACAGGAGATGTTTTGATCTGTAAGATCTCTAAGAAGCAATGGTACCGTTATACAGGAATCCATGCGGAGCGCTTTTTTGATGCCGAGGGAAAGGTCGGTTTCACCCGTGACGGAATGATCTATATTTTTGATCCATCCATGCTGTATGATCAGGACAGCATTTACAGCTACCGTGAAATTTGCGCGGAATACACGGGGGATATTTTTGATTTTGACACAGACCAAAAGAAAAATCTCTCTCAGGTAGTCTTTCGCGGAGATCTGGAAGGCGGAACCCTTGAGCTTCGTGTATGCGGCGATGGAATCGAGGATGCGTCATGCACCTTATATGATCCACAGAAGACCCAACACTCCGTCATTCGAAAACGGCTTCATTCCGGCAGATTTCGTTATGCTTCCCTGCATATGAAGGCTTCGGGAAAATGCCGTCAAGTCATTCATTCCCTTGCTTTATACGCACGTTAGCACTTTTTGATTCATGCATATGAAAGGATAATAAAAGGATAATACTGGAAAGAAAGGACAAAATGAAACAATCAAATTATACCAATTACTCTAATCATTCTACAGCTTCTCCCCCATCAATCAAGCAAGCCTGGCAGCAATATGAGGCAGGCAAAAATTACAAGCGGCGTATCGGACTTTACGAATCGATCCGCCGTAACGAACGCTTTTATCGGGGAGATCAATGGCAAAGCGGTGAGGGCGCCGATCTGCCAAAGCCTATATTTAACGTTATTCGACGCGTTATCGATTACCTGATCTGCTCGGTAGCGTCCACCAATCTGAGCATCCGCTTCACCGATGAAAATCTTCCTTTTATCGGCGATACCGCAGAGGCGGAGCAGCTGAGAAAGGGCTTGGAAATTCTTTCCGCCAACACCGCCTACCGTTGGGAGCGCAATTTTATGGATACTCGCCTGATGCGGATGCTGACCGATGCCGCCATCACCGGTGACGGTGTTCTTTACTGCTACTGGGATCCGAATATGAAAAGTCCTCAATTGTTCCACGGGGATATTATGACCGAGGTGATTGACAACGTGAACCTTTTTGTCGCGGATGTCAATCGCGCGGATATACAGTCACAAGACTATATTATTCTCGCGGGACGGGCATCGGTTGCCTCCCTTCGCCGTGAAGCGGCAGATGCGGGAGTCTCCGAGGACGATCTTTTAAAGATTCGTGCCGATGACGATTTTATTTATCAAAGCGGTGATTTGGCAAGATATGAGCTTGAGGGAACCGAGGAGGAAAAGAAGGCAACTTATATTATTAAATTCTGGCGTGAGGATGGAAAGGTTGCTTTTGAGAAATCCACCCGTGACTGTTCCATTCGCCGCGCGAGGACAGATTGCCGTCTTTACCCTGTAGCCTATTTCAACTGGTATCCCACAAAAAACAGCTTTCACGGCACATCCCCTATTACGCACCTAATTCCCAATCAAAAATTTATCAACCGTGCCTATGCCATGGTAATGAAGCACATGACCGACACTGCCTTTTCAAAGATCATTTATGATAAATCTAAAATTCCCGAATGGTCCAATGAGGTAGGCGAAGCCATTGCCGCCATGGGGGGCGGAAATATTTCCGACGCGGTATCGGTGGTAGGTGTTGGGGAGATGCAAAGCGGGTATATGGATCTGATTGAAAGCGCCATTACCATGACAAAGGAAATGATGGGAGCTACGGAATCCGCTCTGGGAAATACCGAGGCAAACAACACCAGCGCGATCCTTGCGCTGCAAGAAACCTCACGTATTCCTTTGGAGCAGATCCGAAGCGGATATTACCGCTGTGTAGAGGAGCTTGCAAATATTTGGGCAGATATGATGTGCGCTTATTATCCGCCCGAGCGTCTCTTACCCTTCCGCACACCAAATGGCTTTCAAGCCGAAAAAATTGATTTCAGCTTGATGAAAAAGGGCTATCTCAGCGCTAAGGTCGATGTAGCGGAAATTACACGTTACAGTGCTGTCAGCGCCCAAAACATGCTGGATAAGCTTTTGGATGGCGGATATATCTCGCCGTCCTCCTATGTCCGCAGGCTTCCCTCCGGTCTTTTACTTGACCGACAGGCTCTGCTTGAGGAAATAATCGACCCTTACGAAAAATCCATAGAAAAGGAGGATGAGGATCATGGAAAACTCTGAAAATATCTCTGTTCAATCTACCTTTGAGCCTCCCATAGACCAAACGCCTCAGGAAATGCTTACACCGTCTGCCAGTCCGGAAAGCCAGCCGAGCCCTTCGGACGAAGCTATGACAGACCAAGAGGAGAGTGCTTCCGCCGAGGAGCTATCTTCTCTTCGTGCCGAAGTTGCCCGTCTGCAGGAGGAATTGGCGAAAAAGGATCGAGAACAGGAAAAAGCGCTGCGGGAGATCGGTGAATTCAACCGCCTGTTTCCCGATATCGCCATAAAACAGGTTCCCGATTCGGTTTGGGAAATGGTCAAGGACGGAATTCCCCTAAGTGCTGCTTATGCTCTTTACGAAAAAAGGAGCACTCTTTCCCATATGCACGCGGAGGAAATCAACCGACGAAACGCTTCCCTTTCCGCGGGAAAGGCGGGCAAGGATACAGCGGGAGAATATTTCTCCCCCGAGGAGGTACGTGCCATGTCACAAAAGCAGGTACACCAAAACTATCAAAAGATCATGGAATCCATGAAAAGCTGGGGCTGAGCTCCCCTGAAAACAATTATTTTTACTTATTTTAAATTTTAAATTACGAAAGGAATTATTTATTATGGCTATTTCTAATTTTATTCCCACAATTTGGAGCGAAAATCTTTATTCCGCATTGGATCAGCAATATATCGCTGTGGCAAACTGCAATCGTGAGTTCGAGGGTGAGATCAAAAACAAGGGATCTGTTGTTAAGATCTGCGGTGTCGGCTCCATTTCAGTAGGCGATTATACAAAAAACACCGATATGAGCAATCCGCAAGCTCTTTCCGATACTGTAAAAGAGCTGACCATCGATCAGGCTAAATACTTTAACTTCCAGATCGATGATATTGACAAAACGCAATGCACTCCTAAGCTGATGGAAGCCGCTATGAAGAACGCGGCGGACAGCTTGGCAGGCGACGCCGATAAGTACGTTTTTAATCTTTACTCCAAAATCACCTCCAAGATCACCGAGGCTGACACCAATGTTTCCAACATTTTGGATCGAATCATTGACGCCCGCCAGAAGCTTTACGAGGGCAATGTTTCCGATGCCTCGGAGGTCGTTATTGAGGTATCTCCCGCAATTTCCTCTTTGATCCTCAAGGCAAAGCTGGATCTTGCCACTGACAACACCGCCGCTCTGGAAAACGGTTATCTGGGCAGTATCGGCGGATGTAAGATCTACGTATCCAACAACATCGCCAAGGAGACCTCCAATTCCGTAACCTACCACAAGTGCTTTGTCCGCACCAAGCGTGCCATTGCCTTTGCCCAGCAGCTTTCCGAAATTGACGCGTACCGTCCCGAAAAGCGTTTTGCCGACGCGGTAAAGGGCTTACATCTGTACGGTGCTGAGATTATTTATCCCTCCGAGATCGTTTTGCTGGATCTTGGTATCGCAGGCTGAGGAGCTATATGAAAAATCAAGATATTTTTGACAACGCCCTTCGCATTCTGGGTCAACCGACGGTAAATGGCGAAAATGAGGATTATGAGGAACGCGCGCCTTATCTGATCGCGGCATTTTGCACCGAGGCTGTCCGTTTGGACGAAGCCTTTCGAAAGCTGATCGGAGATTCCTCCGTTGTTGATTTTCATAAGGTCTGGCTTCCTCTGGACACGGATTTTCCTCTTTTGGACAGACTGGCTCCCCTTGCCTGTCTGTACGTGGCAGCCATGCTGGTATTGGATGAAAATTCAGAGCTGTCCGACAAGCTTTATGACCGTTATTGCGACGGAATGTCTACCGCGTGGAGCGAAATTCCCGCGGCGATCCAATCAATTGAAAAAAAATATTTTGCCGATTAAAGCAAGAAGCCTTTTCTAATTGATTCTCAAGAAAAAATTTTAAAAAAGCGGTTGGCGTATTGAAATGTTTTCGATTTTATTGTATAATATTGTATAATGTCCGTATTACATTGAAATGATATTTTTACAAAAAAGGAACTTTTATGAACCTGAGTATTTGCTTGTTTTCGGTCAAATCTCTTCCCGACGAAAAAGCTGAGACAGAGCATTTGATCCGTCAGCTCCCCTTTGGCGACAGCGAACAGGAACGGCTGCTGGCTATGAAAAACCCATCAGCAGTAAGATCCGGCTTGGGCGGCATGATCGCTCTGCAAGCCTTACTCCAACGCCAACCGCTCCCCCCCTCTGTAACGATCAGACGAAATTCTGACGGAAAGCCCTTTTTCAACGACCTTCACATGCCTCCGTTTAATATTTCCCATTCCGACGAGCTTTCGGTCGCCGCCATGAGTGACACCGCCAATGTGCGCGGAGGGATTGGCATTGACATAGAATTTGTTCGCCGCTCCTTGGATCACGAAAAACTGATCCGACGATTTTTCACCGAGGATGAGCAAAAAATCTATTTTGCAAGCGCAGATCGCGAGGATTGCTTTTTTATCCTTTGGACACAAAAGGAAGCACTGGCAAAATGCTTAGGCATCGGAATTGCCTCCTTACTGGATATAATGCCGAATGAAAAAAAGGATAGCAATATGAATGAAAAGCCGAAAAAAAAGTTAGATGTAAGTAAATTTTCCTTTTGCGGATACAAAATTACGCTTGAAGATAAAATTGCCTATTTGACGGTATGCACCGAACAAAAGCCCCGATCTGTTCAGATATTGCATCATATTGATCATTTGCGATTTCGGGAAATCAAACCTATTTTAAAATATGAGGTATAGGATGAAGGCTCATAATATTCTGGAAAAAAGCTACCCCTACAAAACCGAATTACATGCGCATTCGGCTCCCTGCAGCCGATGCAGTCATATTTCTCCCGAGGAGCTTGTGGAAAAGTATTCCCATCTTGG
Organism: Eubacteriales bacterium; assembly: GCA_045537595.1. Taxonomy (GTDB): domain Bacteria; phylum Bacillota; class Clostridia; order Oscillospirales; family CAG-272; genus HGM12713. The sequence continues at coordinate 11,028 of JAZSPS010000056.1, forward strand.
ATGTGATTCCCTTGTAATTACCAATCACTTAAATCCTGAAACATGGACAAGCGGTCGCCCTTCGGAGCGTGCCGAGGAATATCTTTCAGACTTTTATACCGCGAAAAAAGCCGCCGCGGGAACAGACCTTTCCGTAGTTCTCGGCGTTGAGATCCGCTTTCCCGAGAACAGCAACGACTACCTGATATACGGTGTCTGTCCCGAGGATATTGAAAAATTTATCGCTTTGATCCCAATGGGAATCCGTGAATTTTACAAAAAAGTAAAAAGCCCCCGCAATGTGATCCTGCAAGCACATCCCTTTCGCAAAAATATGATACCGGCGCCTCTTGACTCTATTGACGGTATTGAAACCATGAATCTGCATCCGGGTCACAACTCCAATATCGGTACCGCGGCAAAATACGCGCGGGAAAACGGCTTATTGGTTTCCGGCGGAACCGATTGCCACTATCCTCAGCATGTAGGCATGTGCTTTCTCCGCACGACGGAAAAAATATCGGATTCCTATGATATCGCGGAAGTATTGAAGAACAAAGACTTTTTATTTGATCTTTCCGGTCATTTTGTACTTCCCTGTTTTGAGGACGAGGCATAAGGACCGAATATCAAAAAGCAAAAATTAAAAAAGTAAAAAGGAGATAGAAAATGGCAAAAACATATACGTGGGAAATTAAAGAAGCTGTTGAAAACGAGGAAAACGGTACCACCGAGGAGATCACTCATACGGTAACCCTTGTTTGCTCTATGCTGACAGGAAAGGCGATCATTACCATTGACGGCGATTCCTTTGACATCAGCACAAAGCTCTTCGGGCTCAAAGGAACCAACCAGATGTTTCGTTTGGGAGAAAAAGCCGCCATACTGGACTTTCCCAAGCAGGGGGAACCCGACATTGTTATCGACGGTGTCTGTGTCCGTTCGGGAAAGCCCTATCAAGCATAAGGAGACTTTAAGCATATATTGCCTCCGATCATAGCCGTTGATCGGTTTTCGCAAACAACCAAAACAGCATAGCGGTGAGCGCTCTCATCGCTATGCTGTTTTCATATTCACATTCACAAAATCACAAGCCTTAAAGCTTTTTTTCTTCCGTATTGCATATGAGCTCAGAGGGCAAAAATGTGAATTTTGTCTCAGGATAACATCCAAACCGAGCATATTGCCCGGCAAGGGACAGTGCCGTTCTCATTTGTTCTTTAGGCTTCTGTAGGACAAGAGAGGAAATCAATCCCGATTCCATATATTTTTTCGCTGTAGGAGGATATTCAAATCCCAATAATTTTGTATCCATATGAGACTTCAGCTTATATAAAGCCTCACAAGCCAACGCCGTTATACCGTCCAAGCAAAAAAGGTAATCCAGCGGTATATTGAGGGCATCGATGGATCGGGCAAGATGAGAGGAGTAAAGCTTTGAAAATTCGGGAGATTGAATAAAAAAAACATGAGCGTTCTCCGGTAATGTCTTACGAATTCCCTCCCATCTTTTTTCTCCCGTATTGGAAGCCTTTTTCATTAATATCCCAATGTTAAGCGGACGGTTCGTTTCCTTCGGAAGCATTGCAGCCAATCTCATTCCGTCCTTCTCACCGTCGGAGCCAACAAAAAATGAATTGGAAATCGGATAATATTCACATAACTGAATGATCAGCATATGTCTTGCAAGCTCCGCCAATCGCTGGCACAAGCGTTCATTCAGAAATGAAGACAGGATCAGCGCGCGGCATCCCGATAAAACCTCTTCCTCAATATAACGTTCAACAATCTCCTCATCCTGTTGGGTGCGTATGGCGGAAAACAGCTTCAGGTTTGCTTGAATATCCGATGCTTTTAAGGCATCGTAGGCTTGATGCCAAAAATATTTTGGATTATCGGGCAAAATGACGCTAATCGCGTGATTTAAGCTTTCTTGCGACGGACTGATAAGCTCAAGCCCGTCAACCTCATTTAAAACCGCGTTCCGTGTTTCTGTGCTTACACCGCCGCATCCGCGCAAAACCTTGGAAACCGTGGACAAACTTTTTCCGCTGGCTTGTGCTATTTCTGCAAGATTTTGTTTCTTCATGCTAAAATCTCCCCAAGGAAATTGTTCAATCTGTACATTGACGAAAAAATTCGCCCATGCTACAATGAATCCATCATAATATATCATATCACAAAAACAAAAAGGAGTCAACCATCATGAAGGAAATGAACAGAAAATTAAACATCGGTGTGTTTGGAGGAGGCAGAGGAGAGGCAATGATCCGCGTGCTGCTTCACCATCCCCACGCGCGGCTGGCTGCTGTCTGCGACAGATTTGAGCCGCTTTTGGAGCGTGTTCAAAAGAAGGCTGACGAGCTTGGTACGACGGTCGCATGCTACAACAATTTTGAGGATTTCATCAATCATCCCGAATTGGATGCCGTCGTTCTTGCCAACTACGCGAACGAGCACGGAACCTATGCCATCCGCTGTCTGAAGGCGGGAAAGCACGTCCTTGCTGAGGTACTCCCCACAGAAACTCTCGCGCAGGCAGTTGAGCTTGTTGAGACCGTGGAGGAGACGGGGCTTGTTTACGCTTACGCCGAAAACTACTGCTATATGAAGGATTCCTTTGAGATGCAGAGACGGTATAAAGAGGGTGCCATCGGTGAGGTCAATTACGCCGAGGGCTATTACATTCACGACTGCTCATCCATCTGGCCTCAAATCACCTACGGTGAGCGAAACCACTGGAGAAATCAGATGTACTGCACCTTCTACTGCACCCACTCC
>JAZSPS010000033.1:0-25330 GCA_045537595.1 Eubacteriales bacterium
GTAATAAAGCGAAGAATAAAAAATATTTTTTGAAATAAAAATGGCAGGAAAAAATTTTCAGATTTTTTTGGAAACCGATTGACAGCAATAGCGGTGAACTGTGGTACAATGAAGGTGGAATGAGACCCACAAAGGGATTGACCGTTGAAAGGAGAAAAAGGAAACGGAAAATCCGGAAAAGACCGATATACAAGCGCCGATAAGCCGAATCCGCATCCCGCTCCCGCAGGAGCGGAACCCTCATAAAATGTAAGTAAATAATTTTATGAGAGCTGTGGGATAAAGGATGTGGTTTAGGATATAGAGTACCATGTAGGATGATAGTAGAATTATAGATAATAAAAAATGCCCGATTGCTTTTTTTGAATACAGCTTTAAGAGGGGGCTTAAAGCAAAAAAACAAATCGGGCAAAAAAACCACGGTCCTTCTGGGGAGTTCCCCCGGCCCGTGGTTATCTTTGTTTAAGGAATTAATGCGCCATCAACAAGAAAGTCGTCGATTACATCGGATAGATGCTCGGGATCAAGCTGATTCTCGGTGCAAAGCTCAGCTAAATGTCGGACAGCCTCAAAGTCTGTTGAAACATCTCTTACAAAGGCAATTTCTTTTTCAACAGTTCGTACACTTAGGCTGTAAGTGACATAGGTTCCGAGCTCATCGGTGGTCAGGGTCTCCTGAACAGGTACATATTGATATTGTACCTTGCTTCTAAAGAGAAAAGAATGGGATTTTTGCTTTCTTTTTTGTTTGTTGAACATAATACAGTTCTCCTTTAAAAATATTTGAAACGCTGTGAAGCGAATCATGCTTTTTAAAGTGTGAAACTATATCTTTTAGCCGTCAGGACCTCCAAGCTGCGAAATGATAACCTGCGCAAGCTGAGGATTGGGATTTTTAATTTTCACGGGGTATTCAAGTTTCTTTTCATAGATCCACATAATAGCAGTATTCCTTTCTCATTCAGTTGGCAGAGGGTTCCCAGGGCCACGGACCGTCAACCCAGTCCCAATTATCAACGCTGGAATTTTCGAAGCTGGTAATAGGCAAACGACAGCTTTGGGAAAGCGTCGATAGGAGCATGGCACGTTCAGACTGCAATTTCTTGTAATAATCGAGCGCCTGCTGACAATCGGGATAAGCATCCAGATAAAGCACGGTGTCGATTATGGAAAAATCCAGAGTTTGCAGCCTATGAAGAAGATTTTTGCAGTTGCTGCTCGAACCGTTTTCTTGATTGCAGCCGCCAACGGAACCATCACAGGAGGGAAGGCGGTTGGATTGTGATAAATTGCCGGAATTCATACGGTTGTTTGCGCGGTTATTCAAACGGTCAGCCACGGCAATTACCTCCTTTCATAACAGTTTCCCCCATAAAGGGAAGATCAAGCTCGGAGAAGATCGTACCTTTTGATAAAGCGGTCTCACGGTCAAACAAATTTCGAAATACCTGTAAGGGGGTGTAAACCGAGGCCAAAGGAAAATCCTCCAATCCCCATGAATGGCGGAGGTTGGAATGACTCATATCGTGATTGTGAGTACCGGAGATATCGCGATCGACAGAACCGAGGTCGGAGCCGTCTAACATTCTTCGTAGCATGTTGTCGCTGATTCGGTCACGGGGGGTGAGAGTGTCGTCGTCCAAATACATAAAAAAATTACCTTTCTGTTTGTTGTCTTGAAGGAATGTACCTTCATAAACAGCATATTCCGAGCTGTCATAAAATGTCATAAAAAAATGAAAGAACATTATATGTGTTATAAAGCCATAAAAAAAGAAAGGGTGATGTCTCACTTGATAGTGAGACATCACCCCAAAAAGCTCCGCATAAACAGAAACGGTCAATCGGATCATATATTTTTCTTATTGCGCAAAGGATTGATTGTAGCTGTCAATGCAATCTTGAATGATCTTTTGTGCCTCAGTAGGACCAAATAATTCTTTGACAGCGGTTTGCTTGTTTTCAAGCTGCTTGTAGACCGAGAAGAAATGCATCATTTCATCAAAAATATGAGCGGGCAGCTCGTCAATAGACGCGATATTGTTGTAGGTAGGATCTGAGAAGGGAACGGCAATGATCTTGTCATCCAGCGCGCCGCCGTCAATCATTCGCATGACACCGATGGGAAAAACACGGATCAAGGTCATGGGATAAATGGGCTGACCGCAAAGAACCAAAACATCCAAAGGGTCGCCGTCATCGGCATAGGTACGGGGAATAAAGCCGTAGTTGGCAGGATAATGAGTGGAGGTGTACAGAACACGGTCCAAGCGAAGCATACCCGTGTGCTTATCCAGCTCATATTTGCAGCTGCTGCCCTTGGGGATCTCAATCACAGCGTCAAAAGAGGCAGGCGTAATGTTAGACGGATCAAAGTCATGCCAAATGTTCATTGCGAATTCTCCTTTAAACGAAATATTTGTCGGTTCAAATCGAATTTTTACCTTACATAATCAAACTCAAAACCGTAAATAGAAACGGTTTTCCCGTCGGTGCAGCCATGTTCCTCCAGCATTTCAAAAACGCCGGCATTCTTCAAGACGCGTTGGAAGAAATTTAAGGACTCATAATCGTCAAAGTTGATCTGCCCCATCAGATTAAAGAGCCAATCTCCTTCCACATAGAAGGTGTCGTTTTCGCGGCGGATCTGGGTATCCTTGGCATTGCTCGCGTAAACCTCCTCGGGGGTGTATTCACTTTCATAAACCAATAGGGGAGGAAGCTCGCGAAGCATTTCCGCGGCAAGACGAACCATCTGCGGCAGACCCTCTCCCGTAGCGGCAGAGACATAGATCAGCTCCCAATCGTTTTCGCGAACATAAGCTTCAAATTGTTGGATGTTGACCGTTTCACGGTCAAGAATATCCGCCTTGTTGGCAACAATGATCTGAGGGCGAAGAGAAAGAGCGGGGCTGTAACGCTCCAATTCTCGGTTGATCATTTCAATATCCTCAATAGGATCCCGTCCCTCGGTGCGGGAGATGTCGACAACGTGCAAAAGAAGACGGCAACGGTCAACATGGCGCAAGAAAGCGTGTCCTAGTCCGGCACCCTCTGAGGCTCCTTCGATCAAGCCGGGGATGTCGGCAGCCACAAAGCCATCCTCTCCACCGGTAGAAACAACTCCCAAATTGGGAGATAAGGTGGTAAAATGATAATCAGCAATTTTGGGCTTGGCAGCGCTGATCCGCGCGAGAATGGAGGACTTTCCTACACTGGGATACCCGATCAAGCCTACATCCGCAAGCATCTTCAGCTCAAGCGTCAGCTCACGTTCCTCACCCTTGGTTCCGTTCTTTGCGAACATGGGAACCTGCCTTGTAGGGGTGGCAAAATGTCGGTTTCCCCATCCGCCGCGTCCTCCGCGGCAGCAGATGAAATCGGCACCGTCGTTTTCGGTCATGTCATGAATAATTTTTCCTGACTCGTTGTCCCGAAGCAGAGTTCCCGGGGGAACAAGAATGATCATATCGGCTGCGGTAGCGCCGTGAAATTTTCCTCCCTTACCGTTTCCGCCATTTTCCGCAATGAATTTATGCTTGTAGCGAAAGGCAAGGAGGGTGTTGGTTCCGGGATCCACGCGGAAAACAATGTTTCCGCCGTTTCCTCCGTCACCTCCGTCAGGACCGCCGTGGGAAACATACTTTTCACGGCGAAAGGAAACAGCACCGTTTCCGCCGTCACCGGCTTTTACAAAAATACGAACATTATCAACAAACATAATTACCTCAAAATACCGTAATCGGTAAGAATATTTCTCCAGGAGAGAAAATCGTGAAATATAGCGCCAACATGGGTCTCCTCGGTTAGAGGGGAGGGGAAGGAAGCCTCGTATACCGTTACTACCGCCCCCGCGCCCGCGCGGTTGGCGGAAAGAATACCGCTGGTTCCGTCCTCAAAAACCAAGCATTGAGAGGGAAGAAGTCCCAACCTTTGGGCGGCGATGTGATAAATGTCGGGAGCGGGCTTTCCGGGATAGGTGCCATCGGTATAAACAATGTTCTTTTCGGTAAACCAGGTACTAAGCCTCAAATGGCGAAAATAAAACTCCAGATTGTCCATTCCCGAGCCTGTGGCAAGACAGAAGGGAATGTTGCGCTCCTTTAAGGTGTTGAGCATCTCCTCAGCTCCGTCCGTTAAATGAAAGGCATCGGGATTTTCCAAACAAAAGCCGCGGTAAAGCGTTTCCTTTTTTTCGGCAAAGCGCTCCACATCCTCCCACGAGGCGCTGGGATCAAAGTTTTCCTTGTAAATGGTCTCATTGGTTCTGCCGAAAATGTGACGGATCATAAATTCATTGGTGGGAGCGGGCTTGCCGTATTCACGAAAGGTGCGGCGAAAGGCCTCCATGTGCATTTCATTGTCAAACAGCAGAGTGCCGTTAAAATCAAATAAAATTCCTGTAAGGCTCACGTCAGTCATCTCCCTTCATGCGGATGATCAGTCGGATGGGAGTGCCCTGAAAACCAAAGGTCTGGCGTAAGCAATTTTCAATATAGCGCTGATAGGAAAAATGAAACAGCTCTGTGTTGTTGCAAAAGAGAACAAAGGTAGGGGGAGCCACGGAGATCTGGGTCATATAATAGATCTTTAAACGCTTGCCCTTGTCAGAGGGAGGCTGAACCTTCATGGTGGCTTCGGAAAGTACATCGTTCAGCATACCGGTGGAAATACGTGTGGTTGCCTGATTGTGTACATACTGAATGTGGTCAAATAGGGTGTGGATCCGCTGTCCGGTCATGGCGGAAACATAGACAATGGGAGCGTAAGGCATGTACGCCAACGCCGTACGGATCTTTTCATTAAAATGATTGACCGTGTTGTTGTCCTTCTCAACCGTGTCCCATTTATTTACAACAATGATAGAGGCTTTTCCTTCCTCATGGGCAATGCCTGCGATCTTCTCATCCTGCTCGGTAATACCGGTACCGCCGTCGATCATGATCAAACACACATCCGCCCGCTCCACCGCCATCCGAGCGCGGAGGACACTGTATTTTTCGATCTTATCATTGATCTTAGACTGCCTGCGGATTCCCGCCGTGTCAATAAAGGTAAATTTACCGTGCTGATTTTCAATGTGAGTGTCCACCGCGTCACGGGTGGTTCCCGCAATGTCGGAAACGATGAGACGGTTTTGACCGATGATTTTGTTAATGATCGAGGACTTGCCCGCGTTGGGCTTGCCGATTACGGCAACTTTAATGCTGTCATCCTCTTCCTCCTCGTCCGAGGCGTCGGGAAGCATTTCCAAAACCGCGTCCAAAAGATCGCCCGTGCCGCTTCCGTGAACCGAGGAAACAGCAATCGGCTCAAAATCAAAGCCCAGCTCGTAGAATTCATAAAACTCAAAGGGCAAAGCGCCAACACTGTCACATTTGTTAATACAGGGAATAATGGGCTTTCCGCTTTTTTTCAGCATAATGGCAATATCACGGTCATCGGCGGTCAGACCGGACCGTACATCGCACATGAAAAGAATAACATCCGCGCTTTCAATGGCAACCTCCGCTTGAAAACGCATCTGACGGAGAATAATATCATCGGTTTTTGGCTCAATACCGCCCGTGTCGATGACGATCATTCTTTTTCCGCACCATTCGGTTTCTCCGTAAATGCGGTCACGTGTAACACCGGGGATGTCTTCCACAATGGAGCGTCTCTCCCCGATCAATTTATTAAAAAGTGTGCTTTTGCCGACATTGGGACGTCCGACAATAGCGATCACAGGCTTAGCCATGCTCAAGATACCTTCTTTCTGTCGTAATCTGTCGTAATCTATAGTAATTGGTGGTGTAATGTTGCCGTAATCGGTCAAGTCTTGGGGAGGTTAATGGATTCCCAAAACCAAGCGGATAAATTCCGAGGGCTCACTGGAGGAAGGGCACACAGGAACACCCAAGGAGGAGGATAATTCCTCGGGGGTCATGTCGTCCAAAAAGACATCCCCCTCTGCCCGAAGGCAAGCGGAGGGAAAAAGAAGCTGTTCTCCTAAATTTTTGCCGAGAAGCTGAGCTTTTATGTCCTGACCGGTCAAAAGCCCCGCCACGGTAATGGTCTCGCCGAAAAAGTCATTGCGAATGGGAAAGACCGAGACGGTCAAATCGGGAAAACGAGCCTCAAGGGCTTGGCATAAGCCGCGGATATGCTCGTAAGCGGCAAAGCCGGTGGCAATGGAAGCATGACGCGGAGCAGGAAGCTCCTTGGCATAATCCTCAATATGCTCCATTTCAAAGTCAAAGCCGGTTTTCATATCGGTCAGCATGCCAACACCGTTTTGGATCTGAGCATAGTCCTCGTAAAATTCATCCCGAGGTAAAGGCAAGCCGGCTTTGATGTATAGCTCGTCAGCGGGATAAAATAAACGGGTCCCGTGCTTTTCAAGACAGGCATCTCCAAATTCGTTGACCTGTGAGATGATCTGGGCGCACTCCTGTGGGGTAAATTCCTCTAAAGGGAAAAGACCGTCTCGGAAGCGTGTCAGACCCGCGGGAACAATGGAGGTGCTTTCCATGGCAGGGTAAAGAGCCTCCAGCTCGCGCATGGAGCGCAATAGCTCCTCTCCGTCGTTTAAGCCTTTGCAAAGCACGATCTGGCAGCATAAGGTAATGCCTCCGTCCGCCAGCATCCTCATGTAGGAAAGGACCTCACCGGCATGCTTGTTTTTCATCATTTTGACACGAAGCTGAGGATTGGTGGTGTGAACCGAGATGTTGACAGGAGAAATACGCATATCAATGATCCGCTGAATATCCTCGGTCTTTAAATTGGTCAGCGTAATGTAATTGCCGTGGAGAAAGGAGAGACGGGAGTCATCATCCTTAAAGTACAGGGAAGAGCGCATGCCCTTTGGAAGCTGATCAATAAAACAGAATACACACTTGTTTTCACAGGCGTGCTTTTTGTCCATCAAAGGGGTTTCAAAATCCAAGCCGATATCGTCATATTCCTGCTTGCGAATATGAAAGCGCATAGCGCGGCCGTCCCGAGTGACCGCCAAAGTAATCTCCCTGTCGGTCAGATAAAAGCGGTAATCCAACACATCACGAATCTCTTTTCCGTTAATGGAGATCAAAATATCTCCGGGCATCAGACCTGCTCTGGCGGCACGGCTTTTGGGAAGAACATCGGTTATCGTTACCATGGATCTCTCACCTCCTTAAAATTTCACTATATTATTGTTAGTATACCATAAAATTTAATAAAAGTCAAAGCTTTTGTATAAGTATCACGCAAAGGGACGAAAAAAAGAATCCAAGGACAAAAACGGCGATGTCAGAAAAGGCGTATGGAGGAACACGGAAAATTACAGCTCATACTCAGAACGGAAAAATCCTCGGGAGGAGGCGATGCGGCCGTTCTCGTCGATGACCGAGACACGGAAGTAGGAGGCAATGGGAGAAAGAGGAAGCTCCGCGGAGGAAATGGTGCGACCCTTCTCAGCGACCTCAAAGGCGGGCGCCTTGCTTCCCATATGAACAATGATCTTTTTCGCGGGGGAGGATTCTACACGCACCACTCCGTCCTCAAAGGAGATCTCATGGATCAGCGGACCTGTGGAGGAATACATGCTTCCGCTCTCCATGGCACGGATCACGGAAGGATAGGTCAGCTCGTCCGCAAGGATCATGGTCCATGCGCCAAAGGAATCCGAGCGGGGAGAAGAAAAGGGAGCGCTGTTGTGATTGTCGTCGCCGCCGTGACAGAAAACATGCATCCTGCGGCGAAGCATCTTGTCGTACAGCGCTCCGCTGTGCTCCAGATTGTTAGATAAAAAGGCACCGTAATTGTCGATCTCTAAGCTAAAGATGTTTTCATAGGATAAAATCCGCTCCTCATTTTCCATGGACCAGACAGGGTGGTTGTAGGAAACAAGATAACCGTTGGCAACGGCGGTGCGGATAAATTCATTGGCATATTCTACCGAGTATTCTCTCGGGCGCTCGGAGCCGACACGGTGAAGGGTATCGGGATCGATCCCGTTTTTTGCGAAATATTTACAGGCCCTTTTGTTGTAACAGATCAAAGCCTCGTTATCGGGCTCTTTGGCAAAAAGGTTAAAATGAACCTCCTCAGTGAAGGGATCGTAGATATAGCTGGAATCGGGGCGCAAATATGCCTCATAGCCCGTTATCATAAGGAAATCGGGATCGGTGAGAGAAGAGTGATTTCTCGGGAATTCATGATCGGTAATGGCAAGGATGGAGTATCCTGCCTTTTTGTATTCATTTTTCAGCTCCTCGGGGGTGCTGTGACCGTCGGAAAGACGAGTATGTGCATGGAGGTTGGCACGGTACTGCTTTTGATTCTTGGAAATAAAATATTGCTTCATGAAACAGTTCTCCTTGATCGATAAAAAAGCAAAAGGATTGTTTAAATAGATATACATATATATTATAGCATTTTGAAAGACCCATGTCAATAAAATGGGGGTAAGAGTTAAAATATATTTTGATTTCGCGGCAAAACGAAGGGAAAAGGTTATAAAAAAAAGACAGAGGGCATAGAATTTAGCGTAAAGTATACTAAATTTATTAAATTTAAATATTTTAAGGAGAGAGGAATGGAGCATATGGATGGAATGGGAATCGGAACGGAAATGAGACAGAGCGTAAATATGCCGCTTTGCGAAAGAACGGTCAGCTGTGAGAGCACGGGAGATTATATATTGCCCGATTATCAGCCCGAGATTCGGAGATTGCTGTATGTCAGTCCCACGGTATTGCCGGCGGCAAAGTATATCGGAGGCACCGGCGCGGAATTTAACGGAACGGTGGATTATCAGGTAATGTACGTGGGAGCGGACGGAGAAGTGTATACAGCGCCCCTGTCCTCGGAGTATAGCTTTAACGTGCCTCTTGAGCAAACAGGAGACTTTGAGCTGAATGAGGGGGTAACGGTTTTTGCCTCAACCGTAAGCGAGAACGTGACGGCAAGGGTCAGCGCCCCAAGAAAATTAACCCTTCGGTGCCGCCTGCGCTCACAGGTTCGGATCTACGGGAAAATGCTGCTGGAGGAAAGCTGTATCGGTGGCGCGCCGGAGGGAAGCGTGCAGCGGCTTCGTCCGGAAACAGAAAATATGTGGGCAGTCAGCGGAAATTCCGATGTTATTACAGTCAGTGAAGAAATCATGGGCATGGGAGAAGAGACGCGGGTCATATCTGCCGAGGCAAATACCTTTATTACCGATGTTCAGGCACGGGACGGGATGATCCGCGCGGGGGGCGATGTGCTCTTAAGGCTTGCCGTGTGCCGTGATAATGATAAGGCGGAAATGCTCCAAAGGAAATTGCCCTTTGAGGGAGAGATTGAGACAGAGGGGATGGGATCGGATTACCCCTGTCGGGTAAAGGGCACGGTCAGCGATATTTCCGTTCATGTGGAGGAAGGACGTATTTTTTGCGAGGTTGGCGTTATTCTGGAGGGCAGGGGAATGAAGAATATGCCCGTCAGCTATACAGCGGACCTGTATTCTACCGAGGTGGAAAGCGATTGTGAATATAAGGAGTATAAGCTTCCCGTAGTTCTGAAATGCGAAAACGCCAACGTATCGCAAAGCGAGAGGATTCCGCTGGAGGAGCTTAATATTTCCGAGGGAACAGCCATCCTCGATACATGGGGAAGCATGCAGCTTGAAGGCTGCGAGACGGTAGGGGAAAAATACCTGCTCAGCGGACAGAGTAAGTACGTGTTTTTGTGCGAAAAGGGTGGGGAATACTCCACAGCGGAGCTTAATTTGCCCCTTCGGTATGAAACGGCGCGGGGAGAAGGAGAGCCCACGAGCTTTGACGCAACTGTCGAACTGATCTCTTGTCGGGCACGAATCGATGGGGAGACACTGAATTTGGACGCGGAGCTTTCGGTAGTAGCGGATTTTGTAGGAGAGAAAACGATCCGTGCCTTGGATACGGTTCGCTTTGGGGAAAATATACGTCCCACGGAAAATTGTATGGTGGTGTATTATCCTTCCGCTGACGATACAGCATGGACGGTGGCAAAAAAATACCATGTGGCACCCGAACGGCTGTCTCAGGCATCCTCCTATTATTTCTTTTGATATTTGCTGTTAAGAAAAAACTTAAGAAAAGCGAATAGGACAGAGACGCAAAATCTCTGTCCTGTTTGTCCTGTTCAGAGGAAAGCCTTTGGTTCGTGTTCCCCATGGCTTTGCTCTTGATTGACGAAACGTGCGTTATCGTTACTTAACGTATGGCAGGTAGTCCTTCTAACGCTTTTGCATTTCCTCGGAAATACTCTGCGCCAGCTTTCTCTGTAAGCAACGGCACATTGCCCGCTCGGCAAGCGTCAGCTCCTCGGGGAAAAGCACGCGGGGCGGAGAAAAGCCTTCCTCATCGAAACAATCGGAACAATCGAAACAATCGAAGGAACCGAAAGACAGGGAGAGCTTTTCTGAAAAAGACAGCGCGTCATTTCTGTATTTGCCCCGTCCCTCCGCGATAATCGAATCGGGAATACAGATCCGAAACAGCTGGCAAAGGGACTCCCTAAGCTCAGAAATTTCAGCAAAAGGGCGGACAAGCCTTCCGATAGGCTCGCCGCGAAACAGTAAGGTCGGCGTAATCGTACGGTCAAAGGATAGATGTAATACAGTCCTGCCGTAACGACAGATTCCTTCCTTAAACTCGGCTCGCGTTAGGGTATCGCAGTCTTGAAGAAGATCGGCACTGTGAAAGAAGGAAGCAACCGATTCGGGGGAAAACGGAGCCCTGTACAATATCCCCGTGGCAAAAAGAAGCTTGTCTCTTTTCAATGTATTGACAGTATATTCATAGGTACGCGCAATGCTTTGCAGATTGTCCTCTGTGCTGAGCGCGTGCTTGAAGGGGACGGAATCACGGGAAAGAGGGGTTCCGTGAAGATCGGTTACCGTGATAAAAAAGCCTTGCTCGTCCATTCGCAAGAGGAGAAAGACACCTCGGTCGGTCAAACGAAGAACGGAGGGGCTCCTTCCTCTGAGCGATGGCCCTTTTTCATCATGCGCCTCATAGATCAGATCGGCATGCAGCAGAATACGGATCACCTTTCCCACCGTCATAGCGGTGACCCCCAGCCGTGCCGCAAGCTCATTTCTTGTATGTCCGATCTCCGATTTATCGGATTCATTTGATAAAAGCATAAAAAGAAGCCGTTCCAAAATAACAGGGTCTGTCGATAACGGTTCCAAATGCGGAAGTTGCATAAAGCCCTCCTCGGTTACTCATTTTTTACAGGTTGCGAAATTGAATGCGCATCCATAGGATACGGTGATATTGCGTTGTTATAATATCTAATAAAAAAAGTATACACATTTTTTTCTGCCTTGTCAAGAGACATACGAATCCATGTTTTGTAACTTTAATACAAGATAAGGGTGAGAATTTTAAGAAAAATATTCAATTCCCCCTCTTTACATAAATAGGATTTTGTGGTACAATATATGTGATATGACAATAATCATATAAAAAACAAAAAAGGAGACGTATATGAAAACCGATATCGAAATTGCGAGAGAAGCGAAAATGCTTCCCATTACCGAAATCGCGAAAAAACTTGACATTGAGGATGATGAGCTTGAGCTGTACGGTAAGTATAAAGCAAAGATCAACGATGCGTTTTTGAAGCGGACAGCCAACCGCCCCAACGGAAAGCTGATTCTCGTTACGGCGATCAACCCCACTCCCGCGGGTGAGGGAAAAACCACAACCACAGTAGGCTTGGGTATGGCAATGAGTAAGATGGGAAAAAATGCCATCATCGCTCTTCGTGAGCCCTCTCTCGGACCCGTGTTCGGTGTCAAAGGAGGAGCGGCAGGCGGCGGATACGCGCAGGTCGTTCCCATGGATGACATCAATCTGCACTTTACAGGAGATTTTCATGCCATTACCGCCGCGAATAATCTGCTCTCCGCGGTGATCGATAACCATCTGCAGCAGGGAAATGAATTGAATATCGACCAAAGACGGATCCTGTTCTCCCGCGTAACCGATACCAACGACCGAGCTCTGCGTAATATAACCGTGGGTCTTGGCAGTAAGGTGGACGGAATTCCCCGTCAGGATCATTTCATGATCACCGTCGCCAGTGAGATCATGGCGATACTCTGCTTGGCGGAATCTCTCTCCGACCTGAAGGAGCGCCTTGGAAATATTCTGGTTGCCTATACTTATGACTCAAAGCCCATATATTGCCGTGATCTTCAGGTCAACGGCGCTATGGCAGTGCTTTTAAAGGACGCGATCAAACCCAACCTGGTTCAAACGGTGGAAAATACTCCCGCTCTGATCCATGGAGGACCCTTCGCCAATATCGCGCACGGATGTAACTCTGTCCGCGCTACAAAGCTTGCGCTTAAGCTGGCGGACTATACGATCACCGAGGCAGGATTTGGCGCGGATCTGGGCGCGGAAAAGTTCTTGGATATCAAATGCCGTAAGGCGGGACTCAGCCCCGATGCCGTTGTTCTGGTGGCAACCGTCCGTGCGCTGAAATATAATGGCGGCGTGGCAAAGACCGAATTGGGTACAGAAAATGTGGAGGCTCTGAAGAAGGGAGCTGTTAACCTTGAGGCACATATCGATAACCTGAGAAAATACGGACTTCCCGTTGTGGTAGCCATTAACCGTTTCGGAAGCGATACCGATGCTGAGCTGGACTATATCCGCCAGGTATGCCGTGAAAAGGGAGCGGACTTCGCGCTTTCTGAGGTGTTCGCCAAAGGAGGAGAAGGCGGCTTAGAGCTGGCAGCAAAGGTGGTAGAGGCATGCGAGAAGCCGAAGGACTTCCGCTTTATGTATGAGGATGACATGTCCATTAAGGAAAAGATCGAGGCAGTTGCTAAGAAGATCTACGGTGCGGACGGCGTTAAATTTGATGCCGCGGCAGCAAAAGCGCTTGCCGATATCGAGGCACTGGACCCCGCATATTCCCGTTTGCCCATTTGTGTAGCGAAAACACAGTATTCGCTCTCGGATGACGCGACCAAATTGGGACGTCCCACAGGCTTTACCCTGACCGTTCGTGAAATTAAGCTCTCCGCGGGAGCCGGCTTTATCGTGGTTCTCACAGGAGCGATCATGACCATGCCGGGTCTTCCCAAAAAGCCCGCGGCATATTCCATCGATATTGATGACGACGGGACGATCACGGGGTTGTTCTGATATGACAGAATTGTCGCTTCCCTCCGTTATATACACCGCCTCGGTCGAGGAGACCGAGGCGGTGGGAGCGGCATTGGCGCAAAAAATGATAAAAATGATACCGGAAGGAGCCATACCAAGCTTTGTGGCACTGTATGGGGATCTTGGAGTGGGAAAAACCGCCTTTGTGCGGGGATTTACCTCAGAAATTGCGCCCTCCGCTCGGGTGAAATCACCAACCTTCGCTCTGGTAAATGAGTACCGTGGGAATAAGACCTCGGTTTTTCATTTTGATATGTATCGGATCGAGAGCGAGGAAGAGCTGTATTCCATCGGATTTTATGATTATCTTGACCGCCGTGGGATCTGCTTGACTGAATGGAGCGAAAATATTGAGTTTGCTCTCCCCGAACGCTATTTGAAAGTAGAACTCATAAAGGATTCTGATGAGAATACCGACAGCCGCAGAGTTGAGGTCATACCTGTCGGATTTTAATGATTTTAGAATTTTTATAGGGAATAGGCAGATCGGAAAGCGGATCTGCGGTATAGAAGCGGGATAGAAAGGTATAGAGATCGGAATGAAAATACTTTCCCTGGACAGCTCCGCCGTGGTGGCAAGCGTCGCTCTTTGTGAGGACGGTAAGCTATTGGCGGAATATACATTAAATAACGGAAATACTCATAGCGAAACCTTGTTGCCTATGGTGGAATCGGTTCTGAAGCTTTATGGGATCACACCGTCCGATATTGATTTGTTTGCGTGCTCATCGGGACCGGGCTCCTTTACAGGGGTCCGAATCGGCGCGGCGACTCTGAAGGGATTGGCATTCGCTTCGGGAAAGCCCTGCGTCGGTGTGTCAACATTGGAAGCCATCGCGGAAAATCTTTCGCATATGAAGGGGTGGATCTGTCCCGTTATGAACGCCAGACGCTCACAGGTCTATACCGCGCTCTTTTATTCGGATGGGGATCATCTGGACAGAAGGATGGAGGACTCCGCTGTTTCCATTGAGGAATTGGACGAGCTTCTTTCAAAAAAAACAAACAAAGAAGAAGGCGTACGGTTTAGCGGAGACGGATACGAGATCACTCTGTCCGCATTAAAAAAAACCAAGAGCTTGACGGTACCCGATCGTCTGCGGCATCAGTCGGCATACTCGGTGGCAAAGGTAGCTTACAGAAAATATCTGGCAGGGGAATATACGACAGACGAAGGCTTGAGCGTCACCTACCTGCGTCCCTCCCAAGCGGAGCGAACGTATTTGGAAAAAATGAAGAATGAAAAACATTGAAATTTGAATAGATTTTTATATAGAATCAAAAAATAGTAAGAATACAAAGAAAAAAGAGAAAAAAGGAAGAGGAAAAATGAAAATTGTTATCGGATGCGATCATGCGGGATTTTCTATAAAAAACGCGGTAAAGGAGCATATTGAGGCAAAAGGATATGAGGTGGTGGACGTGGGAACCAACTCGGCGGACAGCTGCCACTATCCTGTTTTTGCCCATGCGGCATGTGAGAAGATCCTTGCAGGCGAATGTGAGCTGGGGATCCTGATCTGCGGCACGGGAATCGGAATGTCCATGGCTGCCAATAAGCATCGCGGAATCCGCGCGGCATGCTGCTCCGATACCTTTTCCGCTCGGCTGACCCGAGAGCATAACGACGCCAATATGCTTTGCTTTGGCGAGCGCGTGGTTGGAATCGGCTTGGCGAAGGATCTGGTGGATGCGTTTTTGGATGCGGAGTATTTGAATAACGGAAATCATGTAACCCGTGTGGCAATGCTTTCCGAAATCGAAAAGGAAAGCTTTTGATCGCTTTACGGATCGAAAATTCATTTCATCGTTTTGTTGATTGTAATGATTGGAATTCATGTAATTGCTGTAATTGATTAGGAGGACACTGTTTTGTGTATTAAAAAAATAGCAGGGGTGTTCCGCGCGATTTCCGGGTCTCCCCACCCTAAAAATTTCACCTCCGCTATTATTGCCGCGGCGGGACTGTCGGAACGCTTCGGAGGGGAAACAACAAAACAAATGACAATGCTCTGCGGCACTCCTGTTCTGGTTCATACCATACGCGCGTATGAGGAGGCGGAATGTATCCATGAGATCATTATTGTGGCAAAGAAAAACGAGATTCCCACATGGGAAAAGCTCTGTCGGGAAAACGGATTTGCGAAAGTGGCAAAGATCATCGCCGGAGGACAAACCCGTCAGGAATCGGTCATGAGAGGACTGGAGGCGGTCAGCGACAAATCCAAATTTGTCGCCATTGCCGACGGGGCGCGTTGCTTGACGACAGAGGATCAGATCACCGTGGTCTGCCGCGCGGCGTATAAATATAAAGCGGCAACAGCGGCGCATCGATCGACCGATACAGTCAAGCTTGCCGATAAAAAAGGATTTATTGATAAGACAGCGGATCGGGATACGGTCTGGCTGGCGCAAACACCGCAGGTGTTTAAAACAAAGCTCTATAGAGCCGCCGCGTATACCGCCTTTAAAAAGGGCTTTGAGGCAACGGATGATAACTCCTTGGTGGAATATGTCAAGCACCCCGTACGCTTGATAGAATGCGGGTCTCAAAATATTAAGATCACCACTCGGGAGGATCTGTGTATTGCCGAGGCGATCCTCAATGATAGAAAAAGAGTGGAGGAGGAGCTATGATTCGTATCGGACACGGATATGATGTCCATCGCTTGGTAGAAGGAAGAAGGCTGATCCTGGGCGGGGTAGAGCTCCCTCATGAAACAGGATTGTTGGGACATTCGGATGCCGACGTGCTGCTGCACGCTGTGTCCGATGCGCTCTTGGGCGCCGCCGCGTTGGGAGACATCGGGAAGCTGTTTCCCGATAGCGATGAAAAATATAAGGATGCCAATAGCCTTGTGCTTTTGCGGAAGGTCAATATCCATCTTGCCTCGGCAGGATATCGGGTGATAAATATAGATGCCACGGTGATCGCGCAAGCACCCAAATTGGCTCCCCATATTTTGCGGATGCGCTCCAATATCGCGCACGCGCTGGGAATCGAGCTTTCGGCAGTCAGCGTAAAGGCAACCACAGAGGAAGGCCTGGGCTTTTCGGGAGAAAAGCTGGGAATCGCCGCCCATGCCGTGTGCCTCATTCAGTCGGTTGAATCGCCCGCAGACCGAAAATAAGCCAAAAATCAAGAAATCAAACGCGTTTCACGGCGGAACAGCCGTTCGGGCGGAAAACGAGTCCGCCGTGAAACGCAAAGTACAGAGCCAACGGATCTTACTCTCTACGTCCTTTTGCTTTCAATGTCTCTTCCGTTCTTTCTGTACTTGTTTTCTTTTTTATTATATGCCCCGTCGGCGGTTTCGCTAAAACGGCAAAGGAGAGACCGGCGTGTTTTTTCCTTCCAAAGAAAAAGGTTTGCAGGCAAAGCAAGAAAAAACAAACCCTTCACAAAAAAATATGGGGTGTTATTAAATTTATCAAAAAGATCAAAAAGAAAGGGGAGTAAAAATCCATGCTTATTATCTCACCTTCCGTGCTTGCCGCGGATTTTACACGTCTGGGTGAGGAGGTAAAAAAGGTTGAAGAGGCAGGCGCCCAATATATTCACTTGGATGTAATGGACGGAATCTTTGTACCGAATATCAGCTTTGGGGTGCCTGTGATCGAATCCTTGAAAAAGGTCAGCACCTTGTTTTTCGATGTTCATTTAATGATCACCGATCCCATCCGATATATCGATTGCTTTGCTTCGGCAGGTGCCGACCTGATCACCTTCCATTATGAAAGCTGCGAGGACCCGAAAAAGGTTATACAGGCGATCCGCGCCAAAGGATTGAAAGCTGCGATCGCGCTGAAGCCCGCCACCGCGGTGGAGGAAATCTATCCTCTGCTTCCGGAGCTGGATATGGTGCTGATCATGACTGTCGAGCCGGGCTTTGGGGGGCAGAAGATGATACCCGAAACAGTGAAAAAGGTGCATACACTCCGTACTTATGCGTTGAAAAAAGGAATCGAGATAGATATTCAGGTGGACGGAGGAATCAATGGGGAAAATCTGAAGGAGGTCACATCGGCGGGAGCCAACGTGATCGTTGCGGGATCGGCGATTTTCAGAGCGAAAGACCCCTCCCTTGTAATCGAGCAAATGAAGGAACAGGCAAAGACATACCCATTTCAAGCGTAAAATATAAGCCGAAAAATCAAAAAGCGAAGATCGATTTTCGACCTTCGCTTTTTTACCGAGCCAACGGGAAAAGCAATGAATTTCAATACTGTCGTATGAATAAAAGGAAATTCATGGAGCTTCTTTTTTCTTTAAATAATATTTTCTGGCGAGAAAAAAGAGGAGCAAAAATAACAAAATAGCAAGCGCGGCACCCGAGGTGTCGATCAGTACATCGGTAAGCTGAGACGCGCGGCCGCCCGAAAAGAGCTGCAAAAACTCGTCAAAAAGAGCAAACAGAGCAGAGAGAGGAAGAATGGCGGAACAGAGAAGAATGGAGACCTTAGCGGATTTAAAAAAGGAAATCAATCCGTAGAAAAAAAGATCGGAGCAAAAGAGGAACGCCAAAATGGCGAATTCGGCAAAATGAGCAAAGGACCGTAAAGCACTCTCGGAAATGGAGCCATCGAACCCCAAAAAGCGGAGAAGGGAATTTACTATATCTAAAAGATGAGCGCTTTGGTTGCCCGACTCCACACCGTTTTTCAGGGAATTGCTAAAAATAAATACGATCCATAAAAGGGTAAGAGCCGAGGGCAAAAAATAACGGAGGAAACGGAATAGATTTGATCGAAAAGATTGACGCATAAGACCTCCTTGGATTTTGTAAAAGCTCTTGCAATTTAAAGAAAAATGTGATACAATAATAACGCAACCATAGAATAACATAAAACAATTGCCAAAAAATGAACATTTGAAAAAAATTTAAGGTTTTGCCCGTGCTTTGTACGCACAAACGAAAAATGTCAAATTTATAATAAGCCTCCATAGTTAAATGGATATAATAAACCCCTCCTAAGGGTTAGTTATGGGTTCGATTCCCGTTGGGGGTGCCACAAGCGGTCTGCGATAACTTTTGTAGACCGCTTTTTTTAATCATAGCAGGAACTACCGTAAGGCTCCCTTGTGTAAAGGGAGCTCCCGACGGAGTCGGGTGAGGGATTGTTTTTCAATAGAATTAAGTACTTTACAATCCCTCCGTCACGGCAAGCCGTGCCACCTCCCTTTACACAAGGGAGGCTGTTATGGTGCGCCGTTCTAACGATATCGCAAGGCGGGGTTCACGCTTGGCATAACGCTCGAAGAGGGGTTAAATTGTCAGAACGACGGCAAGTTTACCCCTCTCCTTCTCCTGTTTCCTAAAATATGATTTGTCGAATGTACTTTTACGGCGAAATGAATCCATACCGTAAAATCACTCATACCTTGACAAAACAGCGGTTTTGTAGTATAATAACCCAAATGAGGCAAAGCGAATATTCCTTGTCAAAGGGATCACTTCGCCGCAGTAAAACATAGAAAACATCAGAATAAATCAAAAAGAAATCAAAAGGAAAGGGGACGAAAATGAGAAAAAATAAATCTCAGAACGGTTTGCGGATTATTGCCGGACTTTTGGCGCTGTTTCTCATGGTGGGGCTCCTTTCGGCTTGTAATCCGTCGGGCATAGGAAAGAAAGCGCAGGTAGGAAGCTTGATCAGTCCTTTGAGCGGGACAGATGTTAATATATGCGCTCATATAGCAGGGGATTGGGTGGTAGATGCGGAGGCAACCCGCGAAAGCGAGGGGCAAAGACATAAAGCATGTATCACCTGCGGCGAATGGATGGTTATCGAAAGCATTCCCTCCCTGCCGTTGCACGTCACCGAGATCATTGCCCTTTTGAAGCCCTCCGTGGTGAGGGTGATCTGCTATAGCTATGACGGAGAAACAGAAACCGCTTCCGGTTCCGGCTTTTTTATCGATGATCAGGGAACTTTCGTCACCAATGCCCACGTGGTAAAGGGTTGCTATTACGTAAAGATTCAGGATTATTTGGGAAGAACCTATGAGGTGGACCGAATGTTCGCGTATGAGGATAGTCTGTCGGATCACGCGGTCTGCCGAGCCTCCGAGGCAAAAATGACAACACCGGTTAATTTCGCGGAGGAGGCACAGATCGGAGATGCTGTGTATGCCATAGGATATCCCGATGGAAAATGGAGTGTTTCCTCGGGATCAATCAAAGATAATCAGGCAGTTGAGGGAGACCAATGCTATTACGCCAGCTCGGCGTGGATCGATCACGGAAGCAGCGGCGGCGTGCTGGTCAATGATAAAGGAAAGGTCCTCGGAATCACAACGGGCAAGTTTTCAAGCGGTGAATACGCTGCCCTGAAATATGCCGAATTTAAAGACGATGTAACGCGGGAGCATATCGACACGAAAGCACCGCTTGATTATTTTCATACGGTTTTGGAATATGAGCTGGATCCTCTCAACATGGATGAACATTTTCACTTTAGTATTCGCGCTGTTTCCAATGATCGAACGAGTGTGAGCTACATCGTGAGCGTCCGGTTAAACAGTTGGTATCAAGACAGGAATGTGGTACTGGATACTATGCCAAATACCATTACGGTCAAGCTTACAACAAAATATGAATATGATGAAATAAGCAGTAATGGAACATCTCATAAAATACAAACTACAAGCGAAACCGTCTCTCTGAATTTCAATTCCGAAAGCGAGCTGAAAAACGGAAAAAGTATATCTGTCGGCAGCTCTATCCATATACCGTCGGAAATCAGGTTCTCCAATATGGACATTTCCTATACGGCGGAGTATGCGTCGGAATCGGCGGAAAAAATATTGATCTATATAAATTGAGATCTATATAAATTGATAAATTAATTGATAGCTAACAAAGAAAAATGATATAAATTATAGCAAAAAAGGAAGCGAAAAAATGAAGCAAAGCAGAATTGTCGTGTTTTCCTGTGACGCCATGGTTTGGGAGGATATTGAATATCTATTAAAAAAGCCGAGATTTAAAGAGCTGTACGAAAAAGGCTCAGTGGTTCGGCGTATGCGCACCATCTATCCGTCGGTAACCTATCCTTGCCATACCTCTATGCTCACAGGATGCTATCCCGATAAGCACGGAGTGTGCAACAATAATGAATTTCATCCGGGAAAATTGAAGAACGTGCCGTGGAATTGGTTCGCGCACAGCATTCAATGCCCCGATATTTTTACAGCCGCGAAAAAGGCAGGCTTAACGACCGCAGCGGTGTTTTGGCCCGTTACGGGAAATCATCCGTGTATTGATTATAATATTCCCGAATATTGGCCTCAAGGCGAGGGAGACACCAAAAAAGCATGCTTTTTGCGTGCAGGAACATCAGAGGAGCTGTGGCAAGAGGTGGTGGAAAAGCATGTTCGGGACGTTACCATACGAACACACCCCGATACCGATCAATTTCTCATCCATTGCTGCTGCGATATTCTCAAAAAATATAAACCGCATTTGCTGATGCTCCATACAGGGGACGTGGATAGCTACCGCCATAAAAACGGGACCTTCAACGAGCGGGTCAATAAAGGGATAGAGGATACCGAGCGGTGGCTGTATGACTTGATGGAAGCAACAAAAGAGGCGGGAACCTTTGAGGAGACAAACTTTTTCCTTATTTCGGATCACGGGCAAATGGATATCGTAAGAAATATAAAACCGAATGTGATGTTTGCGGATCATGGCTTGATCACCGTCAATGAGGACGGAAGCCTGAAGGATTTTGATGCCTATTGCTGGTCCACAGGAATGTCAGCGCAGATCCGATTGAAAAATCCTGACGATAAAGCGGTTTGGGAAAAGACCTATAAACTTCTGAGCTATATGTGCGTGGAAGGAATTTATGGAATCAGCCGTGTGCTGACAGCCGAGGAAGCTAAAGCACAGGAACGGTTGGCAGGGGACTTTTCTTTTGTGATCGAAACCGACGGATATTCCTCCTTCTCGGAGGACTGGAGACGTCCTATGGTGGCACCTATGGATACCGAGGATTATAGGTATGGACGGGCAACCCACGGATACCATCCCGATAAAGGGCCGCAGCCCATCTTTTTCGGAATCGGACCGCGGATTCGGTCGGGGATAGAAATCGAGCGGCGAAATACCGTGGATGAAGCCCCCACTTACGCGAAGATCCTCGGGATAGATATGCCCGACACCGATGGCACTCCCATATTGGAAATGTTAAGACTATAAATTGATCAAATATATAAAATAAAACAAGAAAGGGAAACAAAAATGAAAAAAACAACATTGCTGATCATGGCGGCAGGCTTGGGTTCTCGCTATGGCGGAAATAAACAGGTCGACGGATTGGGACCGCATGGCGAGATTTTGATGCAGTATTCTGTTTACGACGCGATCAAAGCCGGATTCAATAAATTGGTCTTTGTGATCAAGCCCGAGCATCAAGCCATCATGGAAAACATTTGTAAGGATATCACAGGCGCGGAGATCGCCTTTGTGTATCAGGATTATACAACGATCCCCTCCTTTTACCGTATCCCCGAGGAGCGAGTTAAGCCCTTCGGAACCGTGCATGCGGTGCTTTGCGCGGCGGAGGCGATCCACGAGCCCTTCGCGGTCATTAACGCGGACGATTTTTACGGAGCCGATGCCTTTGCGGTCATGTATAAAAAGCTTAATGACATGGAAAGCGGAGAGGGCGCTATGGTCGCCTATTATCTGAAAAATACGGTCAGCCGAAACGGAGCGGTTACACGAGGGGTCTGCCGCATCGAGAATCATCAATTGCGAAAGGTTACCGAAACCTATTCCATTACGGTGGATGAGAAGGGCAGAATCAGTGACGCCGATAGCGGGGAGCTGGACGGAAATTGCCTGGTGTCTATGAATATGTGGGGCTTTCTGCCCGAAATTTTCGAGGGAATGAAACAGTCCTTTGAGGCGTTTCTTCACGGAATTGAGGAAGGAAATATCAAAGCGGAATACGCACTTCCAACGATGGTAGATCAGATGATCAAAGCAAAGAAGCTCCGCGTCAGCGTGCTCTCAACCGATGCGGTCTGGTTTGGCGTGACCTATCAGGAGGATAAAATGGGTGTAGCGGCAGAGCTGAAAAAAATGCATGATACGGGAATCTATCCTGAAAAATTATTCTGATTTAATATTTTGATGGCAAGATCGAATCATCGTAACCATCCAAAAAATAAGGAGAGATAAAAATGCTACTGTATATTGTTCGTCATGGGGATCCGATTTACGAAACCGATAGCTTAACAGAACGGGGGATTCTGCAAGCGGAGGCAGTCGGCAAGCGCATTGCCGCCTCGGGGATTAACCAAATTTATTCCTCCCCCATGAGACGGGCACGGATGACAGCGGAACCCGCTTGCCGACTGCTTGGCTTGGAATGTAAGATCGAGGAATGGGCACATGAGATCGATAAAGAACGATTGACCCCCTTTCCCGACGGCAAACTAAAAACGCTGAATCACGTGCAAAATACTTATTTTCGGGAAAAGGGAAATATCAATTTGCCTTATGAGCGGGCATATGAATGTCAGGCGATCAATCAAACCGAAATGAAAAAGGCGGTCGCCTATATTGAAAAGAACGGAAACGAATTTTTGGAACGCTTGGGCTACCGAGAGGAGGACGGTATATATCGGATCCTTCGTAAAAACGAGGATAAGGTGGCACTTTTCTGCCATACCAATTTGGCAAGAGCATGGCTGTCCGTGTTGCTACATATTCCGCTCCATATCATGTGGTCCTCTTTTTCCTATACTCATACAGGGGTAACCGTGTTGGAATTCCGTAATAACGAAAACGGCGTTACCGCGCCCCAATGTCTCTGCTTCTCCGATATGTCACATTTGTTTGCGGAAGACAGAGATATGAAATATAATAATAAAATCGAGATATAAGATTAAAAAATAGGAATCAATGAAAAAGGAGCTCAGTCTATGAAGCTGTCAGAAATCAAAGCAGAGGAATTGATAAATTTGAATATAGAGCAAATGGGAAGGATCCTGTATGACGGCTGTAAGGATGATGGGGAACAGGCAGATGTGGCGTTGCTGTTGGGAGGAGCGCCCGAAAGATTGGTGGAGCGAGCAAAAAAAGCGGCAGAGCTGTATCGGCTCGGAAGGGTAACGTATATAATTCCCAGCGGCGGTGTGGAATGGGAATACCAAAACGAGAAGATCAGCGAGGCTCATCTTATGGAACGAATCCTTAGGGAAAACGGCGTTCCGGAGGAGGCAATCCTGCTGGAAAACGAAGCCCGTACAACCAAAGAAAACATGATCTACGGAACACTTCAGTTGAATCGGAAGCTAAAAATACAGAATGTAAAAGCCGTGTGTATCGTTACATCGGCATCACACATGAGACGCAGCTTGGCATTGGCAAATCTGTTTTTGCCCCGATCGGTAAAGGTAACAGGCTGTCCCGCAAGTATTCCCGAAAATATTCCTGAGCTGATGCGGGAAAAAAGCGCCCAAAAATGGGCACAGCGTGAGATTGCCTTGATCAAAGGGCTGGTTGATTGCGGATTGATGGAAGATGTAGAATGTTGAATATAACAAAACCCGAGGCTGTCAAAGCGATAGCCTCGGGTTTTAAAATGCTTAAGTATACTAAAAAAATTACTTGTTGAAAACGCTGTTCCAGTCAGCCATAAATTTCTCAATACCGTTGTCGGTAAGAGGATGCTTGATCATCTGAAGGATAACCTTGTAGGGAACGGTAGCAATGTGCGCACCGTTCTTAGCGGAATCAACAACATCCTGAGGACCTCTGATGCTGGCGGCGATGATCTCGGTTTCAATACCGTGGATCTCAAAAATGGTAGCAATGTCATCGATTAGGGTCATACCGTTGTCGGCAATGTCATCCAATCTTCCAACAAAGGGGCTGACATAGGTAGCGCCGGCTTTAGCGGCAAGAAGCGCCTGAGCGGCACTGAAGATGAGGGTAACATTGGTGTGGATACCCTCGGCAGCAAGAACCTTTACAGCCTTTAAGCCCTCTGCGGTAACAGGAATCTTAATAACAATATTCTTATGAATTTTAGCAAGCTCTCTAGCCTCGCGGATCATACCCTCTGCGTCAAGGGCTACAACCTCGGCGCTGATGGGACCGTCAACGATGGAGGTAATTTCTTTAATAACATCTTTAAAAACCTTACCCTCTTTAGTAATCAGGGAAGGGTTGGTGGTAACACCGCAGATCACGCCAAGATCATTGGCTTGACGGATCTCGTCAACATTAGCAGTATCAATAAATAGCTTCATAATAACTCCTTTGGGGAAGAACCCGAAATTAAATTTGAGAACATTATACACCATTGACAAACAAATGTCAATGTTTTTTCAAAAATTTTTGATATATAAAGTCAGATATATAAAAAGTAGAATCAAAGAAAAGGGAATAGAGTAAGATAATAAAAAAATCCAACTCATACGAGTTGGATTTTTTGGCACGCCGTAAGGGATTCGAACCCCCGACCTTTTGGTTCGTAGCCAAACACTCTATCCAGCTGAGCTAACGGCGCATACGCTAAAACGGGAAGCCGCTTGTTGCGTGCCTATATATTATATCATATATTTTTTGTTTGTCAAGAGCTTTTTTGAAAAATTCCTTGAAAAACAAAAAATATTTGTATTAGTACCTCCGAAAAGACAGTTCTTCTATCGAAAAATTTCCCAATCCTGCGAGGCGATCCTATTCCAAAGTAACACTGAATAGAATTGATACTCCGCATCAATTTGCCTCGCAAGCTCGGCAAGGATTCTTCGCCTTCGGCTCAGAATGACACGAAATGAGGAGAGTGCGACAGATAAGCTTTAATTCTCGCACAAGCTATCATACGTGTCATCCAGAGCGTAGCGAAGGATCTTTGCCGACGAAGGAGGCAATCCTATACCAAAGTAACACTGAATAGAATTGATGCTATCGCATCAATTTGCCTCGCAAGCTCGGCAAGGATTCTTCACCTTCGGCTTTATTCTCCGCTTTGCTTCGCGGCGACACGTACGGTAGCTTGTGCGGAAGTAAAAGCCGAACTACTTCCAAGAATCTTCGGTGGTATTAAATAAGTGACGAAACCGTGTAAGCATATCCGAGCCTTTGTATTGCTCAAAAGGAAGAAAAAGCTCTTGAATACGGGCAGGG
>JAZSPS010000098.1:0-30511 GCA_045537595.1 Eubacteriales bacterium
CCCCCCATGACAAAAAATTAGAGGCCTTTGGCTTCCATGTGATCACGATTGACGGTCACGATTTTGAGCAGATTGCCGCTGCCTTCGCGGAAGCAAAGACCGTAAAAGGCAAGCCCGTTGCCATTATCGCGAAAACGGTAAAGGGCAAAGGCGTTTCCTATATGGAAAATCAAGTGGGCTGGCACGGTTCCGCACCCAATGATGACCAATACGCCGCAGCGGTTGCGGAAATCAAGGCAATGATGTAAGGAGGCAAAAAAATGGCAGAAAAAATTGCAACAAGAGAAGCTTACGGCAACGCGCTTGCCGAATTTGGTGACAAATATGATTTTGTGGTATTGGACGCTGACCTTGCGGCGGCTACCAAAACCGGTATCTTTAAGAAAAAATTTCCCGAGAGATTTTTTGACTGCGGTATTGCCGAGGGCAATATGATGAGTGTTGCCGCCGGCATCGCGACCACAGGCAAGACGGTTTTCGCCTCCTCCTTTGCTATGTTTGCGGCAGGAAGAGCCTATGAGCAGGTAAGAAACTCCATCGGTTATCCTCACCTTAATGTTAAAATCGGTGCTACCCACGCCGGTATCACGGTTGGTGAGGATGGTGCTACCCATCAGTGTATAGAGGACTTCGCTCTTATGCGCGCTATCCCCGGCATGACGGTTATCAATCCCGCTGACGCTGTTGAGGCAAGAGCGGCGGTTGAGGCTGCCATTCAATTTAAGGGTCCTGTATACATTCGTTTTGGACGCTATGCGGTTCCGGTTCTTTTCGACAAGGAAACCTACAAGTTTGAGATCGGAAAGGGTGTTCTCATGACCGAAGGAAAGGATCTGACCATTGTCGCAACTGGTATGATGGTGGATATGGCTCTTGAGGCTGCCAAAATTCTTGAAGCACGCGGAATCAGCACCCGTGTCATCAATATTCACACGCTTAAGCCCATTGACAAGGACATTATTTTGAAGGCTGCCCGTGAGACCGGCGCCATCGTCACCGCTGAGGAGCATTCCGTAATTGGCGGCTTAGGTTCTGCTGTTGCCGAGGTCGTTGGAGAAGGCTGTCCTGTTCCTGTTGTACGTGTCGGTGTTGAGGATCAATTCGGTCATTCAGGAAAGGTTCCTCCCCTGCTTGAGATGTACGGCTTAACGACCGCTAATATTGTAAGCAAGGCTGAATGTGCCCTTGGTTTAAAAAAATAACCCGATCATATTATTTAAATTATTTAAAATAGCCCGTGAGTTTTGAAAACTCACGGGCTATTTTTTGTTTTTTATCGGATCCCAAGTTCATCCATCAATCGAACCACGCTTTTTTTCTTTTCCTCCGTGATCTGATTTCCTATTTTCAGGTCATTCACGGCACGTTTTGTCCGTTTCGGAAACAACAGCCGAAACCATCGGCATACCTGATACCACGGAAGCAAAAACGGATATTTACTCAATTTTGGATATCGGTACTTTAGGTGCTCCGCAGGAGGAAAAATACGGGACAAAATATACCTCGCCTTTCCTCCTTTTCGTGTATGGGATACAGCCAATCGGTTCTCCGCGTTACCATACACCCCTGCTTTCAGTATATAATCCTGCATATTCTCGATAACATCATTCGGCTTTCCATCAGAAAACCAAACCTCACAAAGCTGAACCGCATGTACATAAAAAGTCATTAGTCCACAGGCTTCCAACAAATCACTCAGAATTTTTTCATCACATTTCATTCGATTTTGGATAATCCACAGATCCATAAGCGGACGTACGCCGCAGCCGCCGTGGAGAAAATGCTTGGCGGTATGAGCGATCAAATAGGTACAGAACATTTCATTGCTCATGCAATAATGACAAGGACAGTCCTCTTTACCGAATGAATAGCTCCATACCTCTTGGAGGACCCGATCGGATTTCACGTCCGCCTCTGACAGAGTAAAATGAAGCTCCACATGAACACCGCTTTCCGAAAAGAAGGAGATATCATGCAAGCCTGTATCTTCTTTTTTGTATCGCAAATTTTTTTCCAGTACCTGTGTTGCCTCTTGAATATCTTCCTGCCGCACCAAAACATCTATATCACAGCTGGTTCTCATGGCGGGATTGGGGTAATACTGTCGGATCACCGATCCCTTCAACGGCATAAAAGGAATTTTTGCCTCCGAAAATGCGCCGCGCATTTGTTCTAACTCATAATTCATTCTTTCATATCGAAAGACCGAAAGAAGCTCCTGTTTTTGAAATTTCCCGTTGAGCGGATGCTCTGACGGTAAAAGTTGATTTTTTCGAAGCTCCGTCCCTACGATATGTGCCAGATCATGTGCCTTGGACAATCGGTAGAGCGGCTCCAGCATATCCTCTGTGATATGCTCTCTTTCTTCATTTGACAAATCCTTTTGCTGTAAGGCGCATCTCAAAAGCGAGAACATGGCTTTTTGTGTTTTTTCCATTTTTCTTCTATCTTCCTTTTTTGTGATTACTTCCCGCTAAAATCTAAATCCTTGGTATATACAAGATCCTGCCACTCTTGAAGCTCTCCGCCCTTAAAAAAGGCTCTGGGCACCCGCATTGCCACGGCACAGGTTATTTCATAATTGATCGTTCCGTTCATCTCCGCAAGCTTCTCCGCGGAACAAAGAGCGTCATCACCAAAAACCGTAACAATATCACCGATCTCGCAACCGATCCCGCTGACATCCAGCATCATCTGATCCATACAGATCCTCCCCAAGATCGGCGCATAGCTTCCATTTAGAAGAACCTTACCTTTTTCATTTCCGTTGGCGCGCAGGAAACCATCCGCGTATCCCACGGGAACGGTGGCAACGGTCATTTTTTTTCGTACCCGATAGGTAGCCCCGTAGCTTACCGTCTCGCCTTCCGTTACATCCTTCCTATGGGAGACGACCGATTTTACAGCCATAACAGGCAAAAGCTTCGGCAGTCGGCGCATACATGGGGATGGGCGCAGTCCGTATAAGACGATCCCTGCCCGAACCATATCCATATGACACTCCGGATGATCAAATATAGCGGCGCTATTGGCGCAATGACGAATTTTAAATTGAATTCCCTTCTCTTCCAAATAGCGAACGCCGTATTGAAAGCTTCGGAACTGGCTTTCGGTAAAATCATCCCCTTGGATATTTTCATCCGCCGAGGCAAAATGTGTAAAAATCCCTTCCGGAAGCAAGCTTGGATATTGACAGATCTCCTCGGCTTGTGTCAGCTCATTTTTCGATTCATTCCGACAAAGGAATCCGATCCGCCCCATGCCCGTATCCAATTTAACATGAATCTTCACGCGCACGCCTTTCTCCGCAGCGGCTTGCGCCAAGCGTTTTCCGTATTCATAGGAATACACTGTCTGCGTTATATTTTCCTCTGCCAACGCTTGCGCGCACTCCTCGGGCGTATATCCCAAAATCAGAATTGGAAGCGCGATCCGATTTTGACGAAGCTGCAATGCCTCCTCAATATTGGAAACCGCCAAATAATCCGCTCCGAGCTTTTCATATAACAAGGATAATCGCACCGCCCCATGACCGTAAGCGTTTGCCTTTACAACACAGCAAACCTTTACGTTTCCTTGCACCGCGCTTCTGACCGCTTGATAATTATACTCCGCTCGATCCAGATCGATCTCTGCCCAAGTGCGGCGGCGCACCCCTTTTATCCTGTCCATTTTTCCGTTTTTTCTCCTGCTTTTTCATTTTTTCTGCTTTTCCAATGCCAATTGAACGATCCTATGGGTAAGCTCATCAAAAGGAACCCCCGCATACCTTGCTGAATCAGGAAACAAGCTCATTTCCGTCATTCCCGGCAAGGTATTGATCTCAATAATGGTTGGTTCTTGCTCTTGTGACAGCATAAAATCAATTCTTGCTAAGCCGCTACATGAGAGCATGCGGTACGCCTCTTTTCCGATTTTCTCCAGCCTTTTCTGAACCGAAGGCGATATTCGAGCGGGAATGATATGATGGCACATTCCCTGTGTATATTTTGCCTGATAATCGTAAAACTCGTTTTCCGATGTAATCTCAACCGCAGGAAATACCGTTAATTCCTCATTTCCCAAAATGGGCAGGGTCAATTCCTTTCCATTGATAAATTCCTCCGCTAACAAAAAATCTCCCTTTGAAAGAACCTCGTCTATGGCGTACACCAGCTTTTCCCTTTCTTTAACAATAAACACGCCGATGCTGGAGCCTTCATTGGGAGACTTTACCACCATAGGAATACCGATCTTTTCACAAAGCATATTGGCAATTTTTTCCCTGTCGGCACAATCGGAGGCATGTAAGGATATATATTTGGGCGTAGGCAATCCCGCATTGCTGAGAAGCTCCTTGGTACGGATCTTATTCATGCAAATGGCGCTGGTCTCCACGGACGAGCCTGTATATGGGATCCCCGCCAGCTCTAACATTCCCTGAATACATCCATCCTCTCCGCCTTTGCCATGCAACGCGAGAAAAGCAAGCTCCATGGGAGTGTCCAAAAGCCTCTTTAAGCTTTCTTTTGTAAGGTCAAACAAGGATACATTTCTGTAGCCTCCCTGTTTCAGCGCGTTATAAATCGCGGCTCCGCTTCTTAGAGAAATCTCTCT
The DNA here is from genome assembly GCA_045537595.1 of Eubacteriales bacterium. Classification (GTDB taxonomy): domain Bacteria; phylum Bacillota; class Clostridia; order Oscillospirales; family CAG-272; genus HGM12713. The sequence continues at coordinate 4,597 of JAZSPS010000098.1, forward strand.
TTCCGACGAAGTGCCCCCATACACCACTACAATTTTTAAATCTCTGTCACTCATACCGCAATCTCCTAAACAAAAATCGGAATTCATCTTTTTGGCTTATCATCTTAATTTTCTTATGATTTCGTTATTTCGCTTTGTCTTTTAGTATCATATTCCGCTTATGCCAAAAAGTTGCCGACTTCAAGGACTGTTACTCCTCTGACATTTTTCCAATATCCTTCAGCCGTTTCATTACATCATTTTCGCCCTTTCCGAAATATTCGTATAATCTCTTATATTCCGCAAACAAGCGGTCATAGATCTTTACATTCTCGGGAATAGGCATATAGCTCTTTCCTATTGTAAGGGCAAGGTGCTTTGAGGCTTCTCGGATATCTGTATAAGCTCCCGCCGCTACCGTCGCGTAAATTGCGCTTCCTCGGGCGGCCGACATTTTCGCGTCTGACACAGTAATGGGACGATTAATCACATCCGAGTAGATCTGCACCAGCATTTCATCCTTTTCGGCGATGCCGCCCGACGCCACGATACGGTCAATACGAATTCCGCTTTGCTCAAAGGTATCCAAAATTATCCGTGTTCCATATGCGGTCGCCTCAATCAGCGCACGGTAGATCTCCTCGGGTTTTGTACGAAGAGTCATTCCGAGAAGCATGCCTGTGAGACCCGAATTGGACAGTACGCTTCGGTTACCGTTAAACCAATCCAGCGCCAAAAGACCGCTTTCCCCTACTTTCAGTTTTTTTGCCTTCTCACGCAAAAATTTATGGATCCCCACGCCCTCTTCCTCGGCTTTTTGAAAATAGGATGCGGGAACGCAATTTTTCACGAACCAATCAAAGTGATCGCCGCAGCATGCCTGTCCCGCCTCGTAAGTATACATCTCGGGAATAACGCTGTTATGTACATGTCCGCAAAGACCCGCAATATTCATTTTTTTCTTGGAGTTAACAATGTGGCAAGCGGAGGTGCCCAAAATAAGCATCAAGACCCCTTCATCGGTAATCCCCAGGGCAGGCATAGAGGCATGGGCGTCCAACACCGGAACCGAAAGGGGGGTTCCCTCCATCAGTCCTGTCAGCTTTGCCCCATCCTTGGTCAAAAGCCCTGAGACCGTATCGATCGAGACCATATTTTCTGATATTTTCGTTCCGATGATCTCCTTCATACGAGAGTCCAATCGTGCAAAGAATTCCTTTGACGGATATCCTGCTTCATCATTCCACAATGCTTTATATCCCGCAAAAGGAGTACTGCAGATATTGTTGCCGGTCAGCATCCACACCAGCCAATCTGCCGCCTCCAAAAAACGTGCTGCTTTTTCATAGATATGAGGCGCCTCCCGCAAGGTTTGCATGATCTTTGGGAACATCCATTCCGATGAGGTCTTTCCTCCATAAATATCGAGCCACGGCTCACCGATTTCCCTTGCCACGCGATTCAGATCATCCGCTTCCTTTTGCGCCGAGTTATGCTTCCAAAGCTTAACATAAGCATGGGGCTCGGAGCGGTATTCCTCATAAAAGCAAAGGGGTACTCCTTCCTCATCCACGGGAAGCATGGTACACGCGGTAAAATCAAACCCCAGCGCCGCTACGTCCTTTGCGGACACTCGGGCTTGCGCAAGGACCGCGGGAACCGTATTTCCCAGAACCTCCAGATAATCCCGCGGATGCTGTAACGCGGTATTCAAAGGCAGTTTTTTTCCACAGGGCAATTCCTCTGCCATAACGGCATGTGGATATTCATAAACCGCAGAGGCAAGAAGCTCTCCGTTTTCCGTATTCATTAAAACCGCGCGTCCCGACAAGGACCCAAAGTCAATTCCTATTGTATATTTGCTCATGACGAACTCCTATATTGTTTCTGTTCCTATTAAGCAAAAGGTGTAAAATCTTCCTTCATAACCGAGGTTCTCATAATTGTATACCACTCCTCGGAAGGATTTCCGCACAAAATTCCGTGCTTTTGCTTCAGCGCGGTAATGAGCATCTCGGGATTCAAAAATTCTGTGCCCACAGCGCTCAAAACCGCGGAAACCCTCAATATTCCGTTTTGCGTATCATATGACAGACCAACCGAGTGAATCATCGGAATAATATCCACCTCTTTTTCACCCGATTTTGTCCGTTTTGTCAACATAAGAGGGGCAGTTGTCAAGGTTTTCTGAGCTTCCCTTGCCAAATCCTCTGACATGCCTTCACTATGGATCTCAATCTCATAGGAAGCCCACGCGATCTGAGAAAAATCCTCTGTGGGAACATAGGCATCCGTAATATACAGCTCTTCGGTCAACTCACGGTTCATTCGTTCCATGATCTCAGCAGGTGACATTTCCCGATCGATCCTTATATCCAAAAACTCACACTCGCTTTGCGCCCCCACGCTCAAGGGGGTGGAAAACACCAATTTTACATGAGGATTAAATCCCTTGGTATACCAAGCGGGGATACAGGCACGCACGATCACCCGATTTATAGTCCGCTGAAGATCCAGATGAGAAATATACTGCAATGTGCCTACCTTCCGAAATTTTAAGCGGACCGTTACAGGGCGCTCCAAAATCGGGAGTGATTTTAATCTTTGTTTCTCAATTAATTTTTTTCCTTCGGACAGCATGAGCGTTTACCTCCCAATTGATTTGCGCCGCAGCCGCTGCATTTTTCACGGCAGTTCGGGGTTGTATTTTCCGCGTAAGCTCGGTCACGCTCCCGACGTAAGAACTCCTTACTTACGCCGCAATCAATGATATCCCATGGAAGGATCTCATCCAATCCGAATTTGCGGTTTGCGTAAAAGGCGGGATCCACCCCTGTTCGCTCCAAAACCGAGATCCATTTATCATAATCAAAGCATTCATCCCAAGCGTCAAATTTAAAGCCCTCGCGGCACGCAAGCTCCAACGCGGGTGCCAATCGGCGGTCTCCTCTTGCCAGTACCGCCTCAATACGGCTTACCTTAGCGTCATGGTGTGTATACCGTATCTTTTTATCGGTTATTTTACTGCCCAAAAATTCTTGCTTCTCCGCCAGCATTTCCAAACGATCCTGTGCCTCCCATTGGAAGGGCGTGAAGGGCTTGGGAATAAAGCAGGATACGCTGATCGTTACCTGCGGCTTCTTGGCTTTATTCCGTGTGGGACAATGATAGTACGCATCGATCACATGGGATGCCAATTCCCCGATCCCCGCAATATCCTCTAAGGTTTCGGTGGGAAGTCCTGACATAAAATACAGCTTAACCGTATTTTTTCCTGCCTCAAACGCTACATTGACCGCACGGAGCAGATCCTCCTCACGGACATTTTTATTGATCACGTCACGAAGACGCTGAGTCCCCGCCTCGGGAGCGAAGGTGAGAGAGGATGAGCGGACAGACGCGATCTTTTCCATCAACTCTTTCGTAAAGCTATCCACTCGCAAGGAGGGCAAGGACAGGCTTATCATATTATCATCAGTCCATTCCAACAGCTGATCGGTCAGCTCCTCCAGCTGTGTATAATCGCTGATCGACAGCGAGGTCAATGAAATTTCATCATATCCCGTGGACTCAAACAAGCACTTGGCTTGCCCGTTAAGCACCTCCGGGGATTTTTCCCTGACAGGACGGTAGATCATGCCCGCTTGACAGAAGCGGCAGCCGCGGATACATCCTCGGAACACCTCCAGCATTATGCGGTCATGAACCGTTTCGATATATGGCATTACGACCTTATCGGGAAAATACGCTTTATCCAGATCGGTGATGATCCGTTTTTTGATCTTCGTGGGAATATCATCGTAAATCGGTGTATATTCCTGTATGGTACCATCCTCATGATAGCTTACCCGATACAGTGATGGAACATAAATTCCCTCGATCGTTCTTGCGGCTTCGTGCAAATACGCTTCCTTGGTATAAGAACCCTCTTCCTTCATTCGGATATACAGACGGCACAGCTCGGGAAGCATTTCCTCGCCCTCACCAATATTAAAAAGGTCAAAAAAGTCCGCCACAGGCTCCGGATTATAGGCACAGGGACCGCCGCCAATGATAATCGGCATACTGTCATCCCGCGCCTCGCTTCTCAAGGGGATTCCAGCCAGCTCCAGCATATTCAAAACATTGGTATAGCTCATTTCATACTGAAGCGTAAATCCGATCATATCAAAATCGGTAAGGGGATCGCCGCTTTCACAGGCGCAAAGAGGAAGCCCGTGCTCCTTCATTTTCTCCTGCATATCGATCCAGGGATCATATACCCGTTCGCACCATATATCCTCTTCCCTATTCAACACACCATAAAGAATACGCATTCCCAAATTGGACATCCCGATCTCATACGAATCGGGAAAGCAGAAGGCGAATCTTGCCTTTACCTTTTCTTTATCTTTGATGATCTGACCGTATTCTCCGCCGGAATACCGTCCAGGCTTGGATACAGATTTTAAAATCGTACTGATATTTTTGTTCATTCGCTTTTAATTCTTTCTTTTTCTTTCTTTTCTAAGGGTTTTATCTTTTTTCTTTTTTCTGTTTTTTCGCGCAAGCTCTTTCTGACACGCGTCTATCGTAAAATATTTTTTACTCGGAAATTGGAGCAAGGAAAGAAGCACGGCAATACCGTTGAATATGACCGCAAAAAGCAGCAGCCAATATTGATTGATTACCGTAATATGCTTGGTAAGCAATACCGACCATACGGAAAACACTCCAACAACGCCAAACAAAATTGACAATACCGTATTAAAGCGGTCGATCCTCTGCAATCGTCTGCACCAAACAGCGGCTTCCGCCAGCTTTAGCCGTGATGCCAAGGCTAAAATCCCCACATCGTCTTGATTTCGGCTCCATTCTTTTCCCTTTCGGTAGAGGTCACGGGCATTTTTATGAACCACGCTGATAGGATGCTTACCCAATCTTCGGGTAGATGCCACGATTCCCGCTTGGATCATAGGATCATAAGTCTCTACCGTGCATTGCAAGCCTTCCTTCGCCATACGTTCAACCAGCATTTCCGCAATGGGCTCCAGCGCATACTGAATATTCATTTTTGCCGAAGCCTTTCCGTCGAATGAAATATACAGGACACCGCGTCCTCCTCTTGCTTCTTCCTCGGAAAAGCTTAAGCCATAGCGCCTCATATATTCATAATCACCAACCAAAAGAATGTGCTTCTTATCAATGAGCATTTCAATTCCATTCCGCATAATACGCCGGATCCGCGCGTCATCAAAGCGGCAGGAATCGGGCATATCAGAAAAAACCGTTGACATGGGACCGCCGATGAGCTCATACAGCCTTTGCAACGCGGCAAGAATTTTTGCTGCTTGCTCCTGCTCATAAAATACGATTCCAATATCCTTCGCATTGCATTTTTTGAAAAAGTGCGTGTCTTGAAAAACAAGCATATCGCCTTTTTTATACCGCTCTATTGTTTCGTTTCCTGTGATAGCGATCCCTCTTTTTTTCAAGCGGCTTGCTGAGGCAGCCATGGAAAAACAGGCGGACGCGATCATGCTGACAGGCAGAGCTACAAGGGTTACCGCCATAACGGATATTGCGGCAACGGTAATATTTTCATTCAAGATCATGGCGACCACAGAGGTGGCTATACCGATCAAAATCGCTGGCAATATAAACAGGGATATCTTCTGCTGTGTTACAGCATTTTCTCCCATGGAACGGAAAAATCCGGAAGGAAAATCAATCTGCTCTGCCGAATACACGCTGATTTTGGAATCTAAACCGCTTCCATACATCTTTTCAGCCATAGCATGGCGTCCTGTGCTATGCTTTAATGTATATTTGTTTTTTGCCTCATTTGAGGAATAGACCGAAAAACACTTCATTTCACGCCGAAAAAGAACATAATCGTTAATTTCCACGCCCAGCATGATCATCGATGTAACAAAATGAAACATTGGAAGGTGCAAATCGGTCGGTATAAGCGCTACCGTCACGTCGTAGACAATATTAAAGATTAACAGCAAGGCTGCCATAGAATATAGATTTGCTTTTAATGTAAGAAGCCGCTTCAGACCCACAAAAAGGGATTTTATGAAAGGCAGAGCGCAAAAGATTAACAGCTGCAATCCAATGAAAATGTAAGCACCCGGATACTCCTCATAATTGGCAAGTCCGGCAAATTCTACCCGAAACACCGGGAGAGTGTCATAGAAAAACAGGAGAATGACCAACGCGCATGTGCCCAACAGCCTCAAAAGAAACCTTGTGTTGCGTTTGTTATATGCGCTGTAAAGCTCTTCCGTTTGTGTGTAGCTTCGATATTCACCGTCATCTAAAGAATCTTCCTGCGTTCTGTTTCTTGCCATTTCCTCGGGAATTTCCATTTCCGAGATAATGTCCAGCTCTTCCTCGCAGCCAAATTGCAGCATCAAGTCATACACGGAAGGATCTAACACCTTCTCATCTTGCTCCTCAGCGATCGTCCCTTTCTCTGTCGTCGTAGAGGAAGCCTCTTCCGTTACGCCTTGCGCGCTCGGATATTCCTCTTCTCCCACAATAGAATCATCCGGAAGGTCATAATCCTTTAGCAATTCATTCAATTCAATTTGTTCGATTTCCGGATACTCTTCGTATTCAAAGCTGTCTTCAAATTTGTCTTCAAATGCTTCTCCAAATGCTTCTCCAAATGCTTCTTCAAATTCGTCATATCCAAGCTCATCGTTTTCAGACACGTCAAAGGCTTCCTCTTTTATTTCGACGATAGCCTCTTCAGCTTCCTCAGATTTCATAAGCTGTGTGTCCTCCGCTTTTTTTGTTGCGACAGGTGACACCGTGTCTTCTTTCTCTATTTTTCTCTCCGCGGAAACGGTATGCCCTGCTTCTTGGGTCGATTCTTCCTCCGGAACCTCCCATGGAGGAAGATCTATGTCGTTGGTTTGCTTCTCCGACCCCGTTTCACCGGACTCCTTTACCGTTTTTACTGTTTTCGGCTTAGATTTTGCCTTTTTGGGAGCGGCGTTCTCCTCTGTTTTTTTCTTGCTCGTTTTCTTTTCAGGCTGACCGCCCGCGGTATTCTTCCCCGAGCTCGGCATCTGCTCAGAGGAAGACGGGGATACGCTCAACGCCTCATCTCCGCCGACTTCTTTGAGGAATTCATAATCCAAGGCATAGGGGCTTCCCTCTCGATCAAGATACGTATCCTTCTTATTGGCATATTGCTTTTTTAACTGCTTTTGAAGTTCTTCATCTGAATAATCGTTTTCTACAGCTTCTTTGAGCAATTTTAAGATATCATCAATGGTTTGCTCGTTGTTCATCCTGCCCTCCGATCATTTTTCGTTTTTTATTTAGATCCTTATTCGATATTTATTTAATGCTTATTTGGTTCTGTGCTGACGGGAAATTTCCGCCAAGATTACCGATGCCGCGGTAGATACATTAAAGGAGTTAACCTTACCGTACATGGGAATCGAGGTAATAAAATCTGCCTTTTCCGTGATCAAACGGGAGACCCCTTCGCCTTCACTTCCCATGATCAAAGCGCAGGGACAGTTGAAATCGGTCTCATAATACGCTTTTCCTCCCGCCTCCGCGGCAAAAATCCAAATTCCGCTCTTTTTCAATCCCTCAATGGTCGCGGCAAGATTGGTCACCTTTGCCACCGCAAGATGCTCAATAGCTCCGCAAGACGCTTTGGTAACAGCGGGAGTTAATCCCACCGCTCGGCGTTTCGGGATGATCAAGCCATGGGCTCCAACGCCCTCCGCGCAACGGATCAGTGCTCCGAGATTATGGGGGTCCGTGATCCCATCGGCAATAACGATAAAGGGCTTTTCTCCTCTCTCCTCGGCGATTTGAAGAATATCGTCTACGGTACAGTAATTTTTTTCTGCCGCCATTGCCACAATTCCCTGATGAACCGCAAAGCTTGTCATTTTATCCAGCTTTGCCCGTTCGGTTTCGATAACGGGAATATGCCTCTCTACCGCCTCGGCAACCAATACCACAATAGAACCCTCACGCTCGCCCCTTTGCACCAAAATTTTATCAATATCTCTTCCCGATTTCAGCAATTCCCGAACCGCGTTCCGTCCGATCACCAATCCCTCAGTGGGACTTTCCTCCTCTGCCCTTACCGTTCGGTTTGTTGAATTTCCCGATTTTTGCTGTTTATTCTTTTTATAAAACTCTTTTTTACTATTTTCCATGATATTCCTCATTTCGGCACGTTTTTTAAATAGATATACCTATTTTAATTATATCACAAATTTTCTTTTTTGTATATAGTGAAATGAAAGCTTTTCACAGCATTTCTGAATTTTTTCGAGTATTTCGGAATATTTAATCCAAATACTCCAAATCAGGGCATAAAAGAACATAAAAGAGAGCCTCTGCGGATTTTTTCCGTATTAGCTCTCTTTTTTCTTTTATTTTCTATGATTTATTGTGATCAGCCCATGGAAGAATAGTTGGGTGCTTCCTTGGTAATATTGATATCGTGAGGATGAGATTCCTTCAAGCCCGCGCCTGTAATACGTACAAACTGTGCTTTCTCTCTCAACGCCTCAATGGTTCCCGCTCCGCAGTAACCCATTCCTGAGCGCAATCCGCCCATCAGCTGGTAAACCGTATCTGCCAAAGCGCCCTTAAAGGGTACACGTCCCTCTACACCCTCGGGAACAAGCTTCTTGTTATTTTCCTGGAAGTACCGATCCTTGGATCCGCTTTCCATGGCGGCAATAGAGCCCATTCCTCTATATACCTTAAATCTTCTTCCCTGATACAATTCTTCGCTTCCGGGGCTTTCTTCGCATCCCGCAAACATAGAACCAATCATAACCGTGCATGCGCCTGCGGCTATTGCCTTAACAATATCTCCGCTGTACTTCAATCCACCGTCCGCGATAACAGGGATTCCATACTTATCCGCTACCTCCGCGGCATCACAGATTGCTGTAATCTGAGGCACACCGATACCCGCAACCACACGAGTGGTACAGATAGATCCGGGGCCGATACCAACCTTAATAGCATCCGCGCCCGCACGGATCAAATCCTCGGCTGCGGCACCTGTCGCAATATTACCCGCGATCAGCTGGCACTCGGGGAACGCATTCTTTACTTCATAAATTTTATTCATGATATTCTGCGAATGTCCGTGAGCGGAATCCAGAACCAAGAAATCCGCGCCTACCGAAAGCAAAGCGCTTGCTCTATCAATCGCGTCCTTGGTTACGCCGATTGCCGCGCCGCAGATCAATCTTCCGCGGCTATCCTTAGCGGAGTTAGGATATTTAAATGCCTTTTCAATATCTTTAATGGTGATCAGTCCTTTAAGAACATTGTCCTTATCAACCAAAGGCAATTTTTCTATTTTGTGGCGGCGGAGAATCTCCTGTGCTTCAGGCAAGGTAGTGCCCTCAGGTGCCGTAACCAAATTTTCCTTTGTCATAACATCGGAAATCCGAACATTATAATCCACCAAAAACCGCATGTCACGGTTGGTGATAATACCGATTACACGCTTTTGATCGTCGCAGATCGGAACACCGGAGATTTTGAATTTACGCATCAACTGCTCTGCTTCATAAACGTAGTTATCCGCCCCCAAGAAGATCGGATTGGTGATAACACCGTTTTCGCTTCTTTTTACACGGTCCACATGGTCTGCCTGTGCCTCAATAGACATATTTTTGTGGATCGTTCCCGCACCGCCCTCACGAGCAATGGCGATCGCGAGATTTGCCTCTGTAACCGTATCCATCGCCGCGCTGAGTACAGGAATGTTCAGCGTAATTTTGTTTGTTAATCTGGTTTTGAGGGAAACATCGGCAGGAAGCACGTCGCTTTTTGCGGGTACAAGCAGGACATCATCAAAGGTCAATGCCTCTTTCACGAATTTAGAGCTGTAATCCATAAATTTTAAACCTCCATTTTTATAAACCACAGTAGATTTTTTATGTTATTACACATTATTATATCAAATTTCGTCCTCATTGTCAACTGTTTTTGACAGCATTTTTATTTTTATTTTCTACATACAAAATAAATTAAAATAAAATTTTTCGCCTTTTTTTTAACAAATTGTAATTTTCATACATAAAAAATCATATGGTTTTATATGAGCCGTATTGGAATTTTTTGTTGAATCCTTATTAAAATATTATTGGAGTATTATTCATGAAGATCTGCGTATCCGAGCCTAAAAAATTTGTTCCCCGCTATATTTTTTTCGGTCTTCTTTGCGCCCTGCTTCTGTTCTGTCTGTCCTTTATCGGGAATTTTTTAGCGAAAGAAAAATCTTCGTCTCCCTCTCTTACGCAGGCAGACGAATCCCGCCCCATTTTGATCATCGATGCCGGTCACGGAGGAGAGGACGGCGGTGCTGTGGGGATCAACGGTGTATACGAAAAGGACATCAATTTATTCATTGCCAAAACGTTGGATGAAATGCTCCGCGCCAACGGTATTCAAACCGTAATGACACGAACCGAGGATATTTTGCTATATGACCGAAATTCTGATTTTCATGGTCAAAAAAAGGTTCAAGACCTTGCCACAAGACGAAAAATTGCCGAACAGTATGATAACGCCATTTTCATAAGTATTCACATGAATTCCTTTCCTCAATCACAATATAGCGGACTTCAAGTGTATTTTTCCGAAAACGATGAAGGCTCTGCCCAGCTGGCGAAAAAAATTCAAGACAATATCCAATCGACTCTTTCCCCCGACAATACAAGAAAAATCAAGCCTTCTGACGGAAATATCTATCTTCTTGACCGTTTGAATTGTCCTGCGGTTCTCATTGAATGCGGTTTTTTATCCAATCCGACCGAATGCGCTCTCCTTTCTGATGCCAAATACCGACAGCAGCTTTCTTTGGTCATCTGCTGTTCTCTTATGGATTATTTATCCGAATATGATAATTTTAATTAAAATTTTAATCCTATCGACACTTGATTTTCCCTTTCGTTTATTGTATAATATAATAGATTGATCAAGATAGGTAAAATCATTCTTCGGAAAACACGGGAGGCAAGCATGAAAGGGATCAAAAACGTATACATCTGTTCCGAATGTGAATATCAAAGTCCGAAGTGGCTTGGAAAATGCCCTCGCTGCAATTCATGGAACACCTTTGTAGAGGATGTGGTAGAAAAAGAGACCGTCTCCTCCGTTTCCTCTCATCACGCCTTGCTTATCCGAAGCGGAGAAAACCACGCGTCTCCCTTTTCCGATTTAGAGACACCGGATTACATCCGCTCCCGCACGGGACTTGCGGAGCTTGACCGTGTTCTGGGCGGCGGACTTGTTACCGGCTCGGTCGTTCTTCTCTCAGGGGAACCCGGAATCGGTAAATCCACGCTTCTTTTACAGATTTGTGACACGCTGGGCAACAACAAAAAGGTTTTATATGTTTCGGGAGAAGAATCCGAAGGTCAGCTTAAGCTAAGAGCCGAACGCTTACGTGTGATCGGAAAGCAGCTTTATATTTTAACCGAAACAAACATTGAGAACATTTTATCCGAAGCTAAAAAGCTTATGCCCGATGTGATCATTGCCGATTCGGTGCAAACCATGTATTCCGACAAGGTCGCCTCCGCACCGGGAAGTATTTCCAATGTAAAAGAGGTTGCCATGGCGTTTATCGCCAAGGCAAAATCCGACGGAATCTCGGTCATTTTGGTAGGCCACGTGAACAAGGAAGGCGGAATCGCGGGTCCAAAGGTATTGGAGCATATGGTAGACGCGGTACTGAATTTTGAAGGTGACAAACGTCAGAGCTATCGAATCATTCGTGCCAACAAAAACCGTTTTGGCTCTACCAATGAGATCGGTGTATTCGAAATGACTGACCTTGGTTTGAGGGAGGTTCCCAATCCATCGGAAATGCTTCTTGCCGACCGTCCCTCCGACACCTCGGGAAACTGTGCCGTTTGCACCATGGAGGGAACCCGTCCGCTGGTAGCGGAAATTCAGGCTTTGGTAACGCCTACGGTGTTCCCTGCTCCTCGGAGAACCGCTAACGGTATTGACTATAACCGAACGTTTTTAATTCTCGCGGTTTTGGAAAAGCGCCTTGGCTTGAAATTTTCCGCTCATGATGTTTATCTGAATGTCATCGGCGGCATGCATATTGACGAGCCTGCCTCGGATCTGGGAATCGCTCTTGCCTTGATCTCCTCCCTTACCGACCGAGTGATCCCGGATGACCTCATTGCCATCGGCGAGTTGGGTCTTTCCGGAGAATGCCGCGGTGTTGCCAACGTAGAGCAACGGGTACGGGAAGCGGCACGCTTAGGCTTCACTCGCGCGGTGATTCCTCTGCACAATCTGCAAAGCTGCTCGGAAATTCCATCCATTCGTTTATGCCCCGCTAAAAATGTTTACGATATATTGAAATATCTGAAGCAGCCGTCACCGAACAAGTCGGCAAAAGAATAAAATAAGGATCTGTTTCTTTTCATGCTTTCGCATTTTCGGAAACAGATCCTTTTTTATTCAACTTATTAAATTATATTAAACCGCACTTGGTTCCTTGGTACCGATCTCTGAACAGATCCGTTCAGCTTCGGCAAGCGCTTCATCAATATTGCCGAGGAAATGTCTCTCCCCAAGCTTATCATAAAAGCCCGCCTTTTTCATCACCGACAAGGGCTGTTCATTTACGTGAGAGAACAGCAGAGTAACATTGCAATTCTCACAAACGCGATACAAGGTTTCCAGATTGCGCAACGCGGAAGCGTCCAATGCCGGAACATTACGCATACGAAGGATTATGACCCGATCGCTTTCCTTCACAGGGAAATTCGCAAATTTATCGGAATCCGCAAAAAACATGGGACCTTCAATCTCAAAAACAGCGGTATGCTCGGGAATATTTTTCAAGCGTCCGCCGTCGCTCTCAGAATATTCGTCTGCCGCGGACCAAACACGCACATGGGTAACATCAGCCATGCGCTTCATAAACAGGATCATCGCCAACAGCATGCCAACCTCGATGGCTACCACAAGATCAAACACCACCGTCAAAACGAAGGTAACGACCAACACCAGCACATCGCTTTTTGATGCTGTTCTGCAAATTTTCACAAACTGTCTCCACTCGCTCATATTATAAGCGACCATAAATAGGATTGCCGCGATAATCGGCATGGGGATCCATGCCGCATAGGGCATCAAAACCACCAAGATCAGCAAAAGCACCAACGCGTGCACGATTCCCGCAATGGGAGTACGTCCACCGTTTTTAACATTTGCCGCCGTACGGGCAATAGCGCCTGTAGCGGGAATTCCGCCAAACAAGCCCGAGCAAATATTTCCCACACCCTGCGCGATCAGTTCGGTATTGGAATTATGGCGATCCTGAATCATACCGTCCGACACAACACAGGAAAGAAGAGATTCGATTCCCGCCAGCACAGCAATGGTAACGGCACTTGGAAACAGAGCTTTCACCGCTTCAAAGCTGAAAGTCGGAAGAGACGGTGTGGGCAAGTTGCGGGAAATGGTATAAAGATCACCGATGGTATTGACCTCCAGCGGTAGAAATTTCACGATCAAAACGCCAACCACCACAGCAATCAAGGACCCGGGAATCTTTTTATTGATCTTGGGCCATACAATCAAAATAGCAAGTCCGATACCGCCTACCAGAAGCGCTTGCCAATTAAATGTTGTCAGAGAACGAACGATCGCCACGACCTTCTCTCCCGTCTCCACCGCATGCGTTCCCTCGGCAAAGGTAAGACCGAGAAAGTCCTTGATCTGTCCGATTACGATGGTTAAGGCAATACCTGAGGTGAAGCCTGTGGTTATGGTATAGGGTATATATTTGATCAAAGAGCCAAAACGGCAAATTCCCATTAAAATAAGGAGAATTCCCGCCATGATGGTAGCAATGACCAATCCGCTGATACCGAATTGCGCCACGATTCCCGCAACGATGGTGGCAAAGGCGGCGGTAGGACCTGATATATTTACGTTGCTTCCGCCGAGAAACGCAATCACAAATCCGGCGATTATTGCCGTGTAAATTCCCTTTTCCGGTGAAACGCCGGAGGCAATAGCAAGAGCAATGGACAGAGGAAGCGCGATGATCGCAACGATCACACCCGCCACAATATCATTTGCCAGTTTATTTTTGTTATACTTTTTCAGTGAAGCAAAAAGCTTAGGTTGAAACAGTTTCATAATGCGACGCCTTTTCGGCATCCCTTCCCTTCTCAAATGTATTTTATTTTTCTAAAAACGACCGTTTCTTATTATACAACTTTCCGTATTTAAATGCAAGTGAAAAATAAAAATTCTAAAAAACACTTGCGATTTTTTCACATCGCAAGTGTTTTTAGAGCTACGAGACTGTTTTAAATTAAAACTCAATAATTTTCTCGATATACGCCTTTAAATCATCTATCGGAATACGAATCTGCTCCATCGTATCTCTGTCACGAACCGTTACACAATGGTCGGTTTCTGAATCAAAGTCATAAGTAATGCAAAGAGGGGTTCCGATCTCATCCTGACGGCGGTAGCGCTTTCCGATAGATCCTGCCTCATCATAATCCACGGGGAAATATTTGGAAAGCTCGCTGAACACGCGATCCGCGCCCTCGGAAAGCTTTTTGGAGAGAGGAAGTACCGCTGCCTTGAAGGGTGCCAAATACGGATGCAGATGCATAACCACGCGAATGTCGTTCTTTTCGGGATCCACAACCTCTTCATCATACGCGTCAACCAAAAACGCCAACGCAACACGATCCGCTCCCAAAGAGGGCTCTACTACATAAGGAACATATTTCTCATTGGTTTCGGGATCAAAGTACATCATATCCTTACCACTGTGCTTAGCGTGCTGAGAAAGGTCATAATCGGTACGGTCAGCCACGCCCCAAAGCTCGCCCCATCCAAAGGGGAACAAAAACTCAAAGTCTGTTGTTGCCTTAGAGTAGAAGCAAAGCTCCTCGGGACTGTGATCGCGAAGCTTCAAATTTTCCTCTCTCATACCAAGATCCAACAGGAATTTCTTACAATAATCCTTCCAGAAGTTAAACCATTCAAGATCGGTGCCGGGCTTACAGAAAAACTCCAGCTCCATTTGCTCAAACTCACGGGTACGGAAGGTAAAGTTTCCGGGAGTGATCTCATTACGGAAGGACTTACCGATCTGACAAACACCGAAGGGAAGCTTTTTTCTCGACGCTCTTTGAATGTTGGGAAAATCCACAAAAATTCCCTGTGCTGTCTCGGGACGAAGATAAAGCTCGGTAGACGAATCCTCGGTAACGCCCTGATAGGTCTTGAACATCAAGTTGAACTTCTTGATGTCGGTAAACTCCGCGCTTCCGCAGTCGGGACACACGATTCCCTTTTCCTTGATATAATCTGCCATTTGCGCGAAGGTCCAGCCCGCGGGGTTATCCTCCAAGCCGTTCTCAAACGCGTATTCCTCAATCAGCTTATCGGCGCGGTGACGTGTTTTACAGCTTTTACAATCCATCAAAGGATCGGAAAAACCGCCTACATGACCCGAAGCGACCCATGTCTGAGGATTCATAATGATCGCGCTGTCCAAGCCCACGTTATATCGGCACTCCTGAACAAATTTCTTCCACCATGCTTTTTTTACATTATTTTTGAATTCCACGCCAAGAGGACCGTAATCCCAAGAATTGGCAAGTCCGCCGTATATCTCAGAGCCGGGGAAAATAAAGCCTCGGTTCTTACACAGAGCGACAATTTTGTCCATTGTTTTTTCGGTATTGTTCATTTCCGCATCCTTCCTTTTTCTTTACAAATTCTTTACAATGTCTTTATACAATATATTATTTTACCACAGATACCATCGGTTGTCAATACGCAAATTATTTTCCCGCTACGCTCATATTTCGAATCAGTGCATCGGGAGAGCCATAAACCGTAAAGCCCGACGGAATTGAGAAACTCACGTCATTGGATATCTCCTCGATCTCCTTTAACAAGTCGAAGAAATTGCCTGCTATGGTAAACGATTTAACCGATTCACAAAGCCTTCCGTCTCGCACGGAAAAGCCCGCGCACTCAATAGAAAAATCTCCCGTTACCGCGTTACATCCCGCGTGAAGTCCCTTCATCTCTGTAACATACAAGCCATTTTCCATGGTCCTCAGCAATTGATCCCGTGTCTTTTCTCCCGCCGCGATATAAAAGCTATAGGGCTTAATTCCTACCGTATCCGAATAGCTTACACGCTGTCCGTTTCCTGTGGAGGAGACACCCGCGCGGTCCGCGGTTGCCAGATCATAAAGCAGTGTTTTCAGAACGCCCTCCTCGATCACATTCTTACGGTATGTGGCGACGCCTTCCCCGTCAAAGGGAGTCTGCATAGGACATTCCTCTCGCATAGGGTCATCGATCAGCGTGATTTTCTCGTTGGCGACCTGACTGCCTTCCTTTCCCTTCAGCAGAGACATTCCCAGCTGCGCGTTTTTAGCCGAGAATACGGAGGCATACGCGGAAAGGATGGATCTCATTTGTTTTCCGCTGATAACCACATCGTATTTTCCGCTGGGGATCTCTATAGCGTTCAGCTTGGCAAACGCCTCCTTCAGCGCAGTCTCGGACAGCTTTGTTAACCGCTCCTCCTCCAGCCCCAGTGTAAAATCAAATGCCTCCTGTGCCTCTCCGTCCTTTTGGATCACGGCTTGCACGTAAGCGCCGTTCATCTTAACATGATTGGAAAGGCAAAGTCCATGAGAATTCATCAATTCCATTCGGATCTCATCCGCGAAAACCCCCGATTGTGTTCCGTCCGCCACAAATTCGCTGCCTTCGTAGGTCTTTCTTTGAATAGCCAGCGCGGTTTCCTTCACCCGCGCGGAATTCAGTTGATCCACCGACGGCAATTTCGGATTTTCATATTTCTCCGAGCCTGTAAATAATATGGCTCTATCTTCCGCCTCAATGTTTTTCGCGTTAGCAATTGCCCGAGCTACCAATGCCTTCATTTCCTCCTCGGTGAGCAGCTCGGTTGCCGCGTTCCCTATATGTCCGTCTACGACACATCGAAAGCTGACACCGCCTCCCACACCGGATGAAAAGGAGGAGATCTCATTTTTTAAGGTTTCGGCGCTGGTTCCCGAGGATTCCATAAAATAGACCTCATATTCCGAAAGTCCCGCTTGATTTGCTTCGGCAATCAGATATTTTTTTACCGCATCAAAATTCATATTGCTCCCCCTTCTTACCGTCCGCCAACGGTAATCTTTTTCACACGGATCAACGGCTGTCCCACATCGGTGGGAACACTTCCGCTGGATGATCCGCACACGCCTTGACCTGTTGCCAAATTTTGTCCGACCATATCAATATCCCGCAAGATCTGAGAGCCTGTTCCGATCAGCGAGGCACCCCTTACCGGCTCGCATATTTTTCCGTTTCGGATCATATATCCCTCACGGACCGCAAAATTAAAGGCGCCCGTCAGCGGATTGACCGATCCGCCGCCCATTTCCTTGGCATATAGTCCATACTCAATAGAGGAGATAATATCCTCATTGCGATCGGGACCGTTATCGATAAAGGTATTGGTCATCCGTGAAGTCGGCTCATAGGTATATCCCTGTCGGCGGCTGTTTCCCGTCATTGGCATTCCCAAACGGCGGGAGCCCAGACGGTCGATCATATAGCTTTTCAGTATTCCCTTTTCAATCAGCACGTTTCTCCTCGTGGGATTTCCTTCATCATCGATATTGACCGAGCCCCACGCGCCCGGAATCGTTCCGTCATCAATCGCCGTGATCTTTTCGTTGGCTATTTTCTGTCCCATTTTTCCGCACATTTCAGACATTCCAACGCCTACCTGTGTTGCCTCCAAGGAATGTCCGCACGCCTCATGGAAAATAACACCGCCGAATCCGTTTTCAATGGCGACCGTCATCTGTCCCGCTTTACAGTATCCGGCACGAAGGTTGACCAATGCCTGCCGCGCCGCATGCTTTCCCACCTCGACAGGATCAAACAGTTCAAACAACTCAAGCCCCATTCCTCGTCCCGGTGAGCAAGCGCCTGATTGATTCTCCCCATTTTGGGAAGCGATAGCGTTTACAACGATTCGGGTACGAACATGTCGGTCCTGAGCCAATAGCCCCTCACTGTTTGCTACGAGGATCTCATGATCCACCGCCGCAAGGGTTCCCTGAACCTGAGAAATGAGGTCATGATAATTCATGGACGCAAAGCACGCTTCTTTTAGTATATCGCTTTTTCGGCTGATCTGTGCCTCAACGGGATTGATTTTCACAGGGTGAATATCGGGAATTTTTTTAGGTGTAAGGCAAATGGAGATCGGAGCGTTTCCCTCCCCCATAGCATCTGCCGCCGATTTGGCGCAGGACAGCAGTCCTTCCCGTGTCAGATCCGTAGTGGTCGCATATACCGTTCTTTCCCCGCGAAACACACGGATTCCTACCCCCGATAATACATTATCGTTGATCTTATCGATTTTCCCGTCAACAAATTGAATTCCGTTATTTCGAGTATGCTCGGCATAGACCTCCGCAAAATCTCCTCCCGTAGCCAATGCCGCGCAAAGAAGCTCCTCCAATATTTTTTGTTTGATCATATCCTTCTCCTTACCAATTACGAACCGATCAGCTTTGGCTTCTTTCTCCCAAAATATTTCTGTACTTTTGATAGAAGCTTTCAAAATAGCCTCCGTCCAGTGCTTCTCGGATCTTTCTTGTCAGATTGTTGTAAAAATAAAGATTATGCGCAACCGCCAGTCTCATTCCCAAGGATTCCTTTGCCTTAATAAGATGCCTTACATAAGAACGGCTGTAATGACGGCACGCGGGGCAGCCGCAGTTTTCGTCAAAGGGTCTGGGGTCCTTGGCGTATTTTTCATTTAACAAGTTCATTTTACCGTGCCATGTAAAGAGATTTCCGTGCCGTGCGTTACGGCTGGGCATAACACAGTCAAAAAAGTCAACGCCCAAATGAACCGCCTCCAGAATATTGCAAGGAGTTCCCACTCCCATCAGATATCTGGGCTTATGCTTAGGCATATAGGGCTCCACCGCGTCAATAATGCGATACATATCCTCGGTTGCCTCGCCTACCGCAAGTCCGCCGATCGCGTATCCCGCCAGATCCATCTCCGCGATCCTTTGCATATGGGCGATACGAAGATCCTCATATGTGCCTCCTTGATTGATTCCAAACAATAACTGATTTTTATTGATGGTTTCCGGCAAGGAATTCAGCCTGTCCATCTCCTTTTTGCAACGAACCAGCCATCGCGCTGTTCTCTCACAGGACTGCTTTACATATTCATACGGCGCGGGATTTTCTATACACTCATCAAATGCCATGGCTATCGTGGAGGCGAGGTTCGATTGAATCTGCATGCTTTCCTCAGGACCCATGAAAATTCGTTTGCCGTCAATGTGAGAGGCAAACCGAACCCCCTCCTCGGTTATTTTACGCAGCTGTGCCAAAGAAAATACCTGAAATCCCCCACTATCGGTTAAAATTGGTCTTTCCCAATTCATAAATTTATGAAGTCCGCCCATTTCATGGATCAGCTTATCACCGGGTCTGATATGCAGGTGGTAAGTATTGGACAGCTCCACTTGACAGTCAAGATCAATCAATTCTCGGCTGGAAACCCCTCCCTTAATTGCGGCACAGGTTCCCACATTCATAAATACCGGTGTCTGAATATCTCCATGCACCGTATGAAGAACGCCCCTTCTGGCACGTCCGTCTGTTGTTAAAATTTCAAACATTTATTTCCCCTTCCCCTACTTTTCTTTCGCGAAAGAAAAGTAGGCAAAAGAAAGCAAAACTTGGGTTTGCTTCCCTATTCATTATTTTTCGTAATCCAAGCGAAAGAAAAGCAGGCAAAAGAAAGCAAAACTTGGGTTTGCTTCCCTATTCATTGCTTCTCATAATCCAAACAAAAAATAATTTAATTTACATCCGCTCAAACTGATGATCCAAATTTTTCTTGGATAGCTCCATTGCTACCGGTCTTCCATGAGGGCAAACGGTAATATCGGGCAATTCCATAAGCTTGGCAACGATCCATTGGACATGCCCCTCCGGATATTCCCGTCCCGCCTTGATTGCCGCCTTACAGGAGGCTTGGTACAGTGCCTTCTCGAAAATAATATCCCTTGTCAGCTTGGCTGAGCCTGTATTGCTTTTGATCCGATCGGCAATAACAGCCAGCATATCCGCCACCGCGTCGGTAGCAATTCCATCAGGGATCGCCGTAACGTTTGCCGTATATCTTCCCAGATCAAATTCAAAGCCCACCGCCTCGATCTCATTTCGGAACTGTCCTAAGATTTGGATCTCCTCTGAAGTCATCATGACCTCAATTGGCAGCATCAGAATTTGCGATGCCTTATTTTGATCACTCATTCCTGCCTTCAGCTGTTCAAACAAAATACGCTCGTGGGCGGCATGCTTATCAATCACCAGCACCTTCTCGCCGCATTCCACAAACACATAGGAATGAAATGCTTCTCCTAAAATTCGGTAATTCACCGTGACAGGCGGCGTTTTAATATCGGCAGGGGCTTCTTTCTCCGTGCTTGTCTCTTCGGTCTTTCGTACAGCAGGCACATCCACCCAAGTTCCCTCAATTTTTGAGGCGTTATCCTGTTTTTCTTCCGTGAATTCCTTCGCCGAGGAAGCCGTAGCTTCTTCCGCACGCTTCAGCGCCGCCTCCGCGGTTTGGTTCTCTTGCTTGACTGTACCTGTTTCATTGCTGATAGATTCATTTTCCTTTTCGATTTCCTTTTCCGCTGCTTTGTAAATCGAATCAAAGAAATCCATAGGAAGCGCGGTTTGATTTTTTACATAATTCTGAGCGTATTCCTCCGCGGTTATATGCAAAAATCCGTTGTTATTTTTTTTTGATATATCTTCCTTAGCGGTACGATCGGGCTTTGACATGGGCAGATCCACGGTCATTTGCCTTTTTTTCAGAGAATCTCCCTTTTTTTCCTCGATAGGAAGCTGCGTATCAGAAACTCTTGTCTCTGTCCAGCCGTTTCTTTTTTCCGTGGGCTTAAGCAAAACATCCGGGCGTGTCACATTGGCTTCCAACGCGTTACGCACAGCATAATAGATTGCTTCAAATACCGGTTTCTCATTGGAAAACTTCACCTCCAGCTTAGCGGGATGAACATTTACATCCACGGCTGCCGGATGGATCTTCAGAAACAACACACAGCATGGGAATTTTTCAGGAGGTATGTAAGAGGTATATGCTTGCTCCAAGGCGGCTCCCGCGGTTTTGCTCTTCACATACCTGCCGTTGATAAAGAAATTCTGATAATTCCGATTCGCGCGGACATTATCTGAGCGTCCTACAAAGCCTTGGACCTCGATTCCATCCACATTCATCTCGGTAGGAATCAGCTTTGACGCAAATTCTCTTCCAAACACCGAATATATGGCGTTTTTCAGGTTTCCGTCCCCTACCGTTTCCAAGCGAACATTGCCGTCGATGATCAATCGAAAGGAAATCTCCGGCTTGGAAAGCGCGATCTTTTCCATCATGGCGTTAACCGCCATAGATTCCGTCACGTCCTTTTTCAAAAACTTTCGCCTTGCGGGAACATTGGCAAACAGGTTTTCCACAATAACGGTAGTTCCATCCGAGCAAGCCCGTTCCGAAACACTTACGATCTCTCCCCCGTGTGCCTCCAGCACCGCGCCAACTGCCGCATCCTTTGTTTTTGAAATAATCCGCAGATCCGAAACCGACGCAATGGCAGCCAAAGCCTCACCTCGGAATCCCAGTGTAAGTATTCCGTCCAGATCCGATGCCTCCTTGATCTTACTGGTTGCGTGACGGCGAATCGCCACGGGAAGATCCTCAGGCTCCATACCGCACCCGTTATCGGAAACACGCATATAGGTAACTCCGCCGTGCTGGATCTCTACCGTAACACGGTCCGCGCCTGAGTCAATGGCATTTTCCAAAAGCTCTTTTATAACCGAGGATGGACGGTCCACTACCTCACCCGCCGCAATCAAATTTGCAACGGCAAAAGACAGCACGTTGATTTTTCCCATATTGATCTCCTCTCCGCAAAATTATATGGATCCGTTGGAATCACTTTAATCTTTTTTGAATATTAAACAAAAAGCTCATTGCCTCATAGGGAGAAAGCGTATTAATATCCACAGCCTTCAGCTCCTCGATGACCTGTTCATTGACACAATCATCCAGACTGATCAGGGTATCATCCTTTTCCTCTTCCTTGATCTCCGAGGTGCTGAGCGCGCGGGCGGTCTTTTCAACCGTAGCTAAAACCTCCTTCGCGCGGCGGATGACCTCCGAGGGAAGTCCTGCCAGCTTTGCCACCTCAATTCCGTAGCTGTCATCGGTAGAGCCGCGGACGATCTTACGAAGGAAGGTAATATTATCTCCCCGTTTTTTCGCCGCGATGTTGTAATTGACAACCCCCTCGATTTCTCCCTCCATGGAGGTCAACTCATGATAGTGGGTAGCGAAAAGTGTTTTCGCTCCGATCTTACGGCTACAGGTATACTCAACAATTGCCCGAGCGATACTCATACCGTCAAAGGTAGAGGTTCCCCGTCCCACCTCATCATAAATAATCAAGCTTTGCCGTGTGGCGTTACGAAGAATATACGCAACCTCGTTCATCTCCAGCATAAAGGTGGATTGTCCCGATGCCAGATCATCCGAAGCGCCAACACGGGTAAAGAGCTTATCAACAATACCGATCCGCGCGTCTGCCGCCGGAACAAAGGAACCGATCTGCGCCATAAGTGTTATGACCGCTATTTGACGCATGTAGGTTGATTTTCCTGCCATATTCGGACCCGTGATCAGCATAAGACGGTTGTGCGAGGTATCCAGCTCGGCATCGTTAGGCACAAAATACGTATCCTTTACAAACTGCTCCACAACGGGGTGACGTCCATCCTTGATGTGAATCATATCGCTCTGATCCACCTCAGGCCGGATATAGTTGTTTTTTGCCGCCACCGAAGCGAAGCTGAAATACACATCCAGCTTTGCCATTAATGCCGCTGCCTTTTGGATTCTGGCGCTATTCTCCGCCACAAAATTCCGCACCTGGCAAAACAGCTCATATTCCAAGGAGCAGACCTTATCCTCAGCACCGAGAATGGTTGCTTCCATGTCCTTTAATTCCTGTGTAATATACCGCTCGCAGTTCGCCAGCGTTTGTTTTCGGATGTAATGCTCGGGCACCTGTGTCATAAAGGACTTTGACACCTCAATATAGTATCCGAACACCTTGTTATAGCCGATTTTTAAGGTCTTGATCCCTGTTTTTTCCTTCTCATCATTCGCTACCTTTTCAATCAGGCTTTTCCCGTCTCGCATGATCGAGCGAAGATAATCTACGTTTTCATCAAATCCGTCGGCGATCATTCCGCCCTCACGAATGGAGAACGGAGGGTTTTGACAAATAGCGGAATCGATCTTATCGTAAATATCGTCCAGAGTTTCCATCTCACGGTAAATTGAGGAAAGCTCGTCCGATTTACAGTTCGCGATCAGTTTTTTCAATTCGGGCAGAACAGATACCGTAGAGGCTACCGCCCGAAGCTCCTTAGCGTTTGCCGTTCCATAAACAATTCTCGTTACAAGGCGGCGAAGATCCAGCACATTTTCCAAAAGCGCCCCGATCTCTTCACGGAGAATGTAATCTCCGAGCAGCTCCTCTACCGCGTTTTGCCGTTTGGTGATCTTTCCCACGCTTAACAGGGGATGCTCCACCCACTGTCGCAACAGTCTGGCGCCTGCCGCTGTCCGTGTTCGATCCAAGACCCCCAGCAACGCGCCTTTCTTTTCTTTGCTTCGCATGGTTTCGGTCAATTCAAGATTCCTTCTGGTATTGATATCCAATTCCATAAATTGACCGTCCGAGTATATATTCAGATCCTTTATATAGGCAATATCATTTTTCTGTGTTTCGCGAATATATGCCAAAAGCCCGCCCAAGGCGCTGACCAGAGAATGGTTTTCCAAAGTCCCCTCCCGCAGCCGATCGAAAAATTGAGCCTCAACCGCTTCCGCGGCACTTTTGTACTCAAACTCCGTAGGTCGGTTATCGGTAAGCATTGCTCCGAGCCGAACGGTAATAAACTCCGCCAGCTCTCCCATCTTTTTTCCGCTAAGGTTAACCACCACCTCACTGGGACAATAGGTTGCCAATTCATTCATCAAGCGATTTTCGATGCTGTCACCGCAAAAGGAGGTCGCATATACCTGTCCCGTGGAAACATCCGCAAAGCTTACGCCACACTCAAATTCGCTCATATAAACAGCGCAAAGGTAATTATTCCGAGTTTCGGGAAGCAAATTTGTTTCTATCACCGTACCCGGAGTGATCACACGGACCACCTCTCGCTTCACCAATCCCTTTGCCTGCGCGGGATCCTCGGTTTGCTCACAGATCGCCACCTTATATCCCTTTGAGATCAGAGTACCGATATAGCTCTCCGCGCTGTGAAAGGGCACACCGCACATGGGCGCGCGCTCCGCCTCTCCGCAATCTCTTCCTGTCAGTGTCAGCTCCAATATTCGGGAGCCCACTACCGCGTCGTCAAAAAACATCTCATAGAAATCGCCCAAGCGGTAAAACAGAAAATAATCCTTATATTGATTTTTGATTTCAAAATATTGCTCCATCATCGGAGTCATGGCATAGTCCTCCCAACAATAGCTTTTTCCTTCGCTTACACAGCGAGCACAGATCAGTTACCGCATCCTCCGCCACAGGTGGAACAATTATGGGTACAGGAGGGCTTTTCTCCCGTAATATGATAGGTGATCGTGTTATTGACCGCATTCATCAGCTCATTTACATCAGACTGCGCCTCATTCAGCTCCACAAATACAGGATGCTCCATAATCTCACGATATAACGTATCGATCCGCTTTTGAATGGTATCGATAAACAGCGTATCTCTTTCCTCTCGGGTGATCTCCACCTGCATCGCCTTTTGCTGAACCTCGTATTCCACCATTTTTTTCTTTAACTCGTCATCCGATTCGTACGCCTTCTTCGCCGACTCCAATCGAATCAATTTCTCATCGTTTTTTAATGCTTTGCCAAGCTCCGCGGCAAGTTCAAAAATTCCCATTTTTCGTTTCCTTTTCTATATTTTTTATTTTCTTTATATTATCTTTATATTATCTTTTGATTTTTCCGTACAGCGCGAAGGTATCGCCCCGTTCGATCTCGACATTTAAAAATTTTCCCACATCCTCGGGAGCCGCGTCAAAGAACACGATCTTTGCTCCCTCGCACCGTCCGCTGTAGACCGACGCGTTATTTTTGCTGATTCCATCGCAAAGCACTCGCAGTGTCTTTCCCTCCAAGGGCTGATTGGAGGCAAGAGAGATGGCGTTCTGAACCGATAAAAGCTTCTCAAATCTCTGCTTCTTGATCTCATCGGGAATCTGACCTTCCATCTGCGCGGCGGGAGTTCCTTTTCTCGGAGAGTAGATGAAGGAATAGATCATATCAAATCTTGCTCGGCGCAAAGCCGCCAAGGTTTCCTCAAACTCCTCCTCGGTCTCTCCCGGAAAGCCGACGATAATATCCGATGTGATCGTTGCCTCGGGCATTTTTTTACGAATATAATCTACGATCCCTATATATTTTTCAAAGTCATATCGACGGTTCATTTCCTTCAGCACACGGTCGCTTCCCGATTGCATAGGCAAATGAAAATGCTTTGCCACGTGCGCGGAGCTTGCCATGACATCGATCAGCTTATGGGTGGCATCCTTTGGATGGCTGGTCATAAACTGGATACGGTAATCGCCCTTGATTTGGTCCAGCTCCGCCAAAAGATCGGCAAAGTTATAGTCGCTTCCGCGATCTTTACCATAGGAATTGACATTTTGTCCCAACAGGGTGATTTCACGATAGCCTTCTGCCACCAAGGCTTTGACCTC
>JAZSPS010000040.1:0-11878 GCA_045537595.1 Eubacteriales bacterium
GCTCCTCCACGGTCAGCTTCTCGCCCTCTACCAAATAAATCGAAGAGCCCTCAATGCCTACCGCCTTTTCCGATACGGTAATGACCGTTTCGGGGGCAAGCTGCTCCAAAGTGACCAAGGCGGTCATGATTTTAGTGGTGCTTGCCATGCCAAGACGGACATGCGCGTTTTTCTCAAAATAGACCTCGCCGCTCTGGGCGTGGATCAGTACAGCGCTTTGAGCGGAAACGGAAGGAGGGCTTAGCGGCCGCGCCTCTGCCGATCGCGATACGGAATTAATGGGGACACAGAAACAAAGCCCTACGGTTAGGGTGAGAATAAGAGACAGAAATTTTTTCATAGGCATTTTCCTCTTTTTCAAATACATAATTATAAATAATTATACGCTAACATGTCAATACGGTTACCGATGAGTTCATCGGAGATACCGCTGCTTTATTATATGGTAATAAAAAAGAGGAAAATGAATGGATAAACGAATAAATAAAGGAATAACTAAAAAGGAAGGAACGAGAGGGGAAAGCCGAAGCCTCGCAAATCAGAACTGCTCGTCAGCCGTATCCTTTTCGTCCTTGGAGAAGAGATCCTTGATCTTTGCGATAATATCGGGAGTTCTCTCTACCAGATCAGCGATCTGATCCACAGGATCGGGCTTGCCCTTCTTGTTGACACTGATAAACTCCACATCGCCGTAACGGTCAATGATCAAAAATCCCGCGGGAGCAACTGTCAGACCTGTTCCTCCTCCGCCGCCAAAATTCTGGGGACGGGGCTGAGCTTCCTTTTTGGGATTGTAATCTACACCGCCCGAGGCGATTCCAATGGAGATTTTAGAGATGGGAATGATGGTTGTTCCGCTTTCCGTGGGAATGGGATCGCCGATCACGGTGTTCGCGTCTACCATTGTGCGAATGCTTTCCATGGAGGAACGGATAATTTCCGGAATTTTGTTTTCGTTTGCCATAATTAAAAATCCTTTCGTATGTTTATTTTGCATCAAAAATTCGCGTAAATCAAATCTATCAAGAAAGCCGAAAGGCTTTAGCTTGCCTGTGTATCATTTTTGCTTTTTGTATTGGCTGATGCTTTGGAAAAAGCATGGGAATCAGAGGGGGATGCGCTCTTTTTCATTTTTCCGTTAACCAAATGCTTGATGAGGGTCTTCAGGGCGCCAAAGGCAACATGGAAGAGATGCCATACCCGCAGAGAGAAGGAGATCACAATATCCACATCAGGTGCCTCGGCGGTAAAATCCGGTTGAATATCCAATTCGGTGGTTCGGGGAAGTCCAAAATTTTTGACCCTCTCCAAAACGGGTAAAAGAAGATTGATCGATTGTGTAATCGCGCCGTAAGCTATGGCGGTGGTAGCCGCGTCGCCTGTGGCAACGGTGATCCTCAGTCTGGCAATGTCAATACGGAGGTGCTTAAAGAATCGGCGGATAACAATGGCAACCAGCTTACGGATCAGAGAGATCATGTCCATAATTTCAGAAATGCTCTTCTTGGGAGCGTTTTTTTTGTTTTCCTTTTTCTGTGCCTTTTTCGCCTTTTTTTCAAGAGCCGCCTCGCGTTTTTTCTTTTCCTTTTTTGCCGCCGCCTCGCGGATCTTTTTTGCCTTTTTGGCGCTCATGGAATGAGGACCGACCTTTTCCTTTTTTGGTAAAATGCCGATCTTGATAAAGAGAACCTTTACCGATAGGGTAAGCTCGTCACGGTAACAAATGGTGATCCTTGCCTTGAGAGAAAGCAGAAAAATAAAGAAAAGCAGAAGGATCCCCAAGATCAGAAGCGCTGTCATATTTTTCTCCTTTCTATTTTCTATCAAATTTCTATCAAACGATCAAATAAGCTCCAATAAAAATCCATTGGCAAAATCTCAACCGCCTTGTCTCGGCAGAAATAAGGCTTAGATTGGTAATTGGTAAATAGTATTTGTAATCATCGGGGGGGATTATTCAGAAAGCGAAATGGTTTGCTGATCGGGATCCATACCATCCTCCGTATCGGTGAAGGAGGTCTCTCCCGCCTCTTGATCGTCGGTATCGCTGTCCGCAATGGGGGCAGCTTCCTTAGGGGGCAGCATTGTTTCGGTAGCGGGTAACTCAGAGAGTGATTGGATTCCGAATACACGAAGAAATTTTTCAGTGGTGATATAAAGCATGGGACGGCCGGGGGCATCCAAGCGACCGCAGGCTTCGATCAAGCCCTTGTCGATCAGGGAGTTAAAGGCGTAAGAGCTGTCAACGCCGCGGACCTGATCCACAAAGGAACGGGTAACAGGCTGATTATAAGCAACCACCGCCATTACCTCCATGGAGGAGGCGGAAAGATTACCGCCACGACGGATCCCAAGCGCTTCGCGGATATAAGGAGCATATTGCTCCTTGGTACAAAGCTGACAGGTCTCGTCAAACATAAGAAGATTAAGACCGTGCTTGGACTTTTCATTGTTGTAAGCCTCACTCATATGCTCAATGATCTTTTTCGTGTTTCGCACATCCAAGCCGAGGACCTCGGCGATTTTGATGTATTTTACGGGATAACCCGCGGCAAAGAGGATGGCCTCTATGGCACCCTCAAGATTTTTTAATTGATCGATTTGTGTATTAGACTGTTCCATTTGCTTCCTCTTTGTTTGTTATTGATGGGCTGTCCTGGGCGCTCGGTAAATATTCGCTTTCCTCTACGGTGCTGTCATCGGCGTTGAGGATAAAGCGGGTGGATGCGCTGAGCAAAGCGTTTTCAGCGCTTATATCATCTGTATCGTCAGCGATCAGAAGCTTGCGGATCTTGACCAGCTCCAGCACGCCGAGAAAGGAGGCGATGAGGTCGGAGAGCGTGGGCTCATCGATGATCAGCTCCTCTAAGGTGGCGGCGCCCCGCTTTTCTACGGTGCGGATAAGAGATACGATTTTAATCTCCACAGGAATGATGGGCTTGCTGATCATAGGGGTAAAGGCTGTGTTCGCCGCATGCTCCAAGGCGTTGTTATAAGCGATAATGCGCCTTACCGCCGTGCAAAGAGCAGTAACATCCTGATCGTGTACATAGGTTTTGTCAATGGAGATCTCATCGGTATCCTTAACCATACGTCCGCTGTAATAGGCGTATAAGGGAGAAAGCTTTGCCACAGCCTCCTTTGCCTGCTGATAGCGGAGAAGGGCATCGGTAAGCTGTGCTCTGGGGTCCTCCTCTTCTTCCTCCGATCTGGGTAAGAGCATCTTGCTCTTTATGAGCATAAGCTCGCTCGCCATAACGAGGAATTCCGCGGCAATGTCCATGTCCAGCCTTTGCGCCTCGGAAATATATTCCACATACTGATCACAGATAATGGCAATGGGAATATCGGTAATATTCATTTTGTTTTTTTGAATCAAGGTCAGAAGAAGATCGAGAGGACCCTCAAACTGATCAAGACGATAGGTTACGGCTTCCATATTGCCTCCGAAGAATCAAGTGTGGTGAAGGATTGAAGGATTGAAGGATTGATTGAAAAAATAACTCACTCAAAGCAGAACCGCGTTAAAGATCAGGTCCATTACAAGGTTCGTCAAAAGATTTAAAACGGGATCCAAAACGCCTACAAAGAGAGCGACAAGCAGAATAATATAAATGATCTGCTCATACTTCATAATTTTAAAGTAAAGCTCAGCAGGCAGAAGGGAGAAAACGATTCTGGACCCGTCAAAGGGCGGAATGGGAAGTAAATTGAATATGGCAAAGGCTACATTCAAGCGAATTCCAATGAAGAGAAATTGCAGAAGATAGAGGAACATCGCCGCCCAAAAATCATTGGGGATAGAGATGAAATCCAATAAAATATAGGCAACCTTCATAAGCAGAGCAAAAACCAGCGCGAGAAGAAGGTTGGAAATGGGACCCGCGGCTCCGGTCAACGCCATGTCACGGCGCGGTTTTTTGAAATAGCGTGTATTGACGGGAACAGGCTTTGCCCAACCAAAGCCAACCAGAAGCATACAGATAAATCCGAGGATATCCACATGCTTGAGGGGATTGAGGGTAAGACGTCCCATCTGACGCGCGGTTGGGTCACCCAGACGATACGCCACGTAGCCATGAGCGGTCTCGTGAAAAGAGAGCGCCAAAAAGATAACGGGAAGGGAAAGGAGGAGCTGGATCAGCCAATCACGCGGATCTCCTCCGTTCAAAATGGTATTTAGCATAATATAACTCCATATTCCGCCGAGCGGTTTTGGTTTTTTGTAAGGATCGATCAGAGAATATCGTTGGAGACCAGATCCTCATAAGACTCACGGCGCACGGCAATTCTTGCCTCACCGTCTTTTACCATAACGATAGGAGGGCGGGGAAGACGGTTGTAGTTGGACGCCATAGAGTAGTTGTAGGCTCCTGTTACGAGAACCGCCAGAATATCGCCTCTTTTGGCATGCTGGATCTCCATGTTCTCCCCCAAAAGGTCACCCGACTCACAGCACCGTCCGGCAATGGTGGCACGGAAGGAGCGCGGGGCATCGGCACGGTTGGCGATCAACGCGGTGTATTGCGATTGATACAAAGCGTAACGGGGGTTGTCAGGCATACCGCCGTCTATGGAAATATAATTTTTGAAGCCGGGGATCTCTTTTACCGAGCCAACGGTATAAAGGGTAATTCCGGCAGCCGCTACCAGAGATCTGCCCGGTTCCAGAATCACACGGGGCATGGAAATTTGATGCTCGTGGCAGTAGCCGGTCACCACAGAGGCAATCTCCTTGATGGCTGAGGCGTAGTCGATCTCCCGATCATATTCCGTATAACGGACACCTAAGCCTCCGCCAAGATTCAGCTCTCGGATCTCATAATCACATTCCTTCTTGATTTCCGCGATAAAGCGGATCATAATATCGGCGGCATCGGAAAAGGGCTCAATATCAAAAATTTGGGAGCCAATATGGCAGTGGATGCCCGCAAGCTCGATTCCCTCGGCGGCAATGGCTGCTTTGACGATCTCCATCGCCTGACCTGTAACAATGGCACTTCCGAATTTCGAATCCACATTTCCCGTAACCACCGCGCGATGGGTATGGGGATCAATTCCGGGCGTAATGCGAAGCAGGATCCGCTGGGTGATTCCACGGCGTATCGCCGCGGCGGAGAGAGCGTCAAGCTCGTCCCGATTGTCCACAACAAAGGTTCCTACCCCCATGTCCATGGCGTCCTCAATATCACGGTCGGTCTTGTTATTTCCATGGAAATAAATTTTTTCCGTGGGGAAACCGGCTTTTTTGGCGGTGTAAAGCTCACCGCCCGAGACACAGTCCACACCCATACCTTCCTCAGCGGCAATACGGTAAATTCCTGTGAAGCAAAGTGCCTTGGAGGCATAGAGAGGGAGAGCGCCCTCGCCAAAGTATTGCTCCGCCGCGCGGCGGTAGATGCGGCAATTTTCACGGATAACATTTTCATCCAGAATATAGGCAGGGGTACCGAATTCCTTTGCCAATCGGACGGTGTCCATACCGCCAATGGTCAAATGCCCCTCCTCGTTTACATTTAAATGCTTGTGCAGAATCATATTTTTTCCTTTTTGTTCGTTTGTTGTTTTTGTATTTGTATTTGTATTGGTTTGTCAGGCGTTTGGCTTTTGCTCGGGGAGCGTGTTGAGACAGTCGAGATGCTCGGTAATATCAGAGGCGAGCAGCGATACAACACCCTTGTCGTATGTATACATGTTAATAGAAGCGTTGTGGTAGAAGGGAATGCTTCCCGTGTCATATTCGGTGCCGCCGCGGGCGTAGGTGTCAAACGCGCGTACTACGGTTGCGTGCGTGGCAAGCAAAACGCATTTCCCGTCATTTTCCTCGGCAAGAGAAAGAATATGGGGGACGATCCGACGAAAGACCTCTATAGAGGATTCACCGCCGACAGGACGGCAATGGGCATAGTTGTTTCGCCAAACATACATTTCCTCGGGGTACACCTTGGCAATATCGGGGAAGGACATGCCCTCCCATTTTCCCGCGTAGATCTCACGGAGAAGGGTGTCTTTAATAATGGGAAGACCGAAGGCGTCGGCAATGGGACATGCGGTATGATAGGCACGGAGCAGGTCGCTGGCGTAAATGACGTCAATGCTTTCCCTCTCGCGAAGATACTGTGCCGCAAGGGCGGCTTGCCGCTTGCCAAAATCGGAGAGATCAAAGTCTGAATGACCCGCAAACAAATGATCGGCGTTGGCGAGGCTTTGTCCGTGACGGACAAGAATGAGCTTTGTCATAAAAATTATATATCCTTTCGTGGATTGAAGGGTTGCCTTATTGCTGAGCCGCTTCGGCGATCGCACTGATTTGGTTGTTTAAATGATCGGTAAAATTGTAACGAAGAGCCTTGGGGGTGTTATCGCTCCATTGATAAAAGCTGATAGAGGCATTGCCACAGGAGGGAACCCTTCCCACCTCGTCACAGGCATACCCCTGCGCGAAGGCATGAAAGACTCGGATGGTGCCCACGTGAGCGGCGATTAAAATACATTTCCCCTCGTTTTCCTTGGCAATTCGGCAGATACAGGGAACCACGCGTCTATAGGTATCCGCCACCGACTCTCCATTGGGATATCGCATCCTTGAAAAATCCTCACGGCATAAACGGAACAGCTCGGGATCTCTCTTCTTTCGCTCCTCGGGGGTCAGTCCCGCCCAATCTCCCGAGTCGATCTCGCGGAGAGAGGAATCACGGATAATAGGAAGCCCGAGACGCTCCGCGGTGGGACGCGCGGTGTCGTAGGCTCTTTGCAGATCGCTGGAATAAATAACGTCAATGGTTTCATGGGCAACAAGATAGTCGGCTGCCAGTCCGGCTTGCTCGTGACCAAGCTCGCTCAGAGCATAATTCAGCTGACCCGCGCCAATTCCCAGCAGATTTGCCATGCTTTGTCCATGACGGAGAAGAATCAGTTTTGTCATAGATCACCTTTCAAATTTTTGAATGCGTGTGTAAAAAATTATTAATGGAATTTTTACAGCTGTGTATAGCGGAAAATGGTTTTCCAAAGCTCCTCCTTGCCCTCTCCCTTTAAAGAAGAAAAGGGGATCAGAGGCACATCGGCAATAAGAGGATGCTCCCGCAGCGCCTCTAAATTCTTTTTTCGTTCCGTAGCGTTCAGCTTATCCACCTTCGTGGCGACAACAATGTAGGGAAGCTCCGCGGAGCGAAGAAATTCCAGCATCATTGTATCGTCTGCCGTTGGGGGAATTCGGCTGTCTACCAGCTGAATCACAAGAGAGAGACGGTCGATGTTTTTGTTTTGCGTAAAATAACCGTCGGTCAGAGCGGACCATTTTTTCTTTTCCTCGGGGTTTCGCTTCGCGAAGCCGTAACCGGGAAGGTCAACAAGATAGAGCTTTTTGTCCACCTCGTAAAAATTAATGGTAATGGTCTTTCCGGGCGCCGAGCTGACACGAGCCAAGCTTTTACGGTTGAGGAGCGAATTGATCAGTGAGCTTTTCCCCACATTGGAACGACCGGAAAAGGCAACCTGTGCCTTGGGATCGGAGGGGAACTGACGGGGAAGCCCCGCGCTTATTTTTAAGTTGACATTTTGGATATTCAGCGCCATAGTGTCTCCTTACTTATATTTATCGTTATCTTAGAAATTACACATGTCATTTAGTGCGAGAGAGGAAGGGGGGGCGTGATTTTTGCCTTGGGAGGCAAGAGCTCGGAAAAATCAGAATCCTCTTGAGAAGCTTTGGTCTCCTCACCGCTCTCAACGATCTTTATTTTTTCCTCTTTGCGCATGGCTTCCTTGGGAAGGAGGGCGTGAGACAGTACATCCGATGCGGTGCGGCAGGGAATAAAGGTAAGCGCCTCGCGCACCTGCGTGTCGAGCTCCTCCAGATTTCTCATATTGTCCTCGGGAAGAAGAACCGTGGTCACTCCCGCGGTAAACGCCGCCATGGTCTTTTCCTTCAGTCCGCCGATGGCGAGAACCTTTCCGCGCAGGGAGATCTCGCCGGTCATAGCAATATCACGGCGAACCCGTCTGCCTGTCAGCGCGCTGACAAGCGCGGTAACCATGGTAACACCCGCCGAAGGACCGTCCTTAGGCACAGCGCCCTCGGGAAAGTGAATGTGAAAATCGTGTTTTTGATAAAAGTCGGGTGAAATACCGTATTCGGAGGCGATGGACCGAACAAAGCTAAGGGCAATGCGCGCCGATTCCTTCATCACATCTCCCAAAGAACCTGTCAGCTCGATCTTCCCTGTTCCCTCAAGAACCGCAACCTCCACTCGCAGCATGTCTCCCCCCGCCTGGGTGTAGGCAAGACCGTTAACCGTGCCCACCTCGTCCTCCTCGGAGATATGCTCGGGGAGAAATTTTCGGATTCCTAAATAATCGGAAATATTTTTTTCGGTAATTTTGATATGCTTGAGCTCGGACTCCTCCACAAAGCGCTTTGCGGATTTTCGGCAAAGCTCGGCAATGGCACGCTCCAGATTTCTGACACCCGCTTCCCGCGTATAATAATCGGCGATCTCCGAGATGGCACTGTCGGTGATAGCGAGCATGCGGCGATTCATTCCGTGACGCTTGATCTGCTTGGGGATCAGGTGGTTGTGAGCAATAGAGATCTTTTCGTTTTTGGTGTAGGTCTTCAGCTCAATAACCTCCATTCTGTCCAAAAGGGGACGGGGAATGGTGTCAAGCGTGTTCGCCGTGGCAATAAAGAGACAGTCGGAAAGATCAAAGGGAAGCTCCACAAAATGATCACGGAAGGACTTGTTCTGCTCGGAATCCAAAACCTCCAAGAGAGCGGAGGAGGGATCGCCATGGGAATCCCGTGTCAGCTTGTCGATCTCATCCAAAAGGATCAAAGGATTGCGCACCTTCGCCTGAATAAGAGCGTTGATAATACGTCCGGGCATGGAGCCTATGTAAGTCTTTCGATGACCTCGGATATCGGCTTCATCACGGATACCGCCAAGAGAGACCCGTACATACTTTCGCTTCATCGCCTTGGCAATAGAAGCGCCAACCGAGGTCTTTCCCACGCCGGGAGGTCCTACAAGACAAAGGATCTGATTGCCAAGCTTCGGATTGAGCTGCTTTACGGCAAGGTATTCAAGAATTCGCTCCTTTACCTTTTCCATGCCGTCATGATCGTCATTGAGGATCTTTTCCGCCGCGCGGATATCGATCCGATCCTTGGTCTGTGCGGTCCACGGAATTTCCAAACAGATGTCGAGATAAGAGCGGATGACCGATGCCTCGGAGGAACCGAAAGGAGTTTTTGCCATGCGGTCGTTTTCCTTTAAAAGCTTTTGGTGTACCTCGTCAGGCA
This sequence comes from Eubacteriales bacterium, assembly GCA_045537595.1. Lineage (GTDB taxonomy): Bacteria > Bacillota > Clostridia > Oscillospirales > CAG-272 > HGM12713. The sequence goes on from JAZSPS010000040.1 coordinate 9,305, forward strand.
GCTTTGCGTTCATAATGCGCTCCAGATATTCATCGGGCTCGCTGTTGTCTCCCAGCTCATCCTGAATGACACGGACCTGCTCACGCAGATAGTACTCCTTTTGATTCTGATTGATGTTGGAGCGAACCTTCTTGTGGATCTCCAATTCATATTCCAATAAGGAGGCTTCCTCCTTTAAAAGAGCGATCAGAAGCTCGATTCGCTTGATCGGATCAAAGCATTCGAGAATGGTCTGCTTATCGGGAAATTTGACCAAAATGTTGGAAGCGATAAAATCCGCGAGAAGTGCGGCGTTTTTTATAGATCTTGCCGCCATCATGACATCATCGCTGACCGAAGGCAAAAAGGCGACAAGATGCTCGGTTTCTGTAAGGATCGCGCGGCAGTACGCTTGGGTGCGGATGCTGTCCTCGTCGGTCATGGTCAGGGTCTTGCAGATGACCTCCGCCGAAAGATAATCGGCAAAGACGCGGAAAGAGGTAACGGTAGCGCGAGAGTATCCCTCGGTAATCACACGCATGTTTCCCTCAGGGGTCTTGACCGACTGCTTGATGCGGGAAACCGTTCCCACACGGAACAGAGTGTCGGGGGTAATGGTATCGGCATCCAGATCGGCTACGGTACAAATAAGCACGCAGGAATCGGTCTCAAAGGCAGCCTCGGCGGCACGGATACAGATCTCGTCGGTAATTTCAAAGCTGAGGGATACCGAAGGGAAAGCGACAACGCCCTTAATGGCGATGACAGGAAGAGAAAGCTTTTCTATTTTTTCTATGTATTTAGGCATAAATATCATCCTTTCAGGGGGGGAACTTTGATGGAATGCGTATAAGCATACCAATACAATTATATATTATAGCACAAATTTGTTTGGATTTCTACTGTTTTCAAAATTATTTTAAATTTTGTTCAATAAATATATATAATACTGTCAGGAAAGGGCATATTCAGTTTTTCGCCGAATTATGGAAATTGTATGAGCAAAATATACGAAAAAAGAGGATGTAACGGATATAAAAAGTAAAAAAGGCGGTCCCAAAGAGAACCGCCCGCGGTTAAAAAAGCACAACCGTGAACATGCTTGCGCGTTGATATCATAAGCTTGATATTCCGCAAGAACAATGCGACCGTTGTGCGTGACGCTGTGGTGTTGGTGCCGCCGACAGCTTTAATATTATACCTTGAATTTTCCCAAAAGTAAATATTCAAAATAGACGATTTTTTGTCGAAAAATTCGTGCAAAAAGATACACAATAGAAAAAAGTCAAGTTTTGAAAAGCTTTTTTGTGGCATTTGACAAGAAGATTTCAGCGATGTCGTTGGTATTGTCGTATTGGCGCGAAAAACAGAAGAAATTTTTTGTGGGTATCAAAGAAGACAAAAAAATTTTTAAAAAAAGCCAAAAAGGACTTGACAGATCCTTTGAGATATGATACAATACTTAGGCAAATGAAGCAGAACGTTCTCCGTTCTCACCTTGCCGCTGCGGCGCGCCGGGTTGATATTTTTGATTTGAAGGTCGTGCGAAGGGTATATCTGCGGATGTACTTGCGTGACCTTTGAGGATTGTGTCGTGCGGAGAAATTCTCTTCGCATGATTTTTTTGCCTTTTGGCAAATTTGGAGGTGTATTGAATATTAGCGCAAAAGAATTATTGATCAATGAGGAGATCAAAGCCAAAGAGGTGAGAGTGGTCGGAGTGGAAGGAGACCCCATCGGTATCATGTCTCCCGAGGCGGCTTTGAAAATCGCATACGATCAGGGTTACGATCTTGTTCTCATGGCTCCGCAGGCACAGCCTCCGGTTTGCCGCATCATGGATTACGGTAAATACCGTTTTGAGCGGGATAAAAAAGAGAAGGAAGCAAAGAAGAAGCAGCAGACCGTTGAATTGAAGGAAATCCAGCTTTCCTGCCGTATCGATACCCATGACTTTGAAACAAAAGCCCGTCACGCGGTCAGGTTTTTGGAAAGCGGAAATAAGGTCAGAGTGGTCATGCGCTTTAAAGGACGTGAGATGAGCCACGTGGCGATCGGTCAGGAGATCATGCAAAAGTTTCAGGATGCTTGCGGCGAGGTGGGCAGCGTAGATAAGGCGCCCGTTCTGGACGGAAGAATCATGAGCATGGTTGTCAGTCCTTTGAAACAAAAATAATTTCATTATGTTCATAAAACGGATACATCGTCAGAGATATCCGTGTGTTATGATAGATCGGATCGGTGGGCGGAAACCGCCATGCCGCCGAAATTCAGAAAACCGAAAAAAGAAAAAGGAGATTATAAAAATGGGAAAAATCAAGACACATAAAGCATCGGCCAAGAGATTTTCTGTTACCGCTTCCGGTAAGGTAAAAATGGGTCACTGCCATCACAGACACAATACCGGTTTGAAGACCGCGAAGAGAAGTCGGAGGCCAAGCGGTCTTAGGAAGACAACTCTGCCTTTCAACTCCTTGGCACACAGAACGACATGGCTACGATCCGACTTTGTTGTGTCTGTGATGGCAGTGACCCATTTTTACTTTACCGGAACCGGTAACAGAAAATCTTTTAGCCGACGCCTTATGTGTCTTG
>JAZSPS010000092.1:0-6540 GCA_045537595.1 Eubacteriales bacterium
GGTATCCAAGCCCCCCTTCAGACGTATTACCTTTGCTGACGCTATGCTGAAGTACGGAACCGATAAGCCCGATCTCCGTAACCCCTTGGAGATTCAGGATCTGACCGAGTTCTTCGCGAAGCACGAATTTCTTACCATCAATGGAAGAACCGTACCCTTTAAGAATAAGCTGGTTCGCGGAATCGTAGCCAACTACTTGGTCAAAAAGGATGGGGACGGTGACGGAAAAAAAGCGTTTGAAAAGGCCATCGACGCTTACTCCAGAAGCATCGGTATGAAATTCGGTATCGGATATATTACACTGGAGGACGGCGAGTATAAAGGACCCATCGCGAAGTTTTTGACCGAGGAGCAAAAGGCAGAGCTGACCGCTCTTGTGGGAATTAAGGAAGGAGAATCTCTCTTCTTTATCAGCGACAGCGCGTCGGTGATCAACCGTTTGTCGGGTGAGATGAGAACATGGATCGGCAACGAGCTGGGATTGATCAAAAACGATTCCTTTGAATTCTGCTTTATTGTGGATTTCCCCATGTATGAGCTGAACCCCGAGACAAACCGCATCGACTTTACGCACAACCCCTTCTCCATGCCTCAGGGCGGAATGGACGCGCTTTTGAATAAGGATCCTTTGGAGATCTTTGCGTACCAGTATGATATTGTATGTAACGGTGTGGAGCTTTCCTCGGGTGCGGTACGAAACCATAATCCCGAGATCATGAGAAAAGCCTTCGAGATCGCGGGCTATGGGGAAGAGGACCTGAAAGCGAAATTCGGAGCCCTTTATAACGCATTTGCTTACGGAGCGCCTCCTCACGCGGGAATGGCACCCGGCGTTGACAGAATGATCATGTTGATCGCCGAGGAAGAAACCATTCGTGACGTTATCGCGTTCCCCTTGAACGGAAATGCGCAGGATCTGATGATGGGAGCGCCGGGCGAGGTTACCGAGCAACAGCTTCGTGAGGTCCACATTAAGGTCAGGGACTAAATTGATTTACCCGAATATAAGGAGCAAAATTATATGGAAAGAGATATACTCAGAAGACTGGAGCTGCTCAACCAGCTTCGACTTACGGAAGAGCAAAAGGACAATGTGATGGCTTTCTTTGCGAAGCGGGAAAAGGAGATGGAGATTCTTGAAAAAATCGACACCGCTGAAACCGAAAGAATGGTGCACGTAATGCCGATAATGACGGTTGTTCGTGAGGATGTTGTTTCTCAGCCCTTTTCACGTGAGGAGCTGCAACAGGGCGCGCCCGAGACCGACGAGGGCTATTGGTGTGTTCCCCGTGTTGTGGAATAAGCTCGGATGAGGAGGAATGGAAGAATGAAATTATATACAACCAAGATCGATACATCGTCCGCGCGCACTGTTATAGCGGATGATATGATTCTGACAAAGGATATGCCGACCGCCGCGGGCTCGAAAATGCTTGACGGATATCAAAGCTTGCTGGAGGCAGAGGTGCTGACACGTCTGTCGAAGGCAGGATACGTGTTGGGAGGCAAGGCAGATGTAGGTGAATTTGCCATTGACCTTGTGGGAGAAACCTCATATCATGGCGCCTGCGTTGTGGAGGGGAGTCTGAGATGCCCGACTGCCGAGATCGTCAAGTCAGGCGAGGCAATGGCTGCCGTAGCTCTTGATGTAAACGGATCGGTCCGCCGTGCCGCGGCACAGACAGGATTGATCAGCGTAAAGCCCACGTACGGAACCGTATCCCGTTACGGAACCATTCCTGTGGCATGCTCGGGAGAGACGGTCAGCGTGATGGCGGCAACGGCGGCAAATTGCCGTGAGATTCTGGACGTGATCGTAGGACACGACGATAAAGACGGAACCAGTCTTTCGGAAGAGTTGTGCACTCGTCTGAAAAAGGGAGCAGAGACTTCTCCTGTTCGCCGAGTTGCTGTGCTGAACTCTATGGAAAAAGGAATTGACGAAGGCGTTGCCGAAAAAATGAATTCCTTTTGCGAAGTGCTCTCCAAAAACGGGATTGAGGTGTGTCGGGTAGAGGACAGCGTAATCCCTGCCGCGCGTGTGGCATGGAATATTTTGATGTGTGCCGAGCTGTGTAACAATGTGTCCCGATATGACGGAGTAAAATACGGTTACCGTTCGGAGAACTTTACCAATATTGATGAGCTGTATACCAACAGCCGTACCGAGGCATTTGGCGAGCTGCTTAAAACAGCGATCCTGTTTGGCTCGGAAACTCTTTCCACCGATAACTATATGAAGGTGTACGATAAGGCGCTTCGAACCCGCCGTGTTATTGCGGAGGCGTTTGAAAAGCTCTTTGCGGAATTTGACGCTGTACTGATGCCCGCGTGCTCAACGGAAAGCTATACGGAAGCGCAGCTCTCTGAGAATCAATATCTTGCTTTTGAGGAGAACTTCTATACCGCGCCCGCGTCAATCACAGGACTTCCCACGCTCGTGGCGGCAGGCGTGCAGATGGTTGGAAAGGCATTCTCGGAGAATGCGTTGCTTGATGTAGCTGAGCTGTACGAAAAGGAGGGAAAATAATCATGAGATATGAAACCGTTATCGGTCTTGAGGTTCATGTAGAGCTGGCGACCAAATCCAAGATTTTTTGCTCCTGTTCGGCTCATTCCTATGGCGCGGAGCCCAATGCGCATGTTTGCCCTGCCTGCTGCGGTATGCCGGGCATGCTTCCTGTTGTAAATAAACGGGTGGTAGATTACGGTATGAAAGCGGGAATGATGCTGAATTGTCACATCAACCGAACTACTACCTTCGATAAAAAGAGCTATTACTATCCCGATCTTCCCGCCGCGTACCAAACCACACAATGGTTCGCCCCCGTGGCGGTCAACGGACTTGTGGAGATCGAAACCTCCAAGGGAAGGAAAAATGTCCGTATCAAACAGATCCATATGGAGGAGGATGCGGGTAAGCTGGTGCACGATATCCGCGAGGATACCACGCATGTTGACTTTAACCGTACTAGCGTTCCGCTGATCGAGATCGTCAGCCAGCCGGACCTTTCAAGCGCCGAGGAGGTTGAGGCGTACCTTGAAAGGCTGAAAATGCTTTTGCGCTATGCCAGAGTTGCCGAGTGCGAAATGGCACACGGAACCATGCGCTGCGACGTAAACCTTTCGGTACGTCCCGAGGGCAGCGACAAGCTGGGGGTTCGTACCGAAATGAAAAATATGAACTCTATCGAGGCGATCAAAAGGGCAATCGAATATGAAACGGCAAGACATATTGATGCCATTGAGAACGGAACCGAGGTGCTGGTTCAGGAGACCAGACGTTGGGACGATATTAAGGGTAAGAGCTTTGCCATGAGGACCAAGGAAACGGCAGGGGATTATCGCTATTTCCCCGATCCAAACGTTATGCCGGTCGTAATCGACGAGGAGTGGTTTGACGCTATTAAAAATACCCTGCCCGAATTTCCCGAGGTGAAGCGTGCCCGCTATACCGAGGAATACGGACTGAGCGACTATGATGCCGAGCAGTTGACCAAGAGCATCGCGCTGTGTGAGTGCTTCGAGACCGCCTTCTTGGTGTGCGGAAGCGCGAAGGACGCGGCAAACTGGATGATCTCTGAGGTCATGAGTATTCTAAATGTCAGAAAGATGACCTACGATATGCTGGATGTGGACGGAAAGGCTCTGGGCGAGCTGATCCTCCTTGTTTCGGGCGGAAAGGTCGGTAGAGCCAACGGCAAAAAGATCCTTGCGGCAATGTTTGAGGATCCGCGGATCGATCCTGCCGCATACGCCGAGGCAAACGGAATGATCGTATCCAATGATACGGGAAAGATCGAGGAGGTTATCAAAGCCGTGGTAACCGCGGATCCCAAATCGGTAGGGGATTATAAGAGCGGAAAAGAAAAGGCTTTGATGGCACTGTTCGGAAAATGTATGAAGGAGCTGAGAGGTAACTGCGATCCTCAGATCCTAAGAAAGCTTTTGATTGAATATATCGATAAGATATAAGGAATTGATCCTTTGAGCGGAGCGATGGCAGGGAGGAGGAGTAGACATGAAGCGGATTTTGGTTGTGGCGACCGGGGGAACCATTGGGAGCACCTTTCGTGACGGATGCCGCAGATTGAGCGTGAATGTTGCCGAGAGTACCTTGTTGGAGAAGTTTCTTGCGAGCGATTCTCCCTATGCGGAGCTGGGACAAGAGCTGTTTTTCGATTCCCATTGTGAAACACAGACCCTCAGTGAAAATATGACCGTGAAAAAATGGAATGAAATCGTCAGTCATCTTGCTTGCTTTGCGCTGGGTGAATACTCCGGCGTGATCATCCTGCATGGAACCGATACCCTTGCCTATACCGCCTCCTTGCTTTCTCTGCTGTTTTGCGATACCCCTGTTCCAATTGTGCTTGTGTCGGGAAATTGTCCTCCCGATGAGGAGCAAAGCAACGCCAATGCCAATTTTCGGTCGGCGGTGGAATTGATCTGTGAGGGGCTGGCTCCCAATATTTACGTGACGTACCGAAACAGTGACGGAAAATTGTGGCTGCGATTGGGTACAACGCTGATGCAATGCCCGAATTTTAGCGAGGATTTTTCCAACGCATCGAGAGCGCATGAATTTTTGGCGCGTGACGAGAGATCGGATCAATCTCAGAGCAAAGAAGAAATGGCTGGCGTGGAAAAGCGAGCCGGTTTATCGGAGCTTTTTCGCAAATGCGCGGAATATTCCGCCAAACGCCATGTGGAAAAGGGCGCGTTGATGCGCGCAGCGCTTCCTCTTCGGGACAGCGTCCTGATGCTGTACCCACATGTGGGGATGAACTACAGAAGAGTGAAGCTAAAAGAAATTCAAGCGGTTATTCACGGGACCTATCATTCGGGAACGCTTTCGGCAGATCAAAACGCCCCCTCCTATTCGGTGATCCCGTTTGGAAAAAGATGCAAGAAAAAGGGAATCGCTTTGTACGCGGCACCCTGCGTGCTGGATGAAAATCAGTATGAATCTGCTTTTGAGGCGAAGACGAAGGGCGGAATGATCCCACTGAATCTTACCTTAGAGCTTGCGTATTGCAAGCTGATGATTGGAACGTCGCTGGGCTTGCGAGGAGAGAGCTTGTACGAATTTATGCTGGAGGAGATCAACTCCGAATACAGGAAATCAGAATAGCAAAAGAGCAACAAATTTTGAAGCCTTGCTCATACAAAAAGCTACGCACTGTTTTTGATTGTGCGTAGCTTTTTGTGTATTGGAAATATTTAAAAATTCTTTAAGGCAGCCAATAAAATCAGAGAATTGTTTTTAAAATAGCTCGGACGGTGGTTTTCGGCAAGGGCGGCAACCGATCAAATTTCTTGGCATAGGCAAGGGCGATTTCAACAGGGTCCGAGGATTCTGAGGATGCTGACAGAACAAAGTCTTTTATTTCCGTCCAGCAATTCCGCGCGGAGCTTAACATATGCGCGATCTGTGCGGAACCTGAAGCGGCGGGGCTTCCCCCGACATAATTATGAGAAGTCAGAAGGAGGGTAGGGGATAAATGCTCTATCTTGTTTAATGTTAGCTCATAGGAATCCACATCTGCTACACTGCAGCCATATTTGCTTATTCCGTAAAATTGCAAGGCGTCTCCGCAGATCAACGCGTTTGTGCGGGTATCCATATATCCCATAGAGTCAGAGGTGTGACCGAATAGAGAGTATGCCGTTACCGCGCCAAGAGTCTCTCCATCCTCAAGCGCTAACTTGGATACGTAAGGAAATCGGTTGAGAAGATGTTCGGCACCGCCATCGTGATCGGAATGATGATGGGTTGCCAGCAAAGATCCACGGGTATCTTTGTCAAATCCAATTGCCGAAAGCGCGGGAATAAGAATCTGATTCACGTCCTCTTCGGTGGTGCCGCTGTCAATGAGAAGGGGTTCATCCCCATTCAGTAAAAAGACAGAGGTGTAGATGTCGTCAAAGGGTATCTCCAAACGGTAGATATTATTCGATTCTTTTTTAAAAATATAATTCATGAGCGCTCCTGAGCTATAACGAGTGACTTTCTCATTAAAACTAAAATGAGAAAATAAATGTAAATTTAAATTTCTTTGATGCTCGTTGCACTTCTGCCGATTTGATTAGAGATCACGTTTTCGTGTTTTGCACGGAGTTCTTTGGTTAATTGCAAAACATCAACAGATAGTTCCATTGAAAGATCGCCAAGCTTATCTTCTCTCACGATATCACCGCCTTTCTATGCCTAATTATACCATATCTTCGATTGAAAATCAACTATATTTCAACGCACCAAACAAACGGTTACAATTCCGTTTGCGCGAAGCGCAACATCATTGGGCGAAAGCCAACGTCATTGCGAAGCACATCATTTGCACGGAGTGCAACATCGTTCATTTGTGCCGCAAGCGGCAATGATGTTGATCTGAAGATCAAATGATGTTGCGAGCAAGCACGCAAATGATGTTGTGCCTGCGGCACAAATGAAAAAATCCAAGTCTTTCGACTTGGATTTTTTGGCAGGGGCAGGAGGATTCGAACCCGCGACCCACGGTTTTGGAGACCGGTACTCTA
>JAZSPS010000071.1:0-33629 GCA_045537595.1 Eubacteriales bacterium
AGGACCTACAGGAGGCGGAAAAAGCGCTCTGGCGTTGGAGCTCGCTCAGCGCCGGAACGGCGAGATCATCTCCTGTGATTCTATGCAGGTCTATCGAAGGATGGATATTGGAACGGCAAAGCCGAGTGCGGAAGAGCAACGGCGGGTGAAACATCATATGATCGATATTTCAGATCCCGAGGAGAGCTTTTCCTGCGCCGATTATGTGCCCCTCGCCGCAAAAGCGATTGAGGAATGCGCTGCCCGCGGACATTTGCCCATCGTATGCGGAGGGACAGGACTGTATTTGGACGCTCTGCTGCGAAAAAATGATTTTGAACCGCGGACAACCGACGATACGGTTCGCGGAGAATTGCAAAAATTTGCCGAGGAAAACGGAACGGAAGCACTGTATTGGGAGCTGGAACGGATCGATCCCGAAAGCGCTCGGATAACACATCCCAATAACGTGAAACGGGTGATCCGCGCCATAGAGATCTACCGCACCTCGGGAATGACCAAAAGTGAGCTGGACCGTCGGTCGCAAGAGGGAGGCATGCGCTATGATGCCTGCGTGATCGGACTGCGCTATCCCGAACGTATACGGCTCTACCGCCGTATCGATTCGCGCGTAGATAAAATGATAGAGGAAGGCTTGGAGGAGGAGACACGGTCGCTGTTGAGAGACGGCGTTTTTGAAAGGAACCGAACAGCCGCACAGGCAATCGGATATAAGGAATTGCTTCCATATTGCCGAGGGGCGGAAAGCATAGAAACGGCTGTGGAAAATCTGAAAACGGCAACTCGTCGGTATGCGAAACGGCAAATGACATGGTTTTCGGCAAAAGAATACGTGAGCTGGATCGATATGACAAGGGATTCGGACGGTAGAGAAGAAAAAAACGAAAAAACATTTGAAGAGATTGTAAATAATGCGGAAGAACTCTTTCAAAAACGGAAAAAATATGATAAAATATAATGTAAAGTATATTTTAATTATTTGATTGCAAGAACAGAAGGGAAGAGGGATATGAGGCTTAAAGACAGTTCCTTAAAACAACGTGTCGCGCTGGGACTTGTTTGTGTCTTGATCGTTTCTTATACGGTGTATCATCTTGCCGGTCTGTTTGGCGCGGAAATTTCTACCTATGCCGCGGGCGTAACAACGGAAAGCACGGTCTTTAACTATAACGGATATGTTTTTCGGGACGAAACGGTGCTAAACGCGGAACAGTCGGGGATTGTGGATTATATGACCAAGAACGGTACAAAGGTCAGTAAAGGACAGGCGCTGGCAACCGTGTACGAGCAGGGCACAAAATCAACGCAGGATTTGATTCGCCGGATCGATAGCCGTATTGCCATCTTGGAGGAAAGCGCCGACGTAGCGGTGAAAAGTTTGGATATGGGCGAAATGAAGCAATCGGTCAGTGATACATACTATACGCTGATCAAAATGCTTGCTTCGGGGGAAACAGGCGGACTCGCCTATCAAACAGATAAATTTCTCATCGGATTAAATCGCGTGGATGCCATATCGCAAGGAGAAAACGCTTCGGTGTATGAAACGCTGGAAGGGCTTCGAGCCTATAAAGCGGAATTGCTGGGCAATAGCGGAAGCGGCAATACGTATTACGCGCAGGCGAGCGGATATTTTTATACGGCAGTGGACGGATATGAATCCTACTTTACAATGGAAGCGGTGGAAAACCTGACAGGAAAATCCTTCTATGACCTGCTCTCCATGACACCGTCCTCGGATTTAGAAACACAAAATTCCTATGGAAAGATCGGTTATGACAGCGAATGGAAGCTGGTGCTGCCCATTGCCCTTGAGGAACAAAAATATTTTGACGTGGGCGGCATATATTCCGCGATGTTTGAGGAAAATAACCAAACAGAGCTTCCGCTGACAGTAGAACGGATCATTGAGGTTCCCGAGCACGAAACGGCATTGTTGATTATGGCAAGTGATCGGCTGCCTGAGAATTTCACGTTTAACCGCTGTCAAAATGTCCGATTGGAGGTGGATAGCGTCAGCGGTATTTATGTTCCCAAAAATATTGTGGAACGAACCAACGGATACCGAGGCGTGTACATCCTTCGGGGAAGTGTCGTGCACTTTCGGTATATCGAGATTCTCTATGAGGGAAGCGACTACTATCTGGTAGAGGAAGGCGTGGAGGATGAAGAGGACCGCACGTATTTGAAGGTCAATGATTTAATAATTCTAAACGGAAAAAATATGTTTGACGGAAGGGTTCTGGACTAAGATGGACTTCAGCTATCTGAAAAAAAATATAACCGAAATACGAAATAGAATCGCCGAGGCGGAGCAGTCATCGGGACGGAAAAAGGATAGCGTTTTGCTGTTGGCGGCGGTGAAATACGCGGAGGTCGATGAGATCAATTACTTGCATCGGGAGCTGGAGGTTCGCGATATCGGGGAAAACCGAGTGCAACAGCTGTTGGCACATTATGAGGCACTTGAGGATCGGGAAAATCTTCGGATCCATTTTATCGGGACATTGCAAACCAATAAGGTGAAATACATCGTGGATAAGGTGTGCATGATCCATTCGGTGGATTCGGAAAAATTGGCTGCGGAAATTGATCGGCAGGCAAAAAAGCATGGGATCGTAATGGATGTGCTGGTAGAGATCAATAGCGGTGAGGAAGAAAATAAAAGCGGGGTTATGCCGTCAGAGGCGGAGGAACTTTGCTTGGAACTGAAAAAGTATCCGAATATACGGCACCGAGGATTTATGACAATGGCGCCGAAATGCTCGGAAAAAGAAGAATATTTGAAATATTTCAAACAAACTTACGAACAAGTGCTTGACATTTGGACAAAAAAACTGCATAATATAGATAGTCCCATTATTTCCATGGGAATGAGCGAAAGCTTTGCCGAGGCAATAGCGGAGGGCTCGGATATTGTTCGTATCGGAAGAGGTCTGTTTGTAAAATGAAAAAGACCCAAAAGAAAGTAAAAAAATAAAAATATATAAATAAAAAATCGGAGGATGTTATGTTGAAATTTAAAAAAGGCTCGGATAATTACGGAGATTTTGCCGGAGATGAAAGATACTACGGCGGAAATGGCTTTGATGATGTGGATGTAAACGAGACGGAAGAGGACGGCTTTGGTATGGGACTTCAGAATCCCGCTCCCGCCGCTCCCGCGGAGCCGACGCCCGCGTTTGGCTCGTCTGCCGCTCCCGCGTTGAAGATCGTTAACCCCAAGGAGTATAAGGACGCTATGGAGATCGCGAATCTTCTGATGAATGGAAATACCGTTCTGCTCAATATCGAAAGCATCGCGAAGGATCAGGCAATCCGTCTGTTGGATTACCTTGCGGGCGCTGTGCATGTTGCGGGCGGTCTTATGACAAAGGTTAGTAAAACAACGATCGTAATCGCTCCCAAGAATATCGATGTAAGCAGTATCGAGGCTATGGTAAGCGGAAACTGATTGTAGAAATGAATGCTCTGCCGCGTCGGATGATGCGGCAGAGCGCAGTCTATAGACTTTTTTGTGTCGCGCCGAGGTAACGAGGTCGGAAAAATCCGACAAAGGAGGAATTGTATTTGTCGCTGGTTTTACAAATTATTGCGAATGTGGCAGTGTTGCTGCTGTCGGTAGTTCAGCTCGCTATGCTGGTTCGTGCGGTTATGTCATGGTTTCCAATGGATCCCAACAAATTTACCGATTTTCTGTATGCCGTAACAGAACCGTTTATTTATCCGATCCGTATGCTTTTCCAAAAAATGAATTGGTTTCAGGATATACCGCTTGATATGTCCTTTATGGCGACCTATATCCTGCTCTCCATTCTTTTGCTGGTGCTTTAACGGAACAGATATATGATCATAAAAGAAGAGCTTCGCGCCTTGTACGCGAGATTGGATGACCTTGTGCGGTGCGCCGAGAGAGGGGAGATGGGGGTGTCCTCCTTTCTTTCACCTCGGGAAACGCATTACGCAAGAAGCTATCTTACCCAAAAAGGGGTAATGTTTCGCGACTTCGGGGGATATGCGTCGGCAGAGCGAAACAGAATGTATATTTTTCCCGATTATATGGAGGGAATAGGCGGCTCTTCGGAATCGAAAGAGACGGAACCGACAGAACAGCCGGAACAGATAAAACAGATAAAACAGATAAAGGAAGAGAAATGGCTGGAGGAGATCAAAGACTTCGGATATTCCTCCGAAATTGCCGCCCTGCGGATTCAGGGAAGCGGATATCGAAAATTGACACACCGTGATTTTCTTGGCTCACTGCTTGGTCTCGGACTGGACAGAAGCGTGCTCGGTGATATTTTAACCGATGGAGAAGAAGGGAAAAGCGCGGTGGTTTTCTGTGACGCGCTGATTTCCGTATTTATAGAAAATGAAATGACTGTTGTTGCCAACGATAAGGTAAAGATACATCGGCTGAAGGAGGGAGAGTGGCAGCTCCCCGAGCGGAGGTTTGCGACGATACACGATACCGTGGCGTCGCCAAGACTGGACGCGGTGGTAGCGGCGTTGTGCGGCATATCCCGAGAAAAAGCAAGGGATACCGTCTGCGGCGACATGGTAGAAATGAACTTTGAAAGTGAGGATCGCCCCGATCATACGGTAGAGGCACCCTGCATGATCTCTGTTCGGGGATTCGGACGGTATCGAATTTTGTCGCTTACCGACCGAACAAAAAAGGGCAGATATCGTCTGGAAGCGGAAAAATACCTGTGAGGGGAAGACTGAATATATGTTGATTTGCGTTTTGATCATATTGGGTTCCATTCTGCTGGATCAGATTACCAAGCGCTTGGTCGTGGTATACCTGATGGGAGAGGAATCCTTTCAGGTGATTCCGGGAATTTTGCAATTCACCTATGTGGAAAACCGAGGGGCAGCTTTTGGAATGCTGTCGGAGCATAGATGGATTTTTATGGTGATCTCTTGCGTGGCAATTGTGGGGCTTTTGCTCTATTTGTGGAAATTCCGTCCCCAAAGCCTGTTCGCGTGCGTGGGAATCTCCTTGATCATTGGCGGCGGCATCGGGAATATGATCGACCGCGTGTATTTGAATTATGTAATCGATTTTATCGACTTTTGCGCGTTTCCCACTCTGTGGAAATGGGTGTTTAATGTAGCAGATGCTTGCGTTTGCGTAGGCGCGGGAATCCTTTTGGTCTGGTGCGTTGTGAGCATGATTGGCGAGGCGAAGGCTGAAAAGCTGAAAAAAGCGAAAACAGAAACAGAAACAGAAACGGAAACAGAAACGGAAATAGGAAAGCAAACGGAAGAACAAGAGGTAAATAACGATTAAATGACTGAAATAAGGAAGTCGGAGGTGAGAAAATGTCTGAGGAGCTGATCGGTGAGGAATTTGCCGAGACAGAGGACATGGAGATTGTCCCCGATTTCTTTGATGCAGGAAAAAGAGCCGACGCGTTCGTTGCGGAACGGACGGAATTAACACGGTCCGCGGCGGCACGGCTTATAGAATCGGGAAAGGTTCTGGTAAACGGGAAAGCCGTTCAGAAAAACTATAAGCTTCGGGAAAAGGATACATTTACCGTTCAGATTCCCGAGGCGGAGCCCTATGAGGCGGTAGCCGAGAATATTCCGTTGGATATCGTTTATGAGGATAACGATATTATCGTGGTAAATAAACCAAAAGGAATGGTGGTCCATCCCGCGGCGGGGAATCCGAAGGGAACACTTGTCAATGCGTTGCTGTATCACTGTAAGGATAGCCTGTCGGGAATCGGCGGGGTGATCCGCCCGGGAATCGTGCACCGAATTGATAAGGATACCGAGGGCTTGCTGGTAGTAGCGAAAAACGATCGCGCGCATCTGTTTCTTGCGGAGCGGATCAAAAGTCATGAGATACGAAGAATTTATTACGCGATCGTATTGGGAAATTTTCGGGAGGATAGCGGAACGGTAACCGCTCCCATCGGAAGACATCCCACAGACCGAAAAAAAATGGCGGTGATCCGAGATCCGTCTCGGCGAAGCCGAGAGGCGGTCACACATTGGAGCGTTGTGGAGCGATTCGGTCAGTTTACGCTGATCCGATGTGAGCTGGAAACAGGAAGGACCCACCAGATTCGTGTTCATATGTCATATGTGGGACATCCCTTGCTGGGGGATGAGATATATGGGGGCGGAGGAACCGCCTTTGAAGCAAAGCATAGGAAATTGATCCAAGGACAGTGTCTGGTCGCGTCGGAATTAAAGCTGTGCCATCCGGTTACAGAAGAGGACAAGCATTTTAGCGTGCCGCTGCCAAAGGATTTTGAAGAAATACTTGCAATTATGAGAAAGGGAAATTTGACATGAAAAAATTTGAACATATTGTTATCGCCAGCGATATCGACGGCACATTTTTGACAGATAATCCCAAGGGAATGGAAAGAAATCGCCGCCGTGTGGCGTATTTTAAGGAAAACGGCGGAAAGTTTACTTTTTCAACGGGACGGGATTACAGACAGATCCTGCAGGTGATTCCCGACGCGTCGGAATTGGTAAACCTGCCGGCGGTGACCTGTAATGGCGCGTGCCTGTATGACTTTGGAAAAACGCGTGAGGCAGAACGTACCCTGATGGATTATAATGCCGTGCTGGAAATGCTCCAATATCTGGATCGCGAGAAGCTTCCCGTAGGTGCGCGCGGAGCAACCGATCGGCAGTTTTTGTTCCATGACATAACCAAAAACTCCCGAATCTTGAGGGATTACGAGCGCTGTAAAGAGGGCGAGGGCGTTGTGCTTTCGGCAGAGAAATGGAATACATATCCCCTGTATAAGCTGACACTTTTGGGTGAACAGCAGATTATGGAGGCGCTGTGTCCGATCCTCGCAAAAATGTTTGAGGGAAGATTACAGGTAACACAGTCCGAGGCAACCCATATCAATGTGCAGGCATGGGGAATGACCAAAGCCATTTTGCTGGAACAGCTGGTAAAAAAAGAGGAAGGCGACGCGGCTTTTCTGTGTGTTGTGGGAGATTATGATAACGACTTGGAAATGATGGCGCTCTCCGATTTTCCGTGCTGTCCTTCCAATGCGGTAGACCGTGTTAAAGCGGTGTGCAAGGAATGCTTCTGCAGTAATGATGAAGGCGTGGTGGCAGACCTTATTGATTATTTGGATCAAAAGGCACCGCTGGCAGAGGGATCGTGAAAATGAGGATCAGAAGGGCTGAGGAAAAGGATATACCCAAGATCGGAGGACTGCTTGAGCAGGTGGATCTGGTGCATCATAAGGGGCGTCCGGACCTTTTTCGAATCGGGAAAAAATATACCGACGAGGAGCTGGGAGAAATTCTTAAGGATTCGTCAAGACCGATTTTGGTTGCCGTTGACGAAAATGATATGGTAATGGGATATGCCTTCTGTGTCTTTCAACAGCATATTAATGATCATATTCTGACCGATGTGAAAACATTGTATATCGATGATCTTTGCGTGGATGAGGCGCTGCGTGGAAAGCATATTGGAAAAGAGCTGTATGAGGCGGCAGTGGCGCTTGCGAGAGAAAGCGGATGCTATAATCTGACACTGAACGTATGGAGCTGTAATGAATCCGCCATGCGGTTTTATAAGTCCTGCGGCTTGGTACCGCAAAAGATAGGAATGGAATTGATCCTATAAAAATTTTGAGAGCGATTGTCAAGAAGCTTTTCCAAAAAAGTTTAATATTCATCATTGAAACTTCCTGCGTAATATGCTATAATAGTTATAAAATTTGATAAGCTTTTATATTTTACCGTTAAAAGAGTTAAAGGAGAAATTTTATGTCGGAATATAAAATTGAAACAAAATGTATCCAATCGGGATATACACCCGAGAACGGAGAGCCGAGAGTTCTGCCGATCTATCAGAGCACGACCTATAAATACGATAGCTCCAATCATTTGGGAGATCTGTTTGACTTGAAGGCACCCGGACATATGTATTCCCGTATCTCCAACCCTACCGTGGACGCCGTTGAGAAAAAGATCGCGGATCTGGAGGGCGGTACAGGGGCGGTATTGTGCTCCTCGGGACAGACAGCCAACCTGTTGGCGATTTTGAATATTACCTCTGCCGGACAAAATATTGTCAGTATGTCCTCCATCTACGGCGGTACCATTAACCTGTTTGCCGTATCCCTGAAGCGCTTGGGGATTGAGGTGCGCTTTATTACGCCGGAGATGAGCGATGAGGAGATCGCTTCTCATATCGACGAGAATACAAGACTGTTTTTCGGCGAGACGATTGCCAATCCCGCACTGGTGGTCTTTGATATCGAGCGTTACGCGAAATTGGCGCACGCATACGGGATTCCGCTGATGATCGATAATACCTTCGCCACACCGATCCTCTGCCGTCCTTTTGAGCACGGAGCGGATATCGTGGTCCACTCTACCACAAAATATATGGACGGCCACGCTCAGGTCGTAGGCGGTGTTGTGGTTGACGGAGGAAGATTTGACTGGACAAAGGGCAATAAATATCCCGAGCTGACCGAGCCGGACGACTCCTATCACGGAGTGGTGTATACGAAGGACTTCGGGGTAGAGAACGCGTATTTTACAAAGCTGCGTGTTCAGCTGATCCGTGACTTCGGCACTCCTATGGCGCCCATTTGCTCCTACCTGTTAAACCTCGGATTGGAGACGCTTCCTCTCCGTATGGAGCGGCATTGCAGCAACGCGATGGCGGTTGCTGAGTATCTTTCCAAAAATGATAAGGTCTCGTGGGTAAGCTATCCTCTTCTTGAGGGCGATAAGCAATACGCTCTGGCAAAAAAATATCTGCCCAAAGGAGCCTGCGGCGTAATTTCCTTCGGCGTAAAGGGCGGAAGAGGCGCGGCGGTCAAATTTATGGATAGCTTAAGGTTGGCGGCGATTGTCGTTCACGTAGCGGATGCCAGAACATCGGTTCTTCATCCCGCAAGCACCACACACCGCCAGCTGACCGACGAACAACTGGTAGATGCGGGAATCACGCCCGATCTGGTCCGCCTTTCGGTGGGAATTGAAAACATTGAGGATATTTTGGCAGATATTGAGCAAGCGTTGGAAGCATCTCAGCACTAAGGCTGAGAAGAAGACAACGAAGGCTTGCCGTGAAATCAGCCGATTCAGTATGTAAGCGAAGGAGGCGATAAAATGCCTATCAAAATCCCCAACCTGTTGCCGGCAACACAGGTACTGTTGCAAGAGAATATATTTGTAATGACCGAAACACGGGCAATGACACAGGATATTCGTCCCTTAAAGATCCTGATGCTGAACCTGATGCCGCAAAAGATCACCACCGAAACACAAATAGCTCGCTTGATTGGAAATACTCCCCTTCAGGTGGAACTGGAGCTTTTGCAAACGGCAACACATAAATCCAAGCATACCTCCGCTGAGCATATGCTGGCGTTCTATAAGACCTTTGATGAGGTGTCCCATAAAAAATATGACGGACTGATCATTACAGGAGCGCCGGTGGAGCAAATGGAATTTGAGGAGGTGGATTATTGGGAAGAGCTTTGTACCATCATGGAATGGAGCAAGACCCATGTAACCAGTACCTTCCATATCTGCTGGGGCGCGCAGGCAGGCTTGTATTACCATTACGGTATAAAAAAATACCCCTTGGAAAAGAAGATGTTTGGGGTGTTTGAGCATACCTTGGACTATAAGCAGTCAATCCTGTTCCGTGGCTTTGACGATACCTTTGTGGTCCCCCATTCACGGCATACCACCTGTCTGAGAGAGGATATCGAGGCGGTGGAGGAGCTGAAGATCTTGGCAAGCTCAGAGGAAGCGGGCGTGTTTGTTTGCGCGACCGATAAGGGAAGACAGATCTTCGTGACGGGACATTCGGAATATGATGCGGATACACTGAAAAACGAGTATTTCCGAGATAAAAACGCGGGGCTTCCCATTGAGGTGCCTAAGAATTATTTCCCCAATGATGACGATACGCAGGTGCCGGTCGTTAAATGGAGGAGCTGTGCCAATTTGCTGTATTCCAACTGGCTCAATTACTTCGTGTATCAGTCAACCCCCTATAATATTGAGGAGATTGAGTAAGAAACGGAAGATGCATGTCAATAAAATTAGGGAGGATCCAATAGGGGCTGTCATAACAGATCGTCCGAAGATGGATCCTCCTTAATTTTGTGATTCGGTTCCGATACGTTAAGATATGTAAAATCGAAAAAAAGCAAAAAAATGCATGCCATGTTGACAAGCCCGTATGAAATTTGTTATAATAATAAAGAAAAAACATAGAGAGCGAAAGGAGGGAGCTTGATGAAAGCGAAGGACTTAAATGCTGAGGATTGTCCCCAAAAAAGTACAAAGAAAAAAACGAGAAAAAAGCAAATGGGAGCGCCTCAGATTATCGCCCTCGGATTTCTTGTTATCATTTTTATAGGTACTTGCTTGCTCATGCTTCCCATTTCTTCCGCGGATAAAACCTTTACTTCTCCTGTTGACGCGGGCTTTACAGCGGTCAGCGCCACCTGTGTAACAGGCTTGATCACGGTCGATACAGCGACACATTGGAATACCTTTGGACATACGGTGATTTTGCTGCTGATCCAATTGGGCGGACTGGGATTTATGACTATGGCGGTTCTTTTTTCACTTCTTATCCGACGAACCATTACTCCGAAGGAACGTATGCTTGTGGCAATGTCGTATAATCTTAATAGCTATGAGAGCATGACACAATTGGTCAAGCGAATCGTTGTAGGTACCCTTGCCATAGAAACGGTGGGGGCATGTAGCTTGGCGATTCGATTTGTTCCCGATTTTGGAATAAAGACAGGCATATTTAAAAGCGTGTTTCACTCGGTCTCAGCCTTTTGTAACGCGGGCTTTGATATCGTTGGGGTGGGAAATCCTCATATTTCCTCCATGGCATACTATAAAGAGGATCCCTTGGTAAACCTGACACTGATCCTGTTGATCCTTTTGGGCGGAATCGGATTTCTGGTTTGGAGCGACCTCATCAATTTCGCGCGTAAAAGACAAAGACTGTCGGTTTATTCACGGTTTGTGCTGATCATTTCCGCCGTTCTGCTGAGCTTCGGTACGGTAACATTTGCGCTGTTTGAATGGAATAATCCCGAAACACTTGGATCCTTTTCCTCGGGCGCGGAAAAAATGATGGCATCCCTGTTTCAGTCTGTTACTTGGCGAACCGCGGGCTTCGCGACGATTCCCAATGGGGCGTTTACGCAGAAGTCACTTTTTCTTGGAATGATGCTTATGTTCATCGGAGGAGCCTCAGGCTCTACCGCGGGAGGCGTAAAGGTGGGAACCTTCGGGATTTTGGTATATACCGTATGGTGTACGGCAATCGGTAAAAAACAGACCGTGGTGTTTGGCAGAAATATTTCAGAAAAAAGCTTTGTCCGTGCCACAGCGGTGATCTGTATCCAATTGGCAATGATCGTGGCGGGAATGTTGACGCTGACGGCGGCAGTCCCCGAATTGGAAGCCATAGATGTGCTGTACGAGGCAATTTCAGCGATCAGTACCGTGGGCGTTACGGTAGGGATCACTCCCTTGCTGAGCGGAGTGGGAAAAATAGCGGTGATGATACTGATGTATTTGGGCAGGATCGGCGCGATTACGGTGACCTATGCCATTATGAACCATCAGGCGGCAGGGGAGAGCAATATACGTTATCCCGATGCCAATATGCCAATCGGTTAAGGCTGAAGGAAAAAACAGAGAAACAGAAAATAGAAAAATAAGAAAACGAGAAAATAGGGAAGGTGCAAGGATATGAAAAGCTTTTGTGTCATAGGCTTAGGAAAATTCGGAACGACACTTGCGGAAACTCTTGCGAAGGATGGGAAACAGGTGCTGGTTATGGATGTGGATGCCGACCGTGTCAACGCCATTGCCGATGTGGTAACTCACGCGGTAATCGGAGACCCCACAAATGAGGCGGTATTGCGCTCAGCGGGCGTGGCGGATTATGATTGCGCCGTGATCAGTATCGCGGGAAATATTAACGATAACATTTTGCTGACCATCATGCTAAAGGATCTTGGGGTCAAAAAGGTGGTCACAAGAGCCATCAATGAGGGCCACCAGCGTGTTTTGGAACGGATCGGAGCGGATATGATCGTTTTTCCCGAGAAAAATATGGGAGAAAAGCTGGGATATCTTTTGGGACGAAATAACGTGACCGAATTTATTGAGTTCCACGGATATCAGATCGTGGAAGCGAGGGTGCCGAGCTTTTGGCTGGGGAAGAACTTGATCGAGCTGAACATCCGAAAAAAATTTGGGGTAAATGTCCTTGCCATAACCGATGAAAATGGGGAGGTGTCGGTCTCGCCGCTTCCTACACGGGTATTTGAAAAGGGAGACCGAATTTCCGTAATCGGAACCGAAAAGGATATTGAAAAGCTGACACGGCAGATCGGATAATAAACATTGTCATATGGGCACGCGGGATAACGAGGCTTTGGGATAAGTTATCGACGCGTGCCCATTGGTATGCCGCGCCTTCAAAATATTTGAAAGCCATTTTGAAGAGCAGAGAAGCAATGCGGGAATCGCTCAACACGAAAAGGGCAACACCAAAGAAAAGCCTTCGGGTTGCCCTATAAAAAATTTTTAAGAAGAAGGGTCATTGGATAAATAGCAGCAGAAGAAGTAAAAAGATCAGATCATCCTTGGTCTCACTTTGGGAGAGAAGAAGGATCAGACCAATGATCAAAAGCTCCTCAAAACCAATTCCCAAGCCCTTGCTTCGATTAAAAAACCGACCAAGATCTAAACGAAAGCCGGGGGCGGAAAATAAACTGCCCGCAGGGATCTCCTTGGCGGAGGAGGCGGGAGAGGCATTCTGTACAGAGGCTGCGGGATCATCAAAGTCCGCGTCCTTGCCCCCCTCCGCTTTATCGCGGCTGTCATGCTGATCCTGCGCTTCACGGTCATCGTATTTATCCTGAATTTTGCCGGCGTCGTTTGGTTGCGGAGCGGCTTCCCGTAAATCAGTCTTTTCTTGGTCGGAGCGAAAGGCATTTCCGCTGTAATTTTGAGGAATCCGCACATTGCGTTGAAATCTTACATCGGGTCCTTGGCGTGCATACATAATATACTCCTTAGTATAGGTGCTTAAGTAGATCGGTCACCTGAGATATGCGAATCATGTAGTCGATCGCCTCACGGCGTCCCCCGCTGACATAAGGCTTCAACGCCCTCAAAAGACAAGCCTGACGGCTGTCGGTAATTTTGGGAAGCTCCTTTTTACCGCCTCCCTTTTGAGAAAGACCGGAAAGAAGGGGCGCTAAGGAGGTCATCAGCTCGGGAAGAGGGGAGGCGGAGACCTGTTGGGGATCGGAAGGAGGAGAAGAAAGAGAGGAGGACGGCGAAGCCGAGGAGACAGTATTGCCGACAGGATCCTCAGGGGAGCTTTCCATATTTTCCTCTGACGGTGAGGAATCGGCAGAAGAGCCATGGGAAGCTCGCTCTCCCCCCTCTGAGCCTAAAACCGAAGCAACCATAGAGATCAATTCAGGGTGAGCCAAAATCTTGTCAATGGCGTCAGAAATGGAGGGCTGCATGCCGCTAAGCTCCTTTTGCTCATTATCCATAAGGATCACCCCCGTTGTTTTCGGTTTGCTTCATATTGCTCGGCAATTTTTTTCAGATCCTCATCCGAGGCGGAGCTGAGAGCGTTGCGAATACTTTCAATGCTTTTAGGATCAATGTTGAAATCTGCGGGATCAATACCGCTTTCCGCGGCTAATTTGGTTATGATCATTTTCAGCTGACGGTCATTCAGGGTCAGTAATTTGTCAAGAGCCTCTCTGTCAATTTGCATGGTATATCCCTCCTTGTAACAGCTTGTGATATTCTTGTAATATTGAACTGATATTGAACGCGCGTTGGACAGTAAGCATTACTGCCTTTAATGTCAGAATATGCCATGCAAAAAATAAATGTGCCAATTTTTTAGGATTGACGGAAAAATAAATCTATGTTATAATGATAATCGGTAAGACGAGATTCAATATCATCCTATGCGAAGGATCGGTCAAATATCCGTTTTTTGAGAAATAGAGAGGGAGATATGAAACATTGCTTTATTTTGAATCCCGCGGCAGGTAAGGGAGCGTTGGCGGAGCAGATCAAGCCGAGGATCGAAAAGATCTGTTCGGACAGACAAACCGATTATGAGATCTATATGACAGCAGGAGTGAAAGATGCCTCCGAATATGTGAAACGACGTGTGGCGGAGGATCCCACAGAGGAATATCGCTTTTACGCTTGCGGCGGAGACGGAACTCTGTGTGAGGTGGTCAATGGGGTCATGCGGCTGGAGAATCGGGAAAAGATATCGGTGGGCTTGATCCCATCGGGAACGGGAAATGACTTTGTTCGTAATTTTACGCATAGAGATCAATTTTTTGATGTGGAAGCGCAGATCGAAGGAAGTCCCTGTAAGGTGGATGTTTTGCTCTGTAACGATATGTATGCCATTAATATGATCAACGTGGGATTTGACTGTGAGGTAGTGTGTAAAACGTCGGAGCTGAAAAAGCATCCGCTGATCCCCTCAAAGCTTGCATACATAGCGGGACTGGTTTTAACGCTGATCCGTAAACCCGGTGTTCGGGCAAAAATGGTTCGGGAGGGGCAGGAGGAGTGCGAAAAGCAGTATCTGCTGAATACCTACGCGAACGGATGCTTTTGCGGCGGCGGATTTTATTCCAATCCGAGGGGCAGTCTGACAGACGGTCAAATTGACGCGCTTTATGTCAATAACGTGAGCAGAACCCGCTTTGTTTCCCTTGTGGGCGACTATAAAAAGGGAACACATCTTTCTCCGAAATTTGAGAAGGTGCTGAAAAATGAGAAGATAAGCTCAATTCAGCTCCTGTTTAACGGTATTACCAATGTCAGCGTGGACGGAGAGGTGATACAGACGGATAAGCTTTGTCTGTCGGTATGTAACCGGGCATTGCGCTTTGTGATCCCCAAAGGATCACAAATTCGCGGTGAAACAGAGGTAAAAGCATCGGGAGCAGAGGTGGTCTCATGAAAACCATGAAATTATTGGTGCTGTCCGATACTCACGGACGAAGCGATCGGGTAAAAAAACTGCTTGAAACCCATGGTGACGCGGATACGGTCTGCTTTTTGGGAGATGGGATTCGGGATATAAGCCGAGAGGATTGTCGGAGACAAGGACAGGCATTGGTATGCGTACAGGGCAATTGCGACCTGTTTTTCGGAGGGGAAAAGGAATATTCCTCGGAACTTCTTTTAAACCTTGGGGAATATACTGTCATGATGATGCACGGCCATCTTCATTGGGTAAAGTCGGGACTGGACCGTGCCATTCGCCACGCGGCGGAAAAGGGAGCGAATGTTTTGCTCTACGGTCATACGCACATAGCGGAGGAAAGATATCTTCCCGAGGGAAGTACGATCGGGGGGAGGGTTCTGGAAAGACCTATGTGGATCATGAATCCGGGCAGTTTGGGAGAGAGTGGGAGCGGAAACCCGTCCTATGGCTTGGTTCAGATCCGAAACGGTCAGATTCTGCTGTCCCACGGAACGGTTGAATAAAAAAAGCTGTTGCGTAACGCAACAGCTTTGGTTTGTAATTCTTAAACGGTCTGTTCCTCGGGAAGCTCCAGCTCGGACAGACCCGCAGCCTGAGCGGCTTCGTATTCTGCCTTGTAAGCGGCAATGACCTCGGTTTCCAGCATAGTGCGGAAATGAGCGTTGATGGGATGTACAATGTCTCTGTACGTGTCGTCGGGATTCTTTCTGCTGGGCATAACGATAAAAAATTTGTCTCTGGCATTGATAACCTTAATGTCATGAACCGCCAGCTGTCCGTCAAACGTGACCGAAACAATTGCCTTCATAGGACCTTCGTCAAACAGCTTTCTTACCTTAATGTCTGTAATTTGCATTTGTGATACCTCCATGCAGTTGGTTTTATAATCTTTAATTTTCGCGATTGGATATTTTTTACTTGCTGATAATATTATACAATAGATATTTGACAGTTATACAAAGATTTTAAGTTTTTTATGTGAACATCCATGAAGAAAATCTTAAAAAAATACGTAACTGTAAACAAAAAATGAAAGAAAAATTAAGAACCCTCATGATCCGCCAAAAGGCGGCAAAATAAGACTTTTCGGGAAAGGGAAGCGATATGTCAACAGAAAATACCCATTATGGGGCACGCCGCATCAAAGAAATGCTGGGGCAGTGCAACAGTATATTTTTTATTGGGATCGGCGGGATCAATATGTCCTCCTTGGCACATATATCTCATACACGGGGATATCGGGTGGGAGGCTCTGACCGTACACCGAGTGCCCTGACCCACCGTCTTGCCGCGGAGGGGATCGAGATCTTCTGCGACCACAGGAGAGAGCATGTGGAGAATTATGACGCGGTGGTCTATACCGTGGCGATCTCTCCCGATAATCCCGAATACAGAAGAGCGCGGGAACGGGGAATTCCCTGTATCTCCCGAGCGGATTATTTGGGATATTTGATGACAGAATATAAACGAAGAATCGGCATTTCGGGAATGCACGGAAAAAGCACCTGTACCTCTATGTGCGCGCAGGTTCTGCTGGAGGCGGGAGCGGATCCGACCGTCCTGTCGGGCGCGGAGCTGGACATCATGAACGGAGCGTATCACGTGGGCGGCGAGGAAACCTTTGTTTTCGAGGCTTGCGAGTATATGGACTCCTTCTTGGATTTCAATCCAACGGTTGCCGTGGTTCTGAATATTGAAATGGATCACGTGGATTACTTTAAAAGCATGGAACAGATCCGCTCCTCTTACGCAAGGTTTGGCGCGCTGACAGGAGAGGACGGCTATGGGATATTCAATGCCGATGACAGAGAAGTGTTAAGAGCGATGGAGAACTATACAGGACGGAGAATTACCTTCGGCATACATAATGAGAAGGCAGATCTGCGTGCTCGGGATATTCAATGTCAGGGAGGCAGATATTCCTTTGAGGTGCTGGAAAAGGGGGAAAGGCTTTGCCGAATCTCTCTGAGGGTAACCGGACCTCATAACATCTATAACGCGCTGGCTTGCGTGGCGGTCTGCCGATTGTGCGGCTTGGAGCCGAAGGCGATCGAGAGAGGCTTGGGGGATTTTAGCGGAGCTAAGCGGCGTATGGAATGGAAAGGAAAGCTAAAGGGCGCCGATGTGTATGACGATTACGGCCACCATCCTACGGAGGTCCGCACAACCTTGGAGGGAGCCAAAGGACTGTGCGGAGAAGGAGGAAGACTTTTTTGTGTCTACCAGCCCCATACATATTCACGGACCAAAGCTCTGTTTTCAGAGTTTTCGTCAGCGCTAAATACAGCGGATCGTGTGCTTCTTACCGATATTTACGCTGCCCGAGAGACCGAAACCATGGGGGTCAGCTCTCATGGCTTGGCACAGGCGATCGGCGAAAAAGCAAGCTCATGCGGTACATCGGAAGGGGCAGCTTGCCAATTGCGAAAGGAATTGCGCGAGGGAGACGTTGCTGTGATCATGGGAGCGGGGGATATTTATCGGATATTTGATCTCCTTGAACCCGATCTGAGCCAATAATGAAAAAGCGAAAAAATACAACGATAAACAGGGAAAAGGACGGACAAAATATGAGTGGTTGTGAAGGCTATGATGCCATCGCGCGAGTCTATGATCGTCTAAATCGAGAGATCGATTATGAGGCATGGGCAGATTTTTTTGAGGAATGCTTCAAACGCTTTTTGCCCATAGCGCCCGAGCTGGTGCTGGACCTTGCCTGCGGAACAGGAAGAATGACAAGGACCTTGGCAAAAAGAGGCTACGATATGATCGGCGTGGACGGAAGCGAAGCGATGCTCACCGAAGCCTATGCGTCGGGAATGGACTGCGAGAAGGGAATTCTGTACCTTCTTCAGGATATGAGAAATTTTGAGCTGTACGGTACGGTGGGAGCGGTGGTCTGTTGCTTGGATAGTGTCAACTACTTGTTAACCGAACAGGATGTGAAAAAGGTGTTCTGTGGGGTGCATAATTATTTGGATCCCAATGGACTGTTTCTGTTTGATGTAAATACTCCTTATAAATTTTCACATGTGTATGGCGATAACGCTTATGTGCTGGAGGATGAGCTCGAGGACGGCGACGGGCAAACAAGAGGAATCTATTGCGGATGGCAAAACGCGTTTGATAAAGAGAGCGGAATCTGTGATTTCTATCTTACACTTTTTGAAGAGGATGAGAAGGTTTATTATCGTTCGGATGAGCATCAGAGAGAACGGTGCTATTCGCTGGAAACGCTGACAGATCTCCTTCGGTCTTGCGGCTTTGAGCTTTTGGGCGTGTATGCGGATTACCGTTTTAAACAGCCAACGGATACGGATGAGAGATGGTATATCGCCGCTCGGGCAATCAAAGAACATTTGTAAGAGATATGTCCTTCGCCGGGCATGCCTGAAATGGATCCAAAAAAGTCAATGAAGGAACATAGGAAAAAAGAACAGGATATAAAGAAAAAAGGGAAAAAGGAAAAAGAAAATGGGAAAACAGTACGCAACGATCTTGCGCGCCATGACAGCGGACGGAAGCGCGCGGATTCATGTTATTAACTCAAAGGCAATCGTGGATGAAGCGGTAACCATCCATAAAACAGCACCCACAGCAACGGCAACGCTGGGAAGATTGCTGACGGTTACCTCAATGATGGGATGTATGATGGGAGATAAGGAAAGCTCCATTACCGTAACCTTGGGTGGGGACGGACCTGCGGGACGGGTGATTGCCGTTGCCGATTATTACGGAAATGTAAAGGGATATATACAGCACCCTGAGGCAGACGTTCCCCGAAAGTCTAACGGAAAGCTGGACGTTGGAGGAGCGGTGGGAAAAGGACTGCTGACCATTATTCGGGACGAGGGAGGAAAAGAACCGTATACAGGATCGATTCCTCTGGAAAGCGGAGAGATAGCAGAGGATATAGCGGCGTATTACGCGAACAGTGAGCAGATTCCCACAGTTTGCGCACTGGGAGTATTGGTAAATACCGATTGCAGCTGTAAAGCGGCAGGGGGTGTTTTGATACAGCTTTTGCCCTTCGCGAATCCGGAAACGATCGATGCGATCGAAAAAAATATTCCCGAGCTTGCCAATATATCAAGATTGTTTGATCGAGGACTTGATAATAAAGCCATCGCGGATATTGCGCTGAAGGGAATAGAATACGATGTGTTTGATGAGCTTGAGATCGGGTATGAGTGTGATTGCAGCAGAGAAAGGGTAGAGCGGGCGCTGATCACATTGGGAGAAAAGGAATTGACTCAAATGCTTGCGGAGCAGGTAGCGGAAGGAAAAGCGGAGGAGCTGGAGGTTCATTGCAGATTTTGCGGAAGAAAAGAAAGGTTTGACCGAAAAGATGTAGAAAGAATGTTCAAAAAAGAGGGGAAATAAAACACAAAAAAATTCAAAAATTATCTTGACAAACCTTAAATGTTATGGTATAATAGTCAACGTTGACGGCTCGGGAGAAAAACCTGAAAAAAAGATAAAAATTTTTTAAAAAAGGTATTGACAAACGAGAATGGCTGTGATATAATATCAAAGTCGCCGCAAGATGACATGGGAGCATAGCTCAGTTGGGAGAGCATCTGCCTTACAAGCAGAGGGTCATAGGTTCGAGCCCTATTGTTCCCACCATAAATGGCCCGGTAGTTCAGTTGGTTAGAACGCTAGCCTGTCACGCTAGAGGTCGTGGGTTCGAGTCCCATCCGGGTCGCCATTAAGGTACAGCCCTTGCTGTAAGCCTCTGTAGCTCAGTTGGTAGAGCAGGGGACTGAAAATCCCCGTGTCGTTGGTTCGATTCCGACCGGAGGCACCACCCAATGCGGATTTAGCTCATTTGGTAGAGCGCGACCTTGCCAAGGTCGAGGTGGCGGGTTCGATCCCCGTAATCCGCTCCAAAAAGACACGGGCACGAAAGGAAATATCGTGCCCGTTGCTTTTGCAAATCAGGGATTCGAGAGAATACCTGTTAAATATACTGATGTAACTACCCAATAGGGGTAGGCATCAGAGAGTAGAAGAGAGTAGAAAAGATAAAAAACGGCGCCATAGCCAAGTGGTAAGGCAGAGGTCTGCAAAACCTTTATTCCCCGGTTCAAATCCGGGTGGCGCCTCCAGAAAATCCTGCACGATAGTGTGGGATTTTTACTTTTTATCTCATACCTCTTCACTCTTACTTAAAACGGCAGGTTTTTTGGGGATGTAATAGGTAAAAAGTAAGAGGTAAGAAGTATTTTTATTACAGCGTGTGGTGCATTTTTGTTAAATTGCTCTTGATATTTTGATGAAACCATGCTATAATATTAAATGGCGTAAAAAAGCCGTTGTGAAAATCGAATCGCGGAAGAAAACAATTAAGTATCACAAATTAAATACTGTTATTATGGAGGAAAAATATGGATTGGAATGCAATTTTAAATTCAATCATCAACTGGGCGACCAACACCGGTATTAAAATCATCATTGCGCTTATCATCCTGTTGATTTCGTTCAAGATTATCAAAGTGGTCTGCCGCAAAATTGAAAAGGCAGGCGAGAAAAAGAATGCGGATAAGACGGTTATGAAGACTGCCGCATATGCGATCGGTATTGCACTGCGAGTTGTTGTTGCGGTTTGCCTGATTGGCTTTCTCGGAATCGACACCAGCGCGATCACAGCGTTGATTGCCTCGTTGGGCGTTTGTATCGGTCTTGCGGTTAACGGTACTCTCTCCAACCTGGCAGGCGGCGTGCTTATTCTCGTTACAAGACCCTTTAAGGTAGATGATTTTATCGAGGCACAGGGAGTGTCCGGAACGGTTGCGGATATTCACATCACGGCAACCAAGATTGTTACGGGCGACAATAAGGTTGTATACGTCCCCAATGGAACCCTTGCAAACGGAAATATCATCAATTATTCGGAGAAGGATACCCGCCGCGTAGATCTCGAATTCTCCATCGCTTATAGCGCAGACAGCGAAAAGGCAAAGGCAATCATCGCCGAAATTCTTGATAAGCACGAGCTGGTATTGAAGAATCCTGCCCCCTTTGTCAGAATGAGTGAGCACGGAAAATCCGCGATTCAAATCAAAACTCGCGCGTGGGTCAACAGCTCCGATTATTGGAGTGTTTACTTTGACGTGATTGAAGGCGTGAAGGCAGAGTTTGACAAGAATGACATCGAGATCCCCTTCGATCAGGTGGATGTACATATCAAACAGAATTAAAAACAGGACGTTTTATCATTCCGCACATGGAAAACGGTAGAGCCTCTTTTGTCGCTTGCCGAGTACAAATTACGGGTAGGCGAGACGAAAACAATAATAAATTGTTTTCGTCCGCCGAAGCCGCCCAAAGCAAGAAGCCGACAGAACGAGGGTAATGCGCCATGGGAGAATATAACCAAATTGATAGTCAAAGCAATTAAAAAAATAACCGCTGTTTTCGAGGCAGACGGTTATTTTTTTTGTTGATCAATGCCTATGAGACATACATCATTCAATAATTGCAACAAATTCGTATCCCAAGAGCAAAAAGCTCTGCGTATGGAATCATGGAGGCTACCAAGAAAATGAGACGGTATCCCGCAATCGTCTTGACGGCACAGAATATTTATGATATACTTAGTACAGAAAAACTGATATATTGAACACAACGAAAGGAACAGAAAAGTGAAAGACAATTGTTCAAATCCATTTGATATGCACGATAAAAAGAGGATCATGGGCAGCGCTTTTCCTAAGAAAATTTTTTCAGGATACCATGGAAATTGCCATTGTCAGGGTATTGCCGTGGATTCGAAAAAAGGATACATATATTACTCATTTACGACCAAACTGATCAAATCCGATCTTCAGGGTCATATCATAGGCAGCGTGGACGGACTGATCGGGCATTTGGGATGCATCGATTTTTGCGAGCGGGACGGAAGAGTGTACGGATCTCTGGAATACAAAAATGATGTCATCGGTAAAGGAATCTTAAAAAGCCTGCGGCTCTCGGAAACCGAAATCAAAAACGCTTTTTATTGCGTGATCTTTGATGTGGATAAAATTGACCGCATGCATATGAACGCGGAAAGCGACGGAATCATGCGAGCCGTGTACCTGCCTCAGGTTACAGAGGATTTTGAAGCGTCTGTAAGCGTTCGGAATCAAGCCTTGGATCATAAATACGGATGTAGCGGGATAGATGGAATCGGCTGGGGACCCGATTGGGGAAAAACCGAGGGAAAAGAGTATCTTCGTATATGCTATGGCATATACGGAGATGCGGATCGGGTGGATAACGACTATCAGATCCTCTTAACCTTTGATGCCGAGGCATGGTGGGATACCGTCGCAATGCCGCTTAAACAGGGAGGTACCCATCCTTGCTTTGAATATAGCCGTCAAAAATGCTTTGTTAAGACGGGAAGCACCAATTGGGGCGTACAGAATTTGGAATATGATGCCTATATGAAGCGATGGCTGCTGGCGGTTTACCGTGGGAAAAAAGCGGACTTTCCAAATTATGATATGTTCTTTATTTCTGCCGAAGCGATGCCAGTACCTTCGGTTCACGAGATTTATCAAGAGGAAATTTTAGAGCTTCCTCTTTGCCGTGAAGGCATATTCTTTCCCTATGGCTCTACGGGGGTCTACGCAAATGGGGACGGATATTACTATTTTTCACAGCATGGGAAACACGAGGAATTGGGTCAGTATACCAATGCGGTGCTCTATCGTGCCGCCAATCATGAGAAATCTCCCTTTGAACCTGTTGAAATATGAAACAGAGAGCGAAAGGCGGTAAGAATATGCGAAAATTTATTTTGGGAACGGATTGGTGGACAGATTGTGACGATGCGGTGGCAATGCGACTCATGGCTCGTCAGACCCGAGACGGTAAGGCGGAATTGCTTGGAGTAGGGATCAATGCCTGCATGGAATATTCCTTGGCATCCTTGAAGGGCTTCCTCTTGGCGGAGGGAATTGAGGATGTTCCGATCGGTATTGATCTCAACGGTACCGATTTTGGAGGAAATCCACGGTATCAAAAACGGCTGGCTGAAAATTATTTTCCCAAATGCGCCAACGAGGAGGCAGACGATGCCGTTCGGATGTACAGAAAAATACTTGCGGAAAGCCGGGAAAAGATCGAGATTATTGAAATTGGTTTTTTACAGGTGATCTCCGCGGTTCTGAAAAGCGGGGCGGATGATATTTCTCGGAAAAGCGGATTGGAGCTGGTGCGTGAAAAGGTAGCGAAGATCTGGGTGATGGCAGGAAAATGGGACGCGGACGGCGAAAAGGAACATAATTTTTGCAAAAATGAGCGTTCCCGAGCAGCAGGCAAGGAATTTTGCGAATTATGCCCTGTTCCCGTGACCTTCTTGGGCTGGGAGATCGGGTACGGTGTTCTTACAGGCGGTGAATTGAAGAAGAAGGATCATCTTTATCAGGTGCTCGTAGATCACGGTTCGGAAAACGGAAGACATTCTTGGGATCCCATGCTTGTAATGCTGGCTCTTATCGGAGATGAGGAAAAGGCAGGGTATGATACGGTCACAGGCTTTGCTTCGGTAGACGCGGAAACAGGGGCGAATCATTTTGTTGCGGATGCGAATGGAACACATAAGTTTGTCGTTAAAAAATACCACAATGATTATTATAAAAACCAAATCAATCAGCTTCTGTAAGAATGGCCTTATAGAAAGGAAACAGGAAAAATGAAAATAAAGAGCGCGATCTTCGATATGGACGGAACCTTGGTGGATTCACTGATGTTTTGGGATATATTCTGGCAGGATATCGGAAGGAACTATCTGAAACAGGAAAATTTTAAGCCGGATGAGGAAGTAGATAAAAAAATAAGAACCATGATCTTCTCGGATGCAATGTCATATATAAAAAAATATTATGAAATTCCCTTGGATGAAGAAAAATTTCTTGCGGAATCCGAAAAAAATATAGAAAATTTTTATATAACAACCGTTAAGGGAAAAGAAGGTGCGCGAGAGCTTTTGGATTATTTGAAAAGCAAAAAAATTAAAATGTGCGTGGCATCCGCGACGGACATGAAATATATCGAGATTGCGCTTGAGAGCTGCGGGCTCAGAGATTACTTTGACACAGTGCTTTCCTGTGCGGATATCGGCGTAGGGAAGGATCAACCCGATATATATCTAAAGGCGATGAAGAAGCTGGGGGATTCGGCAGAGGAGATTTGCGTTTTTGAGGATTCCTATGTGGCACTTGAAACAGCGAAGAAAATAGGCTTTCAAACCGTAGGGATATACGATAAATATAATTATGAGCAAGACCGCCTGAAAAAAGCATCGTCTATCTACCTCCATCAGGGTCAAACCCTGCGCGAGCTTGTTGAGAAAATTCATTAAAAGCAGGAACCATAGAAGTTATGAAAATATGAAGCAATCCGGCAATAAAGCAATGGTTAAGGAAAACACCGTCCGCGGATCGAAGGATCCCAAAGACGGTGTTTTACCTGTTTTAAGCAGACAGTATTATCATGGATATAAAATTGAAAAACAGGAAAGAATATTACAGGATCTCAAAATGATTTTTTTGATTGGAGATGATCCCCTCATTTTTCATCTTGCTGATCTCAGCGGAAAGACCGCTTCGATCCACTTCAAGATAGTCTGCCAATCCCTGTCGGTCAAAGGGAATATCAAAGGAGGCGCTTTGATATCGTTTGGCTTGAAGATTTAAATATGCCAATAGCTTTTCTCTGGTAGAGCGCTTGGAGGTAATTTCAATCTTTTGATGAAAAAGGATGTTTTTTTTGGCAAGATCCTTCATCAAATTAAAAATGATCTGTTGGTGAAAACCGCAAGCGTTGGAACAGGAATGAAGAATACGTCGGCAATCCAGAAGCATAACCTCACAAGGCTCGCTGGCGACGATCGTTACGGGAATTGCATTAAGCTCAGCACAGGCAAAGGATTCACCAAAAACGTCGGAGGGCTCGGCACCCGAAACAATACTGCGGTTTCCGTAATAATCGTTTTGAATCACCTGAGCGGAACCGGATAAAATGATGCCAATATATTTGGCAGGAGAGCCTTCGGAAAAAATAGTGTATTTTTTTTCAAAAAACTCTACCTTGGCACCAAGACATCCCAGAAGAGCGAGCAGATTCTCGTCAGCGATTCCATGAAAAAGAGAACAATTTCGTAAAATTTTAAAATATTTTTTCATTTTTTCCCCTTTTTAACTTTTTTGTTGAAATTTCAACATACATAGTGTTTATATTATACTATAATAATGGCAGAAAAGAAAGGAGGATCTTAAATGAAGATTGCTTTTTTTGATACGAAGCCCTATGATAAAGCATCTTTTGAAAAAATTGGTGAGAAACAGGGGATAGAATTTAAATTTTTTGAGACAAAGCTAAATGAGGATACCGCTGACTTGGCAAAGGGAGCCGATGGGGTGTGCGTTTTTGTGAATGATACGGTGAACGCGAAGGTGATCGACCGCCTGTGTGAGTTAAACGTAAAGGTGGTTGCCCTCAGATGCGCGGGATTTAATAACGTGGATATGAAATACGCCTTTGGAAGGATTCATGTGCTGCGAGTACCCGCCTATTCGCCCTATGCGGTGGCGGAGCACGCCATGGCAATGCTTCTGACCTCTATCCGCCGAATTCATAAGGCATATATACGCACAAAGGATTTTAATTTCAGCTTAAACGGAATGACAGGCTTTGATCTTTACGGAAAAACGGTGGGCGTGATCGGAACAGGACGGATCGGAAGGGTGTTTATCGATATCTGCCGCGGCTTTGGAATGAAGGTTCTGGCATATGATAAATTTCCAAGCGAGGGTCTGGATAACGGTGATAACATCAGATACGTCAGCTTGGAGGAGCTGTTCGCGAAAAGTGATATTATTTCCTTGCATTGCCCCCTGACAGAAGAGACCTACCATATTATCAATGAAGAAGCTCTGTCAAAATGTAAAAGAGGCGTGGTACTCATCAATACCTCCCGAGGAGCGCTGGTAGACGCGGAAGCACTGTTGAATGAGATCAAATCTCGAAAGGTTGGCGCCGCGTGTCTGGATGTCTATGAGGAGGAGTCGGAATTCTTTTTCGAGGATTTCTCGGGGCATATTCTGGAGGACGATATATTGGCAAGACTGATCTCCATGCCTAATGTTATCGTAACATCTCATCAAGCCTTCTTGACAGAGGAGGCGTTGGCGAATATCGCGGAGACAACGGTAAAAAATCTTACGGAATTTTTTGAGACCGAGCAATGCCCTAACGAGCTTTGCTACCGCTGCGGAACGGCAGAGGATTGTAAAGACGGAAAATGCTTTTAAGGAGGAATATAAAGGGATGATAAGAAAAATCATAAGGATCGATGAGGAAAAATGTAACGGATGCGGTGCCTGTGCCACCGCATGCCATGAAGGCGCCATAGAAATGGTCGGGGGAAAAGCAAAGCTAACGAGAGAGGATTATTGTGACGGACTGGGGGATTGCCTTCCGGCATGCCCCGTGGATGCCATTCGATTTGAGGAACGAGAAGCGCCAGCTTATGATGAGAAGGCGGTGAAAAGGGCAAAGGAAAAACAGGCGAAAGAAAGCTTGCCCTGCGGTTGCTCGGGAACACAGGCAAAAGCGATCAAGCGGGAGGCTTATGCGCAAGCAAGAACAACCTCTATGCCCAGTCAGCTGTGCCAGTGGCCCTGTCAGATCAAGCTGGTTCCCATAAACGCGCCGTATTTTGAGGATGCCAATCTCCTTGTTTCGGCGGATTGTACCGCGTATGCTTACGGAAATTTTCATCAGGAATTTATGCGCAATCATATTACCTTGATCGGATGCCCCAAATTGGATGAAGGGGATTATGCGGAGAAGCTGACGCAGATCCTCATACATAATCATATCAAAAGCGTAAAGATCGTACGTATGGAGGTCCCCTGTTGCGGAGGACTGGAAAACGCTGTCAAACGAGCGTTGCAAGCAAGCGGAAAATTAATTCCGTGGCAGGTTATAACCATCTCCACCGACGGGAAAATTCTGGAGTAAGATTATAGATTTTTGTTGATAAAATAAAAATTTGTGGTATAATGATAGTAAGAATATAAAGCGAGGTAAAATATTATGAAAATTACAAAGGACATTCAATACATAGGAGTTAATGACCATCAGATCGATCTGTTTGAAGGTCAGTATACCGTTCCCAACGGAATGGCATATAATTCTTATGTGATACTTGATGATAAAATTGCGGTAATGGATACGGTGGATGCGGCTTTTACCCATGAATGGCTGGATAACATCCAAAATGCGCTTGGAAATAAAGCGCCGGATTTTTTGATCGTTCAGCATATGGAACCGGACCACTCGGCAAATATCGCGAATTTTGTAAAGGCATATCCGAAAGCTAAGCTTGTTGCCACCGCAAAAGCCTTTGCCATGATGAAGAATTTCTTCGGAACCGATTTTGCGGAAAAGCAGATCGTGGTAGGGGAGGGGGATACCCTGTCGCTCGGTAAGCATACCTTGACCTTTGTTTTGGCACCCATGGTGCATTGGCCCGAGGTCATGGTAACCTATGACAGTACCGATAAGGTGCTGTTCTCGGCGGACGGCTTTGGAAAGTTCGGCGCTCTTGATGTACAAGAGGATTGGGCTTGCGAGGCAAGACGGTATTATATCGGCATCGTAGGGAAATACGGCGCGCAGGTGCAGGCACTTCTGAAAAAGGCAGCGGGTCTGGATATTCAGATCATCTGTCCCCTCCACGGCCCCGTGCTGACGGAAAATCTGGGATATTACCTAAATCTGTATAATACATGGTCAAGCTATCAGCCGGAGGAGGAAGGTATTGTTATCGCGTATACCTCTGTGTATGGAAATACGAAGAAGGCGGTTCTTCAGCTTGCGGAAAAATTGAAAGAAAACGGATGCCCCAAGGTGGTGGTAAATGATCTGGCAAGATGCGACATGGCAGAAGCGGTAGAGGATGCGTTTCGTTACAGTAAGCTGGTTCTCGCAACCACTACCTATAACGCGGAGATCTTCCCGTTTATGCGTGAATTCATAACCCACTTGACCGAGAGAAACTTCAGTAACCGCACCGTGGCTCTTATCGAAAACGGAAGCTGGGCGCCTCTTGCCGCGAAGGTTATGAGAGGAATGTTTGAAAAGAGTAAAAATATTACCTTTACCGATACCACGGTCAGAATCCTGTCGGCTTTGAACGAGGAAAGCACGGCACAGCTTAATTCCTTGGTGGATGAGCTTTGTAAGGAATATCTGGCGCAGCAGGAATCCACAGCCAATAAAAACGACCTGAGCGCGCTGTTCAATATCGGCTACGGATTGTATGTGGTCACCTCAAATGACGGAAAAAAGGATAATGGATTGATCGTCAATACGGTTACTCAGGTTACCAATACACCGAACAGAATCGCGGTCACCATCAATAAAGTTAACTATTCACATCACGTGATCAAGCAGACGGGAATCATGAATATCAACTGCCTGACGGTGGACGCTCCCTTTAAGGTGTTTGAGACCTTCGGATTCCAAAGCGGAAGAAATGTGGATAAGTTTGCCGACTGCCAGCCTCTCCGCTCGGATAACGGACTTGTTTTTCTGCCCCGATATATCAATTCCTTTATGTCTCTGAAGGTAGAGCAGTATATCGACCTTGATACTCACGGAATGTTCATTTGCGCGGTGACCGAGGCAAGAGTGATCTCGGATAGGGAAACCATGACCTATACCTACTATCAAAACAACGTAAAGCCTAAGCCCGAAGCCGAGACAAAAAAAGGATATGTATGTAAGATCTGCGGATATGTCTATGAGGGAGAACCGCTTCCCGAGGATTTTATTTGTCCGTGGTGTAAGCATGGCGCGTCAGATTTTGAAAAGATAAAATAAGCTGCCAATCAATTAAAAAATATAAGGAGAGAAGAATATGAAAAAATATGTATGCGATGTTTGCGGATGGGAATATGATGAGGCTAAGGGCGATCCCGATAACGGAATCGCGGCAGGAACAAAATTTGAAGACCTCCCCGAGGATTTTGTTTGCCCCCTCTGCGGTGTAGATAAGGATTCCTTTTCGGAGGCTTAAGAGCGGAGGAATACCATGAAGGAAAATTATCTTGTTTGTAAATGTAAACAAGTCAGCTATGCGGACATAGAGGACGTTATGCACCAACATACCTCTTTTAGCGATGTACTTGAGGCTTTTGAGGACGTAAAAGAAGTAACGCACTGCTCAACCGGCTGCGGAGGCTGTCACCAAAAGGTTTTGGATGTAATTTCCGAGCTAATGATGGGAACGTCGGCAAAGGCGTGAACAAAGTCAGAAGGGGTTCCTTCCCGAGCATCAAAGATCGATGGCTGCGGAGGGAACCCTTCTGTATCCGGCGACATATAAGTATAAAGAAAGAGGATAAGAGAAGCTATGGAACTTGTGCTGTTAACTGCGCTGGGCGTTGGCGGAGCTACCGTCATAGGCGCACTCATCGGTTTTGTTTTCAAAAGAATATCCCATACCTTTTCGGATATCGTGTTGTCCTTCGCCGCGGGGGTGATGCTTGCGGCGGCGGTGCTTGGCTTGATCTTGCCGTCCCTTGATTATGGAGGAAAATACGGATTGATCATAGCAGTGGCTGGCATTTTCGTTGGGGCGATATGCTTGAATCTGATCGATAAGCTGGTACCGCACTTGCATAAGCTGATGGGAAGCGAGGAGACGGAAGGGAATAAAAATATGAACCTGAATAAGGTGCTGCTGTTTGTTACAGCCATCGCTATTCATAATCTTCCCGAGGGAATCGCCGCGGGCGTTGGCTTTGGCTCGGGCAATACGGCACAGGCGCTGATCATCGCGGGGGGAATCGCGTTGCAGAATATTCCCGAGGGTATGGTTATTATCGGCCCCATGCTGGCAGTGGGGGTAAAGCCGGGAAAAACCTTTGTTTTGGCAATGATGACAGGTCTTATTGAGGTGGTGGGAACCCTGATTGGATATTTCGCGGTCAGTGTGGCATCCGCCGTCCTGCCCTTTGCGCTTGCCTTCGCGGGAGGCACCATGCTGTACGTGATCAGTGATGAAATGATTCCCGAGACCCATGCGCACGGACACGAAAGAGGAGCCACCTATGCGCTTTTGATGGGCTTTTGCGTCATGCTCATCACGGATGTGTTGTTGGGATAACGCGCTGTGAGAGGACGAGAAAAGAAATATGGGAAATATGGGGAATATGAGAGACATAAAATCAACTTGACAGTGGCGAAAAAGTTTGATATAATAAAAAAAGCAAAGAATTTTGCTGAAAAAATACATAACATGGAGGAGACAATTATGTCAGCGACTGCAAAAAAGGTACTGAAAATTATCATCAGTATTGTTTACATTCTTTGGGGACTTTGGTCACCGATCTCGGCGCTGAAGGCAATTCTGGACTTGAATGTGGGAGCAATCGCTTCCGCCGCGGTGGGAGTTTTGATGCTTCTTGCGGGTATTTTCGGACTGATCGGAATTAAAAAAATAAAGTGCCGTATTTTCGGCATCGTAATTTTCGTATGCTCCTTGCTTGCCGTGGTAGCGGCACTGCCGTCCATCAGCATAAACGCCATCATTACCGCTGTGTTGGCATGGCTGTTCATCGTCTGCGTTTGATGATCAATTCGGAAGCTTAAATAAAATAAGCAATGGGCTCGCGAATTTCGCGAGCCCATTGCTTGCTATAAATGCTGTCAAAACCCTCTTTTTTCGCATATTTATATAGAGAAAATACTCGAAAGGAGAAAAGGAAACCGTGAAACGAAAAAAGGGGAATGAAATTTTGAATACGGAAACGAAAAGGGATCCCATACAGCAGAAGCAAACCCATCGGGAGCATGTGAGACAAAAGGGGGATTTAGCAAGGGCTCTTGCTGTGATAATAGAAAATATATCGGATTACCTGTATGCGTCGATTCTGTTGGAAGAAAGCTATCCCGATGCCGCCGAGCTTTTGGAAAGGATGGGGGAGATCGAGGTAGGGAATTTTCACCTGTTGGGCTCCCTTATGCTGAAAAACGGAATGAACACTTCTCTGAAAAATATTTTTCGGCACCGAGGGCAAAGCCCCTGTCCCTTCGCCTTGAATTCCAATGAGACGATTCGGCTCTTTCTGAAAGGAATAAAAGAACGTATCGAGAAAACGATAGAGAATCCCAATATCAAACAGAGCCTGTGGGAAATAGGGGAACAAGGAGAAATGGATAAAATAGAACGGCTTTGGCGAAGAGAAGAGGAACAGCTGCAAAGGCTGAAAAACCTTTTGTCATAATTCCAAGACATTTCCGAATTGTTGCCTCTTTCCAATGAAAGGCGAATGAAAAGCGAATGAAAAGCTTATTTTTTTAACGTGAAGGCGGCAAAGCCATAGGCGGGGATTCGGTCAATGGAAACTTGAATCTCCTTTTTGGTTATTGCTCCATGAATAACATCCATGGAGGCGAAAGACAGATCCTTGCGTAAGGTAAGGGAAACCTCAAAGCGCTCGTCGGGGGTAAAGTTAAATAAAGCTACGAAGAAGCTTCCATCCTCTCCCTCCTTGCACATGGCATAAAGATTGACCTCATCGCTGTCCATGCGGTAAGGCAACTCAGTCCCCAGCCAAGGGAGGAGCCTCCAAAGCTGCCGTCTGCGCGCGTGATGAGCAAAGATGGAGCTTTCATGGGGCATGGAATTGGCATCAAAGCAATAAACGAGAAACCGAGTGCCGTCAGCGTTTTCATAACGGTAAGCCAAAGGAAAACGCTTGCCGGAAATATCACCGCCGAGCTCACTCAAAACCTCCGCTTTGGGAGACAAAACAGCCTCGTAGAACTTTTGAATTTTGATTTGGGATAGCGTCTCACCGTCAATATACTCAAACTCGTCTCCCACAGCATAGTAGGGAACAGCGTCAAGTAAACCTACATCCACACCTCGGCGTCGAAGGATCAGCGCCGCGTCCATGTCGAGAATCAAGCCCTTTGGCAAATGAGAGAGATCCATATACTTTGCGTTTTCTCCGCAGAGCAAGGCCGTACCGCCATCCTCACCGTAAACCGTGGGAATGGCGTTTCTTGAAGCCAGACAATGGCTGCGGGAGAAAAGCAAAAGCTGAGGATACTTTCCGGGGGCATGGGTGTTCACTACATGAGGGTCAAAGTCAAAATCACGAATCTTATCCGCGTATTCGGGAATCCATACGCCAATATCCCTCTTGCCCTTGGTAGCGGATACAATGGAATCAATTATGGGTATGTTTCTCAAATGCGCCTTCAGATAGGAAGGCTCAGAGGCAAGAGAACCAATATAGGGGAAGAGATACTTAAAGGGAGAAACACCGCCGTCCACTGCCATGGCAAGATCAAAGCATTCCTCATAAGCGTAGGGAATAAAAGAGGATAAACGGGGATAATTATCATTTTCATCAAAGATCTCAATATCCGTACTCTCGCACCAGTGGCGCTGCATTCTTGTCAGCTCCACCAGATCATAGACCTTCAAACCTAAATTCGCGCGATTGGTACCTACCCAGTACGGGGCACCTGTCATGCGGAGAAAGGGCTTGGTGTTGCCGGCAAGGATCTTGGAGATCTCAATGGCAGACGCTCCCTCAAAATCCCAAGAGGTGTAACCGGCACAAAAGCCGCAACGGAGCTGAGGATTTTTTCGATCCACCGCCGCCCGAACCTTGCGGGCAAAATCCAAAAGGGTTTCGCCCAGCATGTCAAACCAAGCATGACGGAGGGACTTGTCGGGATTGTAGAGAATTTTATCATAAAAATCCGAAAGGGAGTCTATGGTAAAATCGGGGTCGCCAATACGCTCACGGAAGAGAGAAAGGTGATTCTCACAAGCACAGCCGATACCGGGACGAATGGAAAGACAGTAGTCATCGTCCAGCATGAGAAGGTCAATGGGAAGAGAAGCCAGCTTTTCTACCCGATAGAGAAAATAATCCACATAGGAATCGTTGGTCGGACAAAAAGCCTCCTGACCTATTTTTCCGTCTACCGAACGGATATGGGTAAAATCGGAGGTGATACACTGCTGTTCCTCCGAAAGACCGCCGCCAAAGCCAAAGGCGTGGATCCAAGCGCCAACCTCCAGCCCCATAGACTTAAAATGCTTGGCATATTCGGCCAATTCGTCCAGCTTGGCGTCAAAGCTTTCATCATCTGTAAGATAGGGAATACCGCAAATAAAAACACGGGATGCTCCTGCCGCTCTTAAGGCGTCAGCATATTGGGGAAGAGCCTCTTTTCCCTGCAAGGCAAGAGGAATGATAAGCAGACGATCGGATGAATTCGGGTGTTTCATAAATAGTCCTTTCTTAATATTATAGAATATAGAATATTATCAATTGGTAAAATCAGAAGCGACTTAAAAATAGGAGCTAAAGAGAAGGCTTGGAGGAATTTCGGCGTTCGGAAGCACGCTTGGAATAGATACAGCCGCAATAATCCTGTCGGTAAAGACCGTATTGCGCCGAAAGCTCACAGGAGCGCTTGTAGCCGTTTTTCTTTTTAAAATCAGAGACCAAATAAGGGATTCCTGCCTTTTGCCCCTCTT
>JAZSPS010000003.1:0-119383 GCA_045537595.1 Eubacteriales bacterium
GCCCCATCCGATCGAGCGCTTATCCATACAGTTTTGAATGTGCCCGTTTCGGCAGAGATAGCATTTGCCGCAAGCCTTATTGTGAGGCTCACCAACCACGGCGTCTCCTTTTTGATAGAGCGTAACCTTGCTTCCGACTGCCTCAACGACACCGGAAAACTCATGACCGACGATCACAGGCGGGTAATAGGTGAATTGATCGTGAAGAATATGAATGTCGGTTCCGCAAATGCCGCCATAGGCAACGCGAATCAGAACCTCGTCCTCTCCGTAGATGGGAACGGGACGCTCCTCCAGCGAGAAAAATCCCTCGCCTTTTTGTGTTTTGACCAAAGCCAACATCGGTATTTCCTCCCTATTTTTTAATTTGCCGTATTTACATTTGAATAAAGATATGCTATAATACAATTATAGCACGACAAAAGTAATAATACTATAAATATATTATCAATAAATATAACTTTTTTGTCACTTGTAGGAGAAAAAATGATTTACCTGCCGACGCTTCTGCCCCTGATGGAAAATTCAGAGCAAATTTATACCGAAATTAACTATGACAAGCGCTTCACGGGAGTGAACGACATCACACGCGACGAGGAGCATATTCACGATTTTTTTGAGATTTATCTGAATCTGGGCGGAGACGTTTCTTTCCTTGTGGAGGATCATGTATACCCGATCCACCGAGGAGATATTATCGTGACGGCGCCCAACGAAATCCACCGCTGTCTGTATCACAGCAATTGCGTGCACGAGCATTTTTGTATATGGATTCGCGCGCTTCCCTTTGCGACAGATCCCTTGCGA
This sequence comes from Eubacteriales bacterium, assembly GCA_045537595.1. Taxonomy (GTDB): domain Bacteria; phylum Bacillota; class Clostridia; order Oscillospirales; family CAG-272; genus HGM12713. Next base: position 808 of record JAZSPS010000003.1, read on the forward strand.
GCGCAGTTCGCGAAAAACAAGCTGCTCGTACTCCCCGAAGAGGAAAAGGAGCGAATCATCGAGGCGTGCTTCGCGTTTTACAAAAGTCGAAGCGAAGAAGCGCTCCGTCCGTTTGTTGCGGCCAAAAATTTTTTTGAGATTCTTGAGATTCTTTGCGCCGACCGATACGATACCATCGAGGCGCAGAGCCTTCCATCGAGCTTTTCGGAGATCATTGAGTATATTTCACAGCACTATACCGAGCCAACCTGCAACGTTTCGCACATTTGCAACACCTTTTATCTTTCCAAAAGCACGATCTGCCGACGGTTTCGTCAATATTTCCAGACCACACCGTCTGATTATATCGAGGCAAAGCGTTTTTCTGAAGCAAAAAATCTGCTGGGCGCGGGACAGTCGGTGCAAAGTGCCTGCCTGAATAGCGGCTTTTCCGATTGTTCTTACTTTATCATGCGATTCCGAAAAAAATTCGGCATCACGCCCTATCAGTATCAAAAGGAATTTTTATAAACGCACGCGTTTGTTCCTTCCATTGCAAAAATAAGACGCCCCCATGGCTATCATTTTTACACATAACATCTACGTCGGTGAAGCCAATCCATCAATCAAATTGCAACCTTTTCGCAAACACTTCCCCTTCCCCGTTCGCAAGAGCGGGGATTTTTGATATAATAAGCTTGTCAAAAAGCTTCCAATTTTGAGGCTTCCAATATTTAAGCTTTCATCCTGTGTTATAAAAAAGAAGCGATTGCACGAGAGCAATCGCTTCTTTTTTATAGCGAAATTCGAATCAGATCGACTTGATTTTCAGTTTGTGGAATCGTAATACGCAACGTACCGCTCCCATCGGCGGTCACGCTGAATTTTCTTTTTTGGGGGCGCGACACTTCGATCAACTCGGTGATCTGCTTGCGTGTGGGAAGTTCCTCGAAGTTTGCGTCCAAATAGGCGTTATAGACATCTCCCGAGCGATACCCTACCGTCTCGATGCTCACCTCGTACGTTTTCCCTGCGACCAGGCCCGACAATGCAACCGTCGCATCCTCTATGGCTTTGGCAGGCAAGGGCCGAGCAAAAAACTCCTGACTCGGAGCATCCTGCTCAAGATCCACCGAATTCCAAAACAAGATCTGCACCTCTTCATCGTTGCGACAAACGTAAGCATCCGCATCCTCACAAACAAGCTCGGTTTCTCCCAAGGAAGCAAGCATGGCGTAGGCATAGTAGGCAGGCTTGGGCAATCCTTGAATATTCAAAAGGCCAAAGCCACCGTGAAAGGGCGTTTGAGGAATTCCGTTTTCTTCAAAAATATCGGTATACGCCCAATAAGAAAGCATCTGTGCGCTTCCCTCGCAGGCTTTGATCACATGCAACATAAACGGTGCGCTGACATAGCAATCGTGTACAGCGTCGAGCGGCCACCACGAGGTCGACCACTCGGTAATCAACAAAGGGTACCCCTTTCCGTGACAAAAGCTTCCGCACTCGATCACTCGTTCGATCAATGTCGACGACGGCTTCATCACCGTCAAATCTTTTCGTCCAAACTTTTTATACGCACTGTCGGTCGCATAGCGATGTCCCGAAATAAAGTCGAGGGGAACCTTGTGGTTGCGACAATATTCGATCAGCTCGGACTGCCAGGTCAAGGACGAGGTCGTCGGCCCTCCCACACGATAATCGGGACAAACCCGCTTAACCGCAGTTGCCGTAGCGGCATATAGCAAAAAATACTCGTTCATACGGTCGTCAGAACGGAAAAAGCTTTCGAGATCGGGTTCGTTCCAAACCTCAAAATACCATTGCTTGACCTCTTCTTCGCCATATCGGTTGGTGACGTGACGCACCAGTGCCTCCACCAGCCGCTCCCATTCACCGATCTCTTTCGGCATCGTCTTATTCATCTTCCACCAAAAAACGCACTCCTCACCCGAGGCAAGCGCGCAAGGCATCAGCCCCAGCTCAACCACGGGACGAAGATGGATCTCCAAGAGTGAGTCAAACAAAAGGTCTACGTATTGAAAATTGAAAAACAACGATCCGTCTTTCTTTCGGTTCACAATTCCCATTTCGTCGTGAAACAGACCGTGAAAGCGAATATACTCAAAGGGGCACTCCCGTTGAATCATACAAAGCTGCTCGTACGCTTGATGTCGCATAACCTCTGCGGCGCGTCCCGCACCCACGCACTTAGAAAAATAGCGATTCAAATTACCTTTGATTTGATCAAGATCGGCCGATATCGTTCTCATAACAAAAACCCCTTCATTGTAATCTACGTTCATTATACCATAAAAAAAAGAATTTTGAAAGCTTTTTTGTTAATTTTTCGTAAATTTGTAAGCGTAATGCGCAAACTATCAATCGCAACCTTTCCGCAAACACTTCCCTATCCCCGTTCGCAAGAGCGAGGATTTTTGATATAATAATCTTGTCAAAAAGCTTCCAATTTTGAGGCATCCAATATTTGAGCTTTTCGGCACAGTAAAAGGTGAGAAGTTCCAATAAAGTTCCACAAAACAAAAGAGGACAGACCGAAATCTGTCCTCTGAATGTATGGAATTTATTACTTGAAGTATCTGTTCAGCAGTCCCTCGAATGCCTTGCCGTGACGAGCCTCGTCTCTTGCCATTTCGTGAACTGTGTCGTGGATCGCGTCAAGGTTGAGTGCCTTTGCTCTCTTTGCCAGGACAAACTTACCTTCGGTCGCGCCGTTCTCGGCGGCAACTCTCATCTTCGCAAACACTTCCCCTTCCCCGTTCGCAAGAGCGGGGATTTTTGATATAATAAGCTTGTCAAAAAGCTTCCAATTTTGAGGCTTCCAATATTCGAGTTTTTCGAAACAGTAAAAAGTGGAAAGTTCCAATAAAATTCCACAGTCAAAGCCCATTTTGGCGCAAAGAAGGCATAAAAGAAGAGCGACCTTTCGGTCGCTCTTTGTGGCTCTAAAGCCTTGTATTTATTGACTTTTAAGTATTACTTGAAGTATCTGTTAAGCAGACCCTCGAACGCCTTGCCGTGACGAGCCTCGTCTCTTGCCATTTCGTGAACTGTGTCGTGGATCGCGTCAAGGTTGAGTGCCTTTGCTCTCTTTGCCAGGTCAAACTTGCCTTCGGTCGCGCCGTTCTCGGCGGCAACTCTCATCTCCAAATTCTTCTTGGTGCTGGCGGTTACCACCTCGCCCAGAAGCTCGGCGAATTTGGCGGCATGCTCAGCTTCCTCGTATGCTGCCTTTTCCCAATATAGACCGATCTCGGGATATCCCTCACGGTGTGCCACTCTTGCCATTGCCAGATACATACCGACCTCGGTGCACTCACCCGCAAAGTTTGCGCGAAGATCCATCAGAATATCCTCGGGAGCACCCTCCGCAACGCCGACCACGTGCTCAGCGGCCCAACTCAGCTTGTTTTCTTCCATTTTGTTAAACTTATCCGCAGGAACCTTGCACTGAGGACATCTCTCGGGAGCGCTGTCTCCCTCATGAACATAACCACATACAGAACATACCCATTTTGCCATAATAATAATCTCCTTTTTATAAATGTTTTAATTAAAGATTTTCATTTTTAGTTTTTCGACATCCATCGCATACACCGACAAACTCCAACCGATAGCCGTCTATCAGGAAGTTTTCACACCCAACGGTACGCGCAACGATCTCATTGAATCCCAATTCGCTGTCCGCCTCGTGGGTCTCAACATCCGCCACCGCGCCACAGCACCGACAAACTACATGGAAGTGTTTTTCGGTTGTAATGTCATAGCGGTCATTGGCTTCGGTAAGCTTAAGCCGTTGAATCTTCCCTTCCTCCGCCGCTTCCGCAAGCAATCGATAAACCGTTGCTCTGCTTATATTGGGATATTTTTCACGAACCGCCTCATATACCATACCGGCAGACGGATGATTGTTCATATTGCAAAAGACATCTGAAACGATTCTCTTTTGCAGAGTATTTCTTTGTTTTTTCATAATACTGTGTCCTTATTGAGAATCATTCTTGATTATATTATATCATACTTTTTTCATTTGTCAATAGCTTTTGAAAAATTTTTTTCAGTTTTTTTAGAAAATAGCGTCTTCTTTCTTTTTCCAAAAAATGACACGCTGATGGTTTGTTTTGTTCTTTTTCGTTGTTTTCATTGATTATTCTATATCGCCCACGCGACAATCGCGTGGGTTTCGCTATACAAAAAGCCGTGCCAGCCGAAGCTGGCACGGCATCCTATCAAGAAGATCTTCTTGAAGGATCGTTATTGAATTACATTAGAAGTAATTTTTTAATTATACGCGCTTCTTGCTTGTAACAAAGGTAACTGCGCATCCGATGAGAGATACAACAGCAACAACAAGAGATACGATTACGAGTGCGTTGGAAGCAGCAGCTCCGTCAGCACCTGCGGCACCTGCGTCACCCTTGTCACCCTTAGCACCTGCTTCGCCTGCGGCACCTGCGGCACCTGCGGCACCTGTGTCACCCTTGTCACCCTTAGCACCGTCAGCACCGGGAGCACCGTCAGCACCGTTAGCACCTGCAGCACCTGCAGCACCTGCAGCACCGGGAGCACCGTCAGCACCTGCGGGACCTGTAGCAGCCATGTAGGGGATCTCGAAATCTTCAGCAAATCCGTTTGCAACAGCAGCGAGAGCGGGATGTACGAAGATGAGATACTCGTCAGCGCCGATTACATGAGACAGCATAGCAAGGCTTGCCATCTCTGCTTCGTTATCAACAATGTTGATTGCGTATTTATCCGTAGTATTGAGCCAGAGGTGGTCAATTGCCTCTACGCTTGCAATACCGGAAACAAACTTCAATACAGGACCATTTGCAGTTGCTACCCAAACATCGGTAAAGTCGAAGCCGGTCAGAACTGTAGCCGCATTGTTAGCAAGGTCAACAGCGTTAACAGCTGTTCCGAACAATTCCTTGTAGATTGCGAATCCGGAGTTGGTATAAGCGTTAGTAGCTGTCAGGTTGGTAGCGGTGATAGAACCGAACCAAGAAATGGAGTTGTAGTCCTTACCAAAGCCGGTAACGAGAGCGTTGTTGATCGCAACAGTTCCGTTGCTATAACCAACAAGAGCACCGGTGTTTGTACTGCCTGTTCCAACAACGATCATATCAGACTGAACATTGTTCAGAGTAAATACCTCGGTAGCAGCAGTCTTTATAGCAGCATAACCGATAAGTCCGCCGACACCGAGAACATTGCCTTCAACAGCAATCTTACCGGAAACAAATACACTGTCAAGAGTATACAGCGCAGTATCGGCATTCACCTGTACGAAACCCAAGATACCGCCTACATATCCGGCAGACGCAATGATCTCACCGTCGATAAACGCAATATTCTTAAGTGTCAGAGCAACATCAGACTTAATGTATCCGAACACACCGCCGACGGTTCCGTTGGTTTCAAAGTTCTCAATGCGAGAATTCATAACAATGATATTTTCCAGAGCTATGTTCTTGGAAGCATATCCAACCGCAATACCTGCGTTTTGAGCCACACAGCTGGTGAGAACCTCAGCATTGTTAAATGTGATGTTCTTCATGGAGCCGCCGCGGAAGGTTCCAATGAAACCAACATTGACGTCATCCAGACAGTCGATGAAGAGTCCGCTAATGGTAATAGCAGCGCCCTCAACACCGTCAAGTCTACCCTCAAGGTTACCTGCGAAATGATGAACACCGTACTCATCTCCCATAGGAGTCCAGTTATAGCCGAGAAGCTCAAGGTTCTTTGTAATGTAAATATTTCTGCCTGCGAAAGCGCCGGTACTTGTATCGGTCAAAGTGAACTCATTGGTTGCTTCAGCCAAACCTGCCAGCTTAGCGGCAGTATCGATAATGATATCACCTGTCTCGGGGAAATCCTTATCAACGGATACACCGTCCCAAATAGCGCCGCGGGAAAGGGGAAGAGTCTCGATGGGCTTAGCGCACATTGTGTATGCGTCAGCAGCGGTAACAGCGGTTACACCGTCAACAGTAATGTCGCCGCAAGAAAGGTTAGAGATCAGCTTGGTAACGTTGTTAGCAACCTGAACATTCTCAAGATTAATGAGCTGATACCACTTTTCGGTGGTAACCAATCCGTGCTGTGTTCCGCCCCAAGATCCGCCGTACAGAGCAGCAACATTGCTAGAACCAACGATATTGGAGTTAGAATAGAAGTTTTTAACCGTCAAATCCATAACCGCGTCATTCGCGTAACCTACAACAGCTCCAGCAAAACCTTGGGTTGCCGCTGCGCGAACATCCTGGTTAACTTCACCTGCCATTACGCAGTTTTCAACAACAATCTTATTTCTGTAACCGGAGCTAGCTGCAGCACCAGCAACAAGAGAGGGTAAGCCATTCAAAACATAGCTGGAGCCGACAAATGCTGCCAAGCCTCTGCTTCCTCCGGCTGCAAAGCCTTCAAAGCGAGAGTTCTTAATAGTAACGTCTGCTCTTGCCAAGCCTACAAAGCCCGCGATACCGGAAGCACCGCCTTCCGCTGCGGCAGTATAAACAACGATGTCATTGACAACATTTTCAATGGTTGCGGAGGTCTTTCCAACATAGGGGAAAGTATCATGCGTAGAGGGATGAACAATAGCAGTAACGCTTTCGCTATTAACCATACCAAAGATACCGCCGATTGCCTTACCTGCGCCGGCAAGAACCATGGAGTTGGTAATGGTCACATTCTTAACAACCGCGTTTCCGTCGGTAGGAACGTTACCAAACAGACCAACAATACCGTCAGCCTTCATGTAAAGACCGGAAATGGTGTAGCCCTGTCCGTCAAAGGTTCCGGCAAAGTATTTGTCTGCCGCCATGGGATAAACATCCGTGGGAACGGTAGGATTCTTAGGATCCTGTGCCTTTGCGTCCCAGCCGTCGTTTACAGTGATATCAGCTGTCAATTTAACAGTCTGACCTTCGAACGTTTTGCCCTCGCTGACAGCGGTAGCAAACGCCCACAAATCTGCTGCGTCATCAACAGTCAGCTCAGTCGCGGTTTCGTCATACCAGTCCGCGGTAGCTGTAACAGCTGCCGATGCACCCAACATTCCCACAGGAATCAGTGTGAGAATCATGAGAGCAGCAAGAATCAATGAGGTGATTTTCAGTTTTTTCATAAAATAAAAAACTCCTTTCTAATGTATTTGCCTCTTGATTGGTTATTTTTAATCAAACAGTTTCCATAGTTTATTCCATGAATCATCGCTTGATTTTACTATATTATAGCACAATCATTTTTATTATTCAAGCACCTAAACCGACAATCTTTTGACAATTTTTTTATATAAAATCACCAAAAATTCGTGTACTATTCACACATTGTCTGTTTTTAACAAATGATAAGGGATTGTAACCAAAAAAAAAGAATTGATGCTTCGCAAGCAAGCGGCAACGCAAAAACAGGAACCGACAATGGATCGATCCCTGTTTCCCTTATTATTTTTTGGCTTTTACATAACAAACTGCAACGAGCAAAACGCCGCGTAAACACAAAGCAGTACGATTCCCTGCACTCGGGACAATTTTCCCCGAATCAGCGTAGGCACCGTAAGCAACACCATAACACCGAGCATTAACGGGAGATCCAGCACCAAGGAGGAGGGATAACCGCCAATTGTCGCGCTCGACGGCACCGCAAAGGGCGAGATCACCGTGGACACACCGCTTACCAACACCAAATTGAAAAGGTTTGCGCCGATAACGTTGCCGAGCGACAGTGCGCCGTGACCCTTTACAAGGGATGTAATTGCGGTGACCAGCTCGGGAAGAGAGGTTCCCAGTGCCACAAAGGTAAGAGCAATCACCGTGTCGGGAACGCCAAAATGCTCGGCAATTGCCGTTCCGTTATTTACAAGCAGATTCGCGCCAAACGCGATCAATGCCGCGCCCAACACAAGGAAAAGAATTTCCTTTATCGGAGAAGCCTTCTTCTCTTCCACGCCATTGGCGCTATCGCCGCGATCGCACTCAGATTTTTCCGCTCCAACATCAAGCTCCTCAATTTCCGTGCCGACAGGATTCTTTTTCATCTGCCAAAGGGTAAACAGAATATAGCAAACAAAGCCGCACAAAAGGACAATACCCGTCCAGCGGTAGAAAAATCCGAACACATAGGCAGACACCATGTAAAACGCCGCCGCGCCAAAGAAAAACGCAACAGGCAAAATCAGGGATTTCCGTTCTGCCTTGCTTGGCTTGATGGCTATGGTCAGCGCCGCGATCAGCGAGGTATTACAAATAATGGAGCCTATGGCGTTTCCGTACGCCATTCCTCCCGAGCCCGCCATAGCGCCCTGAGCCGACACCATAACCTCGGGCAAGGTCGTTCCGATAGAAACCACCGTGGCGCCGATCAGCAGCTCAGGCAAATGAAAACGCCGCGCGATTCCGGATGCTCCGTCAACAAACCAGTCACCGCCTTTGATCAGCATTACCAAGCCAACCGCAAACAGTAAAATATTAAGCCACAACATTTTTTCTTCTCCTTTTCTGTTTTCTTTTTCTCATTTTTCCGCTTTAACATTTTTATTATTTTTATCATAAATAATTTTTATGACAAAATTATAATACCATGGGAATCATTTTTTATTTAACGCTTCATGCTATAAAAAAAGACTCAGTATACCGTGAATACCGTATACTGAGTCTGGTTATTTAAAGCAAGCCAGGCAGAATGCCACGATGTTGACTTACTACACGCAAAAGCGTGCCACTACTCCCTCAAGCACATTTATATTACCTATTTATTATATAATATATGTCAGAGTTTGTCAATCTTTTTTTGAAATTTATTTTATTTGTTTTTTTGAAAAATTTTCTTTTAAAAAATCAGTTAAAATATCCTTCTCTGTACAACAGCTCGGCAATCAATACCGCGCCGCCTGCCGCGCCTCTGAGGGTATTATGGGAAAGTCCCACAAATTTGTAATCGTAGAGCTTATCCTCGCGCAAGCGTCCCACGGTTACACCCATACCGCCGTAAATATCACGGTCAAGCGCCGCCTGAGGACGGTTATCCTCCTCAAAATAAGTAATAAACTGCTCGGGAGCATTGGGAAGTCCCAGCTCCTGAGGCTTACCCTTAAACTCCGCCCATGCCTTTAGGATCTCCTCCTTGGTGGGCTTATTTTCAAATTTTACAAACACTGCCGCCGTATGTCCGTCGGAAACGGGAACACGGATACACTGTGTCGTAATCACAGGCGCTTCCGCCTTGACGATCTCACCGTTTTCCACCTTTCCCCATACGCGCAAGGGCTCCTGCTCGCTCTTCTCTTCCTCGCCGCCAATGTAGGGAATAATATTGTCGATCATCTCGGGCCCTTCCTTAAAGGTCTTACCCGCTCCGGAAATTGCCTGATAGGTGGTTGCCACCACTTCCTTGATTCCATACTTCAGCAAGGGTGTCAGCGCGGGTACATAAGACTGAATCGAGCAGTTAGGCTTTACAGCGATAAAGCCTCTCTTTGTGCCCAAACGCTTTCTCTGTGCCTCAATTACCGCCAAATGCGCGTCGTTGATCTCCGGAATCACCATAGGCACATCGGGGGTCCAACGATTTGCGGAGTTGTTGGAGACTACGGGAATCTCGTGCTTTGCGTAAGCCTCCTCCAGCGCCTTGATCTCATCCTTCTTCATGTCCACCGCGCAAAAAACAAAGCTGACCAGCTTGCCCATCTCATCGATGCTTGCCGCGTCATGAACGACCATATTTTTATATTTTTCGGGCATCGGCGTCTTCATTTTCCACCGAGCGCCTACCGCCTCCTCGTAGGTTTTTCCCGCGGAACGAGCGGATGCCGCCAGTGCGGTTACCTCAAAATAAGGATGATTTTCCAACAGTGTGAGAAAACGCTGTCCTACCATACCTGTGGCGCCAACTACGCCCACCTTCATTTTTTCCATAATCAAATTCCTCCCAACAGAGCTTGACGCGGCTTGCGCCATCTCATTTTACCTTCATTATAATAATTTTTAATGCTTGTATATTTTCTTACCATTATAATATATCATAAAAAACGTCAAAAATCAAGTTGTTTTTAAGTTTTTTCAACATGTAAAATGTAGAATGTAGGCAAAAAGATGACTTTTCTTTTGTGTATTAATTATAAATTCCAAGAAAAAAGCTTTCTTCCTTAGTCTTTTCCGCCAATTCTGCCTACTCTGCCTTATCCTGCTCGTTTGCAAAAACCGTTCGGCTGTAGACCTCATTTCGAGTCATTCCCAATGCCTTTGCCGCCGCCTTGACCGCCTCATTTCGGCGCATTCCCTTATTCAGATAATATGCCACGGTTTCTTCCACGGACATTATTTCTCCCACAAAAGGATCTGCCTCCAAATTTTCGTTTTCCTTTTCCCTTCTCCCTTCGAGTACAAGGACATATTCCCCTCGGGGTTCCCGTTCCCCGTAGAAGCGAATCGCCTCGGACACCGTAGTCCGAAGGATCTCCTCATTCAATTTTGTAAGCTCCCTGCAAAGAGAAATTCTTCGCTCTCCGCCAAGACTTTTTTCCAGATCGGCAAGGGTTGTGCGCAGTCGATGGGGCGCTTCGTGGAGAATAAAGGTTCTTGTTTCTTTTCTCAAAAGATCAAGACGCTCTCTTCTTTCTTTTTTTGGAACAGGAAGAAAGCCCTCAAACACAAAGCGGTCGGTGGGAAGTCCCGAAAGGGTCAATGCCACGATCATGGCGCACGCGCCCGGAATCGATGTTACAGGGATTCCCTCGGCGGCGCAAAGTGCCACCAGATCCTCTCCCGGATCCGATATAGCAGGGGTTCCCGCATCGGTAATAAGGGCGCAGGATTCCCCATTTTTCAAGCGTTCCGCAATCTCTACGCCCCGTTCCATCCGATTATGCTCATGATAGGATATCAGCGGCTTGGATATCCCAAAATGTGTCAGAAGCCGCAAGGAGTTTCGAGTATCCTCCGCGGCAATAAAATCAACGGAGGCAAGAACCTTTAGGGCACGGGCGCTTATGTCCGAAAGGTTTCCGATGGGCGTTGCCACAAGATACAGGGTTCCGCCTTCAATTTTATTCTTTTGTTCATCATTTGTTATTGCTCTATTCATGAAACAGTCATCCTTTTGTGTATATTTGTTTCCAATTTTCCTTTGTTTTTGAAAATGGAATCGCAAATTTCTTATGCTTTTTCTCACCATTTTCTGCCTTTTTGAATATTCTGCTGTTAGAACCTCGTTTCGCGGTCTTAGGCAAGCGCGAAGATGATTCACCACGCTCATAAATTAAGCTTACAGGTTTAGAAATTTGCAATTTCTGGAAAGGAACACAAGTATGGCGATTAAAATTTACATTGATCAGGGTCACAATCCGTTAAATCCCAACGCGGGCGCTGAGGGAAACGGTTTACGGGAACAGGATATCGTTTTCCGCATTGGCATTGAATTGGCAGAGCTTCTTCGCGCCAACGATGATTTTGAGGTTCGTCTTTCCCGACCTACCGCAGACACCCAGATCGGCTCCTCCAATTCCAGCAGCTTACGACTGCGCGTTGAGGATGCCAACACCTGGGGCGCTGACTATTTTATCAGCTTACATACCAACGCATCCGAGATCCCAAGCGCTTCCGGCAGCGAGGCCTTCGCTTTTTCGGAGCCCTCCGCCGCTTTTTCTCTGGGCGAGGACATTCTCTATTGGCTCAGCCAAACCACCGGTCTTCGAAACAGGGGAATGAAGGTGCGAACCGGTCTTTATGTTTTACGACGCACCGCCATGCCCGCGGTTTTGGTGGAGCTTGGTTTTATTACCAACTACAATGACGCGATGCTTATGAACAACCGCCCCGATCTTTTTGCTGACGGAATTTACCGAGGAATTTTGGAATACACGGGAGTTTAACACTCCCTTTTTATTTTTCTTGTTTTCTTTATTATATTTTTCGTCATAAATTATCTTTTGATTTTCTTTATAATATTAAAATTCAATCTGTTTATATTGAATTTTTCATCTCATTTATCATTTCCAACAATTCTTCCTCGGTTATAACAGCGATCCCCAGCTCCTTTGCTTTGGTCAGCTTACTTCCCGCCGCTTCTCCAGCCACTACATAGGAGGTCTTTTTAGACACCGAGCCGGTTATCTTTCCGCCTTTGGCACGGATCAGCGCGGATGCCTCATCCCGCGACATGGTCGGGAGTGTCCCTGTAAGAACAAAGGTCAGCCCATCGAAAAGATCCTCGGCAGGCTTTGCCACGGAGACCGTCAACAATCCGGCGTCCCCCAGCTTGCGGCACAATTCACGATTTTGACTATGAGTGAAAAAATTCACCACACAATCGGCGGTAATCTCTCCAAAATCGCTGATTTGACACAGCTCCTCTTTTGTTGCCTCCATTACAGCCTCCAGCGTACCGTACCGATGCGCCAATGCCGTTGCCGCTACCTCCCCGATATTTCGGATGCCCAAGGCATAGATCAGCCGTTCCAGTCCGGCAGACTTAGAGTTTTCAATTGCCTGTATCAAATTTGCCGCCGACTTTTCTCCCATTCTATCCAAGCCTGAGATTTGGTCAGCTTGAAGATGATAGAGGTCTGAAACATCGGAAATCAGGTGATTGCTCAGTAAAAGCTCTACGATCTGCGGTCCGAGCCCGTCAATATTCATTGCATTTTTCGACGCAAAATGCTCAATACTTCTTGACAGTTGAGCGGGGCACGCGCTATTGGTACAGCGAATTGCCGATTCTCCCTCGTCACGGAAAACCGCGTCTCCGCAAGAGGGGCAAACCACGGGCATAAGAAACCTGCGTTCTGCTCCTGTTCGCTTTGCCGTGACAGCCGAAACCACCTCGGGGATAATATCCCCCGCTTTTCGCACGATAACTCTATCTCCAAGCATAATATCTCTTTGGCGGATAAAATCCAAATTATGAAGTGTAGCGCGGCTGACCGTTGTTCCCGCTAAGCGAACGGGGGCAAGCACCGCGGTTGGCGTAAGCACCCCTGTTCTGCCTACGGCTATGGAAATATCCTCAAGAAATGTTTCTTTTTCCTCGGGGGGGAATTTATATGCCACCGCCCAGCGAGGGGTATTGGTACCCTCCCCGATAACTCTTCGGTCTTCCAACCCATCGATCTTTATAACCACTCCGTCGATGTCATATGCCAACCGATCTCTTTGTGAACCGATCCCCTGAATATGCTTTATAATCTCCTCAGCTTTATCGGTTACAGCCCGCAAGGGGAGTACCTTAAAGCCAAGCGCGCTTAACCGTTCAAGGGTTTCGGTATGGGTTTTCGGCGCATGTCCGTCCATATACAGATCACCGTCTTGAAAATTAAACACAAAGATATCCAGCTTGCGTTCAGCGGCAATTCGGGGATCCAATTGGCGTAAGGAGCCTGCCGCCGCGTTTCTGGGATTTGCCATCAATGCTTTTCCCTCGTTTTCACGCTTCGCGTTAATCCTCTCAAAAACCGCGCGGGGCATATAGACCTCCCCTCGCACCGTCAAGCTCAGGGGCTCCGGCAGCGTAAGCGGAATAGAAAAGATGGTTTTCAGATTTTGTGTAACATCCTCTCCCGTAACACCATCGCCCCGTGTAGCGCCTTGGACAAAGATGCCTTCCTTATAGATCAAAGATACAGACAATCCATCGATTTTTGGCTCGACCGAATAAGAAGGCTGTATGATCTCCGTCTCCATTCGCTCGCAGAAGTCATGGATCTCCCCAAAAGAGAAAACATCGGCAAGCGAGTCCATTCGCACGGTGTGGGTCACCTTTTGAAATTTATCCAAGGGTTTTCCCCCCACGCGCTGCGTGGGAGACGTGGGATCATAGAGCTCGGGATGCTCCTCTTCTAATTTTTTTAATTCCGCGTACAATTTATCATATTCATAGTCCGATATCTCGGGAGCGTCATAAACATAATACCGTTCCGCATGATACAGCAATTTCTCGCGCAATTCTTTTATCCGTTCGTTTATTGTTGCTTCCATTCGAATTCCCCTGTTTTTACCTAATTTTACCTATTTTTTTAAAACATTCTTCGTTTTTATTTTCCGCGAAATACCATAAATTCAAAAGCGCATTACATTATGTATATTATACCATATTTAGACCAAAATTGGGAGGCTTTTTTCTTTTCTCAAAAATATTTTCAAAAATATTTCCAAAAATATTTCTATACTTTTATTTTCCTTTTCCGATTTTTTTCAACCTGTCCTTTGGAATGAATTCTCCTTCCTCTTCATAAGGATTACATAGTACCGATTTGCCGCGCGCATAAAAATCCGCCGAGATCTGTTGGGAGGGTTCCCTATGCTGATTTTATTTACCGTGCTGATCCTTTTGGTTATTTTAGTAAACGGTTGGACTGATGCCCCCAATGCTATAGCCGGCTGTGTCTCGACCCATTCTCTCTCCCCCTCCGGCGCTCTTTCCCTTGCTGCCTTTTGCAACTTCGCGGGGGCTGTAGGCATGGCTCTCATTAACTCTCGTGTTGCCCGAACGCTTTACGGAATTGTGGATTTTGGGGAGAATTCCGACGATTCTCTGTCTGCCTTATGTGCCGGTCTTTGCGCTGTAATTCTTTGGGCGCTGATCGCTTGGCGCTTTGGGATCCCTACCAGCGAAAGCCATGCGTTAATTTCGGGAATTACGGGAGCCGCTTTAGCACGCCGCATGAGTCTTTCCGCCATAAATCCCGAGCAATGGCGATTGGTTTTGGTCGGTCTTATTGCCACCACGCTCCCCGCTTTTCTTTTGGGATTTTTCTTTTATCGTGTGCTCCTCCGTCTTCTTTCCAAAAAGCCTCGGCGGAATGTTATGCGCTATTTTATGCGCGCCCAATGTATCAGTGCCGCCGGAAGCGCACTTTTACACGGAGCTCAGGATTCTCAAAAATTTATGGGTGTATACATGTTAGGACTTTCTTTTTATTATTCGAGCGGTGAAAATACAGATTCCCTTCCTTTGGTTATTGTTTTGATCTGTGCTTCGGTTATGACCTTGGGCACTATGTTAGGCGGAGCGAGGATCATCAAAAAGGTGGGCTGTGACATGACAGAATTAGATGCCGCCGGCGGCAGTGCCTCGGATGCCGCCTCCACTGTAATCCTTGCCATTTGCTCTTTTTTGGGAATCCCTGCCAGCACCACCCATTCCAAGTCCTGCGCGATTATGGGAACAGGCATGTGTAAGAAAAACGGAATCGACCTTCGCATTGCCGGACAGATTCTTGCCGCATGGGCTCTTACCTTTCCATTTTGCGGAGCCATCGGCTTCTTTCTCTCCTTTTTAACCTCTTTCTGATTATTATTGTTCTTTATATTCTATTTTGTATCGGGTTAAGCACCGTTTTTTATCATCCGAAATTTTCAGGAAAGGCGTGATATTATGGTTAAATACAACTACTTTGAAAATTTGGAGCAGCTCTCTGCTCTCGCTGAATCTGCCGTCAAGCTTTCTTGCGGCACTTCTCCCCAAAAAGACAAACAAGGCTTTTCCGCCTTACGAAAGTCCTGCGATCGTTTGGTCTGCGAGCTTGAGGACGCTCTTTTCGCGGACTTTCTCCCCCCCTTGGAGCGTGACAACATTGCCGCCTGTGCCCATTGTCTATCCCGTGTCATCGACAAGGCGGCGGATCTGTTGGGGAACACTTCCTTTTCTTCCTTTAGCGGCAAGGTAAATGAGGAAGGAAAAATCTGCATTTTATTAGCCGAGCAGCTAAAGCTTTCCACCTCCATGCTCCGTTCCATCCGCAAGCCTGATGAGATGCCCGATATTCAGGGCTACAGAAAGCTGCTTTGTGAAGGTCGCTGTGCCCACAACGCCATGCTTGAAAAGCTTCATTCGGGCGTTCTCCCTCGATCCTTCGCTCAAGCCATTATTTTGACAGGCCGTTTGCGCTCTGAGCTATCCCGTTGCTTTGATGAGCTGGTTGAAATTATGCTGAACAACATTTGATTTTTTGTACGATAAATTTACGATAAAAATTTACAGTTTTCTCTTGATTTTATATTGAAATTTTTTTGTATATATGGTATATTGTATGGGAACACTACCGAAAGGATTAAGTATATACCATGGATTTCAGAAAAAAGCTCAGAAAAATATTGGCGGATACGTCCGTCATCTTCACCATCCTCACGGCGATCTACTCTCTTTTAATGTTGATTGTCAACGTTTCCGAGGATGAGGTTCTTATGTCTGCCACCCGTGTACTATTGATTTTCCTCTTCTCGGCTTTGGCGGCTGTGGCTCAAGCGATTTTTCGCACCAAATCGATCCCCGGAGCGGCAAGGCTGGTCTTACATTTTATGATTCTGATCGCCGCCTTCTATCTTTGCTTCCTTCTTCCCGCGGCGATGCGTCCTGCTTCCCTATTGATTGGTTTGGTCACCTTTACTCTTTTATACTTCCTCGTTATGGGTCTGGCTTCCCTCTTTATTTCAAAGCTTCGTTCCAACTCCGAAAAGGATGCCTCCTATTCGAGCCAATTTAAAAAATCGCGCTGATCTCCTTTGTATTCCTTAATCCGATTTTTCGGAAAGGTTTACGATATACTGTTATGAAATACAAACTGTCATTTTTCCCACTGACGATTCTTTTTCTTCTTTTGTTTTCCTCCTGTGCTCAGGAGCCATCCCTCCCTGCTTCGGGGGCGCCTCACACAGGCAAAACACAAGAAGCCTCCGTTACCTTGCGGAAAACGGAGGATTTTGGTCAGGAGTATATTGACAGTTTTATTTTTTTGGGGGAATCCACCACCTATCACATGAAAAGCCGCGGTGTACTAAAGGACGGAACGAAGACCAAGCAGGTTTGGGCTCCCGAAAGCGGAACCTTGAGCTTGGACACCACCACCCCTTCCGCAAAGCTATTTTATCCCGACACGGGTGAATATTTGACCCTGAGGGAAGCGGTTTCCCGCAAGCAACCCGAGTATATTGTTTTGACCTTTGGACTTAACGGCGCTGTCCAAAATGTGAAAAAGGGGGAGGAATATTACAAATCCTGCTACCGTTTATTATTGGATGATATTCGCAACGGCTCTCCCAATACAAAGATTATTTTACAGTCCGGATTTCCTGTTGCCTCCAATATGGATATGCGCTATTATTCGATCAGTCTCAAGGAATTAAACGAATATATCGACATAATCAACGCCTGGGTTCTGGAGCTGGCTGAGGAATATAATCTTCGTTATTTAAATACCTCGGAGATTCTCAAGGATAGTGACGGCTGTCTCAAATTCGAGTATCAATGCGGTGACGGCTATCATTTGACCCGAGAGGCTTATGTTGAAATTTTGAATTACATCCGCACCCACGGATACACTGATTGAAAAGGAGTACCCTGTTTTTATGAAAATTTTTTTGCGCTCTTTCTCTTTTCCTTTATCCCTCATACTGCTCTGCGTTTCTCTTTTTTCCTGCTCTAAAAAGGCGGAATATTCCGATGATGTTCCTTGCTCTGAGCTGATGGATTCGGTTGAGGATCAGATCCCTGTAAACTTTGGCTATGAGACCTTTGGCGGTGAGCATTTGCGTTATTATTTTAATGACACCGAGCTTCCCGACGATTCCTGCTTACGTTATTCGGTCATTTCTGAGGATATCAATGAAGTGGGAATTTTTCACACCCCTGACGATGCCTCCCGAGAAGAGGTTAAGCGGTTATGCGAGCAGTATATTGAGCAGCTCCGTGAGGATCAGCGCGCCTTTATCGCAAGCTACACCGCTGAGGAGCTTCCTAAATTGGATGGTGCCGAGGTTCGCTCCTTTGGCAATTACACCGTTTATGCCATTCTCTCGGAGGACGACCGCGCTCTTGCCTTTGACACCGTTGAAAAAAAGCTGACTGAAAATAATGATTGAGCTTCCTCTCAAACTAAAAAATACAGGGTGTTTTCCACCCTGTATTTTTTAGGTTTTCGGTTAGATCTTTTCCTTAACCTTTGATGCTTTACCAACTCTGTCACGCAGATAGTAGAGCTTTGCTCTTCTGACACGTCCGGAACGGATAATGTCTACCTTTTCTACGTTGGGAGAGTGAATCGGGAAGGTCTTCTCTACGCCGCAGCCGTAAGACACACGTCTTACAGTAAATGTCTCGGAAATTCCGCCGCCGTGTTTCGCAATTACGGTTCCCTCGAACATCTGGATTCTTTCACGGGTTCCTTCCTTGATCTTGTTGTGTACACGAATGGTGTCACCAACGTTGATTTCCGGTACTTCGGTCTTCAACTGCTCGTTTGTAAAAGCCTGAAGCATATTCATTTTTCAGTCCTCCTTAAAAATCCGGGTATTCATGCAGAGCATCGCAGCGGACTACCCTTCTATTTTTGTTTTTATGATCTGTGCCGCTTTTTCGGCACACATTACATCATATTATATCACATCAAAAATGATTTTGCAATACCTTTTTTACTTTTTTATGATTTTTTTTGACTTTTTTTAAAAAATCTCCTTACGACTCTCATCAGCGTGACTGTAAGCTCTCTGCCGTTGAGCAACAGCACAAGCAGCAATATTCCCAGCTGCGCAAGCTGCCAATAGCGGAACTCCCGCAGCATGATATACCCTTGCAACAGGATCATTCCCGTATTGAAAATCAGTCGAAGGTTGTGTAAGGGAAAGGTCAGATATTTTGAGGTATCGTATGCTCGGATCACGTACACCGCCGCGTAACTGATCCATGTTGCCACCGCGGCGCCCATAGCTCCGTGATTGGGAATCAGTACAAAATTGAGCACCACATTAATGATAGCTCCCGACATGGCTGTCAGCATGGACAGCGTACTTTTTTTCTTAAGAAAATACACGCTTCCCAAAAAGGATACCAACGTGGAAAAGCATGTTGCCGCCGCCAAGACAGGCACGTATTGCCATGAGGAATAGTAAGCATCCGAAAGCAGGATCCGTGTGAAGATTTTTGTCCCGGCGATCAAGACCGATGTGCCCATAAACATCACGCCCATAAAATTGACATATACCGTTCCGAAAAATTCTCCTTTTTCCTCATCGGTGGCATCCTTTACGCTTGAAAAATGCCATGCTTCCACAAACACCCCGCTGATTAATGACAATAGTGTGGGCAATTTGTACGCCGCCGCATACAGTCCGTTGACGCTGTCTCCGCAATATGCCGACACCACGTATCGGTCCGACACGGAGGTGATCAGCCACATCATGGTGGTGGGGATATACGGAATACTGTATTTCAGCATTTCCCTCGCGGTTTTACGGTCTGCCTTTCTAAGGGAAATATCCCGATACAGCTTTGCCACGACAAATAGGAAGCCTGCCATTACAAAATCCGCCACGATCACAGACAGCACGTATCCCTTGCTTCCCATATCAAACGTCACCAAAAGCAGCACGTTCAGCAGGATTGTAAGTACGGTATTCAGAATCCCCTGCACCGCAAACATTGTGGTTTTTCCCAAGGCTCGGATATATCCCGCAAACGCTGAATGGAGATTGGACGCGATCACGT
This sequence comes from Eubacteriales bacterium, assembly GCA_045537595.1. Lineage (GTDB taxonomy): Bacteria > Bacillota > Clostridia > Oscillospirales > CAG-272 > HGM12713. Next base: position 20,290 of record JAZSPS010000003.1, read on the forward strand.
ACAGCGCGATCATCCAAACATATCCGTTAAAGGTATCAAACAGGCACAAAACGGGGATCAGCACAAAAAACAGTCCGCTCCCCATTCCGAGAATCGCCATACCTGTTGACAGGATCTTTTGTTTTCTTTCCTCATCCTCGGCACAATCCAAGGTAAATCGGAAAATCCCATCGCAAATTCCCACCGCCACCAGCGGAATCAGCAAATTCGCCGTTTGCGCGATCAGGTCGGCTACGCCAAACTCAGCCGTTGAAAGAATGGAGGTATAAAACGGCATAAGCAGAAGGACAAGTACCTTTGACGCAAAGGTACCCGCCCCTAAAATTGCCGTATTGGATAGCAAACGCTTATACTTTCCCATTCCCGATCAATCGCAATTTTCCCAGTTATGGTAGACGTTCATAACGTCATCATCATCTTCCAGCCGCTCAATCAACAAGCCCATGAATTTGATATCATCCTCGTTATCCAAGGTAACATAATTGGAGGGAATTTTTGTTTTTTCAGCAGAGAGGATCTCATATCCCGCATCCTTCAACGCTTCCTGAATCGCATAGAGGTCATCCGGTTCGGTATAGATCTCAAAGACCTCGCCTTCCGCCGCAAAGTCCTCAGCGCCAGCCTCCAAAGCTGTTTCCATCAATTTATCCTCATCGATATCTCCGTCCTCATTGGAGATCACGATCAAGCCCTTATCGGAAAACAGGTAGGACACGCATCCCGACTGACCCATATTTCCGTGATATTTGGAGAAATACGCGCGGACATTTCCCGCGGTACGGTTACGGTTATCCGTTGTCGCTTCCACGATCACGGCGATTCCCGCGGGACCGTATCCCTCATACACGATCTCCTCGTAATTTTCCGCCGTGCTTCCCAGCGCTTTCTTTATGGTTCGCTCAATATTATCATTGGGTACATTATTGGATTTTGCTTTCAGGATCAAGTCACGCAATTTGGAGTTGGACGCGGGATCTCCGCCTCCTTCCTTTACCGCGATGGTAATCTCCTTACCGATTTTTGTAAACACCTTTGCCTTTTGCGCATCGGTTTTTTCCTTTTTGTGCTTAATATTCGCCCATTTGCTATGTCCGGACATCTTTCATACCTCTTTTATTTTATGTTTGTATTTTTATTTTCTTTTAAATTTTTTCAGTCTTGGCAAGACAGATCAGATCAAACGCGTTACCCAAAACTGTTTTTGCCGCCTCGGTAAGGGCAAGTCTTGTATTTTTGATCTTCTCATTCTCCGCGCCAAGGATAGAGCAATTATGATAGAAACGGTTATATGCCCCCGCCACGTCTAAAATATACCGTGTGATCACCGAAGGCTCGTATATCTCGATTGCCTCACGAACCGTCTCCTCGAAGCGTGAAAGCACCTTAACCAGATCAAGCTCCTCCTCCGTTCCAACGCACAGCTCTGTATTTCGGTCATAGCCATCGGTTTTCGCCAGCACCGAGCAGGTACGCGCATAGGTATATTGAACATACGGTCCTGTATTACCGTCAAAGCTGAGCGCGTCCTCCATTACAAAGTTAATATCCCGCATGCGGTTATTGGAAAGATAATAGAACACGATAGCTCCGACGCCCACCGCCTCGGCAATTTTCTCCTTATCTGCCAGCTCGGGGTTCTTTTCCTCCATGATTGCCGCTACCTTATCGATTGCTAAAGCAAACAGATCCCGAAGCAAAATAACGTTTCCTGTTCTGGTTGCCAGCTTTTCGCCGTTAATACTTACGGTTCCGTAGGGCACGTGAACCAATTGATCCGCCCATTGATAGCCCATCATATCCACGACCTTAAACCACTGAGCGAAGTGCAGGCTTTGTCCCGCGCTGGTTACATAGATCGCCTTATCAAAATTGTAGGTTTCCTTACGGTAGACCGCCGCCGCGATATCACGGGTAGGATAAAGGGTAGAGCCGTCTCTCTTGAGGATCAGGCATGGGGGCATACCGTATTGCTCCAAATCCACGATGGATGCTCCGTCGTCGATCTTCAAAAGCTCCATATCCCGAAGCTTTTGTACCTGTGCCGGCATTTTATCGGTATAGAAGGATTCTCCCTTATAGCTATCGAACTCAATGCCCAGCTGCGCGTATGTCTTTTTATATTCTACCAAACTGATCTGAACGAACCACTGCCAAAGCTCAATGTTTTCTGCGTCGCCCTCCTCCAGCTTATGGAATTCGGAACGTGCTACATCATTCAGAGAGGGATCCTTTTCCGCCTCCTCATGATATTTTACATACAGCTCTACCAGCTTGTCGATTCCGCCTGATTCCACCGTCTGACGGTCTCCCCACATGCGATAGGCGGTGATCAGCTTACCGAACTGCGTGCCCCAGTCTCCCAAATAATTAATGCCCACGCACTGATATCCGGCGAACTCGTGCATTTTTTTAAGAGAATGTCCGATAACCGTTGTACCGAGATGTCCGATATGGAAGGGCTTTGCCACGTTGGGGGAGGAATAGTCCAGCACCACCGTTTTTCCCTGTCCCAGCGCGGGCGCTCCATAGGTTGCTCCTTTTTTCAGGATCTCGGGCACTACCTTTTCTGCCAGATACCTTCCGTCCAAAAAAATATTTAAGTATCCGTTGACAGCCTCCGCCCGACTGACGGCGGGAACCGAGAGGCTTGCCGCCAACTCATTGGCAATTTTAACGGGTGCGTTACGCAACAGCTTACTGAGCTTAAAGCAAGGCAGTGCCAGATCTCCCATTTTAGGGTCGGGAGGGTACTCCAGCATTTCCTGTACGGTTTGCGCGCTTAGCTCGGCATCCGATTTCATTATACGGACCTGCTCCGCAAGGGCGTCCGCTATCATTTTTTTAACTGCAAGCATTTTTGTCTCCTAATTTTTCAAAAATATCATCTGACAATAACTTTTTTATTATACTACATTTTTCAAATAAATTCAAGTATTTCGCAAAAATTCAACACAATACAGGTTTTAATACTGTTTTCCTTCCGCGATCATTTCCCGAGCTGCCGCTCTTTGTGCCTCGGTGATCTCTATTCCGCCAAGGATCCGCGCGATCTCTTCTACTCGTCCCTCTTCATCCAGCTCCTTCAAGGAGGTTTGCGCCCGTCCGTCAATTTCTCTTTTTGAAATAAACAAATGATGATCCGCGATGGACGCGATCTGTGCCGAATGTGTAACGCAAAGGACCTGTGCGCCTTTTCCGATCTCCTTCAGCTTGATCCCCACCTTTCGGGAGGTTTTTCCCGAAATTCCCGTATCAATCTCGTCAAAAATCACGGTATCCACGCCATCGCAGGTATTCAGGACATTTTTCAGGGACAGCATGATTCTTGCCAGCTCTCCTCCCGACGCGATTTTTACCATGGGCATCAGCGGTTCACCGGGATTCGCGGAGATAAGGAATTCGATCTCATCCATCCCTGTAGCACAAAATTCCCGTGTAGGTTTCATAGATATCTCAAAGCGGACCTTCGGCATATCTAAAAAGCTCAGTGTTTCAGTAACCGACGCGGTAAGTCCCTTTGCCGCCAACCGTCTGGTATTACGCAGCTCCTCGGCTATTTTTTTCGCTTCCCCTTTTAATTTTGCTTCTTTTTCCTGTAGCTCTATCATTCGGTCCGCAAAATGCTCGATATCATCCAACGCGGCGGCAGACCTTCCGCGGAATTCCAAAATTTCCTCTACGCTGTTTCCGTATTTCCGTTTCAGCTTTGCTATGGCATCCAGTCTTGCCTCTGTTCGATCCAGCTTTTCCAGCGCGTCCTCTCCGCCAAAATCCTCAAAATCCGACAGAGACGCGGCGATATCCTCCAATTCATAGCGAATATCGTTTAATCGGTTTGACAGCTCCTCCGCTTCGGGAACGGCATCGGCAATAGAACACAGGGCATTTGCCGCGCGATCGGTCAGGTAAATGGCGCCCTTTCCCTTTTCGCCGCCCTCCAGCGCTTTTTCTACCAGACCGCACACCTTTGTGATCTGCTCTACGCTCCGAAGCTTCTTTGCCAATTCGGTAAGTGCTTCCTCCTCGCCTTTTTTCGGCTTTACCGCATCAATATCGGCAATTTGATACCGAAGCATTTCGCTCAGGCGGTTTTGCTCCTGTTCATCCCTTTGCAAAGAATCGATCTCGGCTCGGACATGCAAGAGCTTTTTATAAATCTCATAATACCTTTGCCGTGTTTCAACGCAATTCGCATATGAATCCAACAGCATCCCATGGTTTTTGGGATCCATCAGCTGTTGATTATCGCTTTGACCATGGATATTAAAAAGCGTTACCGCGATCTCACGCAAAATGGACAGAGTGACAGCTCTGCCGTTCAATCTTGCCGAGGATCCATTTTGACCCACGCTTCGGGACAGCATGACCGTCCCATCGGTTATATCAAATCCCAGCTCGGAAATGATTCTCCGCGCGTTCTCTGACAGCTTTCCAAACACGGCGGAGACCTCCGCCCGTTCCTCTCCTGTTCGGATCAGGTCACGGTCAGCTCTGCCTCCCATCAACAGATTCAGACTATCAATGATAATGGACTTTCCCGCTCCTGTTTCGCCCGACAGAACTGTCATTCCTGAATTGAAATCCACGTCTAAGCTTTTAACAACGGCAATATTTTCTATATGAAGAGATTCTATCATTTCCTCACCTCACACCGCTTGCTTTTGTTTCTCCTTCTCGATCTGCCGTTCCAGTGGAATCTCCGCTACAGATCTTTTATTTCTTAATTGATTAATGGAATTAAAAGGTTTTCATCAGCTCTCGAATTTTTTCACTGATCTCCGCTGAGCTTTCCTCATTCCGTGTTACAATGATAATGGTATCATCGCCTGCCACGCAGCCAAGAACATTATGCATATTCAACGCATCCACCGCGGATGCTACCGCCTGCGCCATTCCCGGATAGGTTTTTACCACCACATTATTCATAGAATAATCCGCGTGAACGATCGAATCCACCATAGCGTTATTCAAGCGCACGTTTCCGCTATGATTTCTTCCCGCGCTGACGCAATACCGATAGGTTCCCCGCGCGGTCAACACCTTCGCCAGCTTCAGCTCCTTTAAGTCTCTGGAAACCGTTGCCTGGGTAACCGTGTATCCTTCTGAGCGAAGGCGCTCCATCATTTCTTCCTGTGTATCGATTTCATATTTCGCGACAAGCTCCAGAATTCTGTTTTGTCTTTTCGATTTCATTTTTCTTCTCCGTATTCAAGGTGTTTAAGTGAGTTCTATCTTTTGACGTACCTTCTTTTGATCATACAAACTTTTTCATTCGGATCTTGGAATAAAAGCTTTCCTCCTTAACCCGCAAAAGCTTTACCCTTAGCTCTGACCGTGTAATCAGGACGGTATCTCCATAATATAGGTCAAAGGTCGATCTTCCGTCCACGGTCAAGTGCAAGACCTTTTCTCGGTTGCATATATTCTTGATTTTCAGCTGTGCTGTATCCGGAAAGACCAGCGGTCTTGCCGACAGCGAGTGGGGAGAGATCGGTGTGACGCAAAAGCATGCCAGCTTGGGATCTACGATCGGTCCTCCCGCGGAAAGCGAATACGCAGTGGAGCCTGTGGGGGTTGCGATCACCAAGCCGTCCGCTCGGTACGTATACACCAATTCATCTCCGTCTGACAGCTGAAGATCCACAATTCGCGCTGCCGATCCGTTGGTAATAGCCGCCTCATTTAAGGCATATGCGGAAAATTTTGTTTGTCCTTTTCTTGAGTTGACCTCCGCTTGCAGCATGGCTCTTTCGTCCAAGCGGTATTTTCCCTCAAACACCTTTTGTAGAAGCTCCAGCTCATCCATTTCCAACTCGGTCATATATCCGACCCTACCCATATTGATTCCTAAAATCGGAATCCCTGCCGGCGCCGCTCTTCTTGCCACGTCCAGCATAGCACCGTCTCCGCCCAATGCTATAATCAGCTCCGATTCGCTATAGATCTCCTCCGGCGTGCGATAGACAAACGCCGCGCGGTGTCCTTTATTGCGAAAAATCCGTTCCTTATATGCTATGGGTAGCAAGATCTCATCCACCTTTGACGCGATGATCTCTGCCACCTCCATGGCGGCTGCCAGCTTTTCCGCTATATTAAAATTCGTTATCAACGCAACCTTTTTCACTTTTCGCACACCTTTCTTACTTCTCACGAAAATATCTGAATTCGCGGTTTTCTTTTTCGGTTATCCCCTTACAGAGATGTAATCCTTCGGATCGTTTTATCATCGATTCGAGAACCCGCGTAAAATCTCTTTATGAAATATGCCAAATATTCTTTATTTCCGTCCCCGCCCTCTATGGGAGAGGGGATCAGCCCCACGGCGTCCATTCCGTTTTCTGTCGCGCATTCCAGCACACGCTTGACCGCAAGATACCGATAGGCACTGTTATGCACGATCCCATTCTTTCCGAGTGCGCTTTTTCCCGCCTCAAACTGAGGCTTGATCAGGCTGACGAATTCTCCGCCCTCTCTCAGCACCGAAACGATTTGCGGAATCAGATAGGTTTGTGAAATAAAGGAAACGTCCGCCACGGCAATATCACATTTTCCCTGTGTGATCTCCTCATTGAGCATACGGGCGTTAAAGCTTTCCACCGATATTACCCGAGGGTCGGACCGCAATGTCTCATGCAATTGTCCGATTCCCGAATCCACGGAGACGACCTGAGCGGCGCCCCTTTTGAGAAGGCAATCGGTAAATCCCCCTGTGGAGGCTCCCACATCTACCGCTTTTTTGCGGTTTACATTGATCTCAAAGCAATTCAAAGCCGCTTCCAGCTTCATTCCGCCTCGGCTTACATATTTGAAGATCGGCTCGATCTCCACCTCATGCGGTATATTTTCATTCACCGCCGCAGAGGCTTTCTTGATCACCGCTCCGTCGATCTTTACCGCACCCGCCCCGATCAGATCCTGTGCCTTCTTTCGGCTGGAGGTATGACCCGTCGCCGTTAAATACACGTCCGCTCTCATAGAATCCCCAAAGCAAACGCGTAACCAATTGCGACCGCTATTCCCAGCAAGCCGCCCATCAGCACCTGAAAGGGGGTATGTCCCACCAGCTCCTTCAAGCCCGTATTAAATTCCTCGCTTTTTCCGGAAAAAAGCTCACGAGTGATCCGATTGATAATTTTTGCCTGTTCTCCCGTCTCATACCGCACGCCGAAGGCATCGTTCATTACGATCATGGCGACCACTCCCGAGATAGCAAAATAGGGGGATCCTACCCCGCATTGCACCGCGCATGCTGTGCACAAAGCCAACACGGTAGAGGAATGAGAGCTGGGCATTCCGCCATTGGAAAAGATCAATTTCAAATTTATTTTTTTTGTATTGAACAGTCCCGTAAAGATCTTTAAGAACTGTGCTGTAAACCATCCCAACGCCGCACTGATCAATATATAATTTTCGAAAAATTCTTTTATTACTTCCACAATTTTACCAATTGATTTGATCTTCCAAAATCAATATTTACCTTTTTATTATTCTACCTTTTAACTCTTCATCGTCAAGAAAATACGTTCACTCGCACGTTTTTTAATAGGTTCTTTCCAGCAGGTATGCCGCCAGATCTGTCAAGGTTTCCGAATCCTTCATTTCTGAAATTGCCGAAATCGCCTCTGCCGTTAGCTTACTTGCGTAGTCCTTCGCGCCCTCCGCGTCAAAATACGTCATAAAGGTGGTTTTATTATGAGAAACATCGGTTCTCAGGTTTTTGCCAAGCTCCTCCTCTTCTCCGCTTTCGTCCAGGATATCGTCAATGACCTGATACGCAAGTCCGAGCTTCCGCGCGTACAAGGCTGCCGCCTGTGCTTCGGGGGTATCCGCCGTGTATCCTGCCGCCAAGCATCCCAGCCGCGCGGCGCATTCCATGAGCGCCCCTGTTTTCAGCGAGTGCAAGCGCAAGAGCGTTTCAAATTCCAGCTGCTTTGTCTCTCCCTCCAGATCCATGATCTGTCCGCCGATCATTCCGCTTTCCCCAGCCGCTTCCGCAAGCAAGCGAACTGCCTCCGCGCATTTTTCTCCGTCCGCGTTGGGATTTGACGCTGCCGTCAAAAAGGCTTTGGTGAGCAACGCATCGCCCGCCAACAAGGCGGTAGCATATCCGAACTGTTTATGATTCGCCGGTTTTCCGCGGCGAAAGTCATCATCATCCATACAAGGCAGGTCGTCATGGATCAGCGAATATGTATGGATCATCTCAAGTGCCGCCGCAAATGGCATAGAGACACGGATATCTCCGCCAAGCATCCGACAAAATTCATTGACCAAAAAGGTTCGGATCCGTTTTCCTCCGCCGAGGAGGGAATACGCTTGCGCATCATAAATAATTTGCAGATCCTCATCTGCTTCCTTGCAATATGACTTCAATGCCTCTTCTGTTTTTTCCGCGTTTTCCATAATTTTGTTTTTGAGCGCGTTCATTGTTGCTTCCATGAGAAGTCTCCTTTTCATTCCTTTTTCATGTTTTTCATGTTTTCATGGGTTCGTGTTATCATACTTTCATGTGTTTTCGAATGGCTCTTCGCAAATTTCCCCATCGGGAGTGATCTTTAAAATTTGTATTTTCCGCTCCGCGTCCGCAAGCTTTTTATTGCACGCGGCAATCAGGCGCACGCCTTCCTCATAAAGCTTGAGCATTTCCTCCAGATTCTCGTTTTCCCCGTCCAGCCGTTCCACGGTCTCATCCAAACGGCGCATCAGCTCCTCCAGCTTCAGCTCATCGATTTCACGGATCGCATTTTCTTTTTCTGTCATTTTGTTTTTTCTCCTTTTCTCTGATTCCGAAAAGTCTTTACCGACAAAATCTCCGCGTTCGCTTCTCCGTCACGCAGGATCAGCTTAATTTGCTGTCCTTTTTTTAATTGCTTTGACGAGGCGACGATTCTCTCCTCGCTATCTCTGACCGCGCTATAGCCTCTTTGCAGCACTGCCAAGGGGTTCAGCGCGTTCAGCCTCTCTGCCATGGTTTGCAGTCTTGCCCTTTCCTTTTCGGTTCTCCGCTCCACCGACCGTTCCAGCATCTTCTGATCATACTCGATCCTTTGACGTATACGCCGCAGCTTTTCCTCGGGGGAAAGCAAGCCAAGCGCTTGCTTTTTTTGAAGCACTCTTTGCTTTTGGCTATGGATCCTTTGCGTAGCAGACCGTTCCATATGGCTTTGTTTTTGTCCAAGAAGCTCAAGAAGCGTTTTACGGTCGGGCACTGCCAGCTCTGCCGCCGCCGAAGGAGTGGGCGCTCGGCGATCCGCCGCGAAATCGCACAGCGTGAAGTCGATCTCGTGTCCCACGGCAGAGATCACGGGGATCTGAGATGCCGCCACCATACGGACCAATTTTTCGTCATTAAACGCCCACAGATCCTCCATAGAGCCGCCGCCTCGTCCCAATATGATCACATCACAGCACCGCGCGGCGTTAAAATACGCTATACCTGAGCAAAGCATATCAGGCGCTTCGCTTCCCTGCACCAAGGAGGGATACAGAAGGATCTTTGCCTGTGGATAACGTCTTCCTGTAATATTAAGAATATCGCGAATGGCGGCTCCTGTTGGCGCCGTGATAATTCCAATACACTCGGGATATTCGGGAATTGGTTTTTTTCTTGCCTCATCAAAGAGACCTTCCCCTTCCAGCTGTTTCTTCAAGCGCTCGTATGCCAATGCCATAGCGCCGATTCCGTCTGCCAGCATGGTTCTTACATATACTTGATAGCGTCCGCTTTTTTCATACACATCTACGCTACCGTACACCAAAACTCTCATTCCGTCTGCCGGTCGGAATTTCATTCTCGCGGCATCCCCTCGGAACATAACAGCGGCGATTTCCGCCCCTTCGTCCTTTAGCGTAAAATACATATGTCCGCTGGAATGTGCTTTGAAATTGGATATTTCCCCTCGGATCGCCACGCTTGAGAGCACCTCATCGGAGGTCAGGAGAGCTTTAATATACCGATTGACATCGGTGACCGTAAGGGCAGGCATTGCCTGATTTTCATTCATAGAAGCACCTCGCCTTTTCCATATTGCGCTGTACCTGTCTTTGGCACAGCAGAGCGATCCCCGCGGCGTTATCCGCGGAAAAGGCGGGTTGCGCGAAATAGGCGTCAAATCGTTGAGAAAGCTCCTCTCGCATCAATTGATTCGACATTACCCCGCCCGCAAAAAGCACGGGAATTTTTCCATATTTCGCTTGGGCGTTTTCTCCCATTTTGATCAGAGTTCTTTTAATAAAATCAAAAACAAAGGCAGATACCATATCGGGAGAAGCGGTCTCCTTATACAATCGAAGCGCGATATTTTCCGCTCCCGAGAGGCTGCATTTTCCTTCACGCACGCAAACAGGGTGTTGATAGATCTTTCCCTTACGGTTTACATGCTCTGCCGCCAATTTTTCCATTTCCCTTCCGCAGGGAAAGGAAAGACCCATAGCGACCCCAACACGGTCGATCAGCTGACCCGCGTTGATATCATCCGTTTCACCGATCCGCGTGACAGAAGGTCCGTTGGTTTGCGGCTGTACCATGAAAACCTCGGTCGTTCCCCCCGACACATGAAAAGCGATGAAGGGTACTTTTTCCAAAGTTTCCAGCCCTTCTGAGGAGTACATTGCCGCCATCACATGTCCGTTTTGATGTGAGAAAGTGTATACAGGAAGATCCGCCGCTGCCGCGAAGGCATACGCCGCCGCTTTTCCCACGAGAAAGCACGGCATATAGGAATTTTCCTCGTCCCTTGGGCGAACAGACACGCCTACGGCTTTGGGGGTATATCCGCCTTCCGCCAAGATCCTTTTCAGCTCCTCGGTCACCTTTGGCAAATTACGGATATGCTCAAAAACGGCATCCGACTGGCGCAAGCCCCTTTGCCCTTCTCTGACCGGCAGGGGCTGTTTCAGATTCGCGATAACCTCGCCCTCTTCGTTACAGAGCGCTGCCGAGGTAGTATAATTGCTGGTATCAAATCCGATATAGCAGCCCGACATATCAATCATCCTGTTGTGCCACTCCGGCGGACGCGTCCGATTTCAATTGGTTCTTAACAGAATTCAAAATTCCGTTGATGAAGGGTCTTGCCTTTTCGTCATCGTACTTTTTTGCCATCTCCACGGCTTCATTGATGGAAACACTGTATGGAATTTCCTTTTCGTACAGCATCTCATAGACCCCCATACGGAGAATTGACCGTGACAGGCGTGTCATTCTTTCGGTTTTCCATCCGTGGGAATGCTTTCCGATCCATTCATCAATCGTCACTTGATTCTCGCAAATACTATGGTACGCGTTTTTTATATAGCTATCCTCGGGAATTTGGCGTTCCTCTACAGAGCTGCCATAGATCTCCGTATCGCTTTCATCTCCTCGGAATTCCCTTTCGAACAGCAATCCTACCAAATACTCTCTTGCTTCTCTTCTTTTTAATGTACTCATTATCTGTCCTTACGGCATTGGAAGCAAATTCCTTTTTTGCCGTTTTCCTTTCCCATTGAATGACAATTGAATGATGAATAAAAATCTTTTTTACTTCATTCGGACACAATCATCCATTTTATATTATTATAATGCTTATTCCTCAAAATGTCAAGAAAGAGAATGAATATTTTCATAAATATTCATTTTATTTATTCATTTTAGGACATATTGGATCATGCACCGCCGTGACTTCTTTACAACACCAAATAACAAAAGAGAGGCAATATGGAAAAATCCCTATTGTCTCTCTTTTCTTATCGTCTCTGATCATCACCGAAGGTGAGTCGGTCGCTATTTATGGAATCTAAAAGGCTCTCAGTCATCAAAATTGATACGTTCTTCCTCAATTACCAAGGGACGTTTCATGATTCGGGTATTCATACTCATTATGTACTCTCCCGCAAAGCCGATGAAGAACAGCTGCAAGCCGCCTACAAACAGAATCGTCAACAAAACAGCCGCTGTGCCCGTTTCAAACAAGTCGTTATTGATCAGCTTCAAAATCAGGCACACGATTGACGAGAAGAAGCTTCCTCCGCTCATGGCGATTCCCAAAAAGGATGCAAGTCTCATTCCGATCTTTGTATAAGACGTAAAGGACAGCATGGCGGCATCATACAGGCTAAAGAAATTATTGCTGGTTTTTCCTGCCCGTCTTTTTGCCTGCTCGTATTCCACCTTTTTGATCTTTGGTCCCAATTCCGCAACAATTCCGCGCAAAAAGGGCGTGGGATCGTCCAGCTCTCGCAACACCTCCACAAAGCTCTTATCGTACAGACCAAAGCCTGTGAAATGCTCGATCTGCTCGACCCGAGACATCTTTCGGATCATTTTATAATAGATGCTCCGCAAAAAGTACATCAGCTTATTTTCTTTACTGGATGTTTTTACGCCGATAACGATCTTATATCCCTTCTCCCATTCCTCAAGAAACTTTGGAATCATTTCCACCGGATCCTGAAAATCACAGCAAACGCAAAGGGTACAATCTCCCGTGGTTTGGCAGATTCCGTGATAGGGAGAATTGAACTGTCCGAAATTTTTAGAATTGAAGATCGCGCGGATCTTCGGATTCTCGGCACAGATCTGCCGAAGAAGGGGACGTGTATTATCCTGTGAGCAGTTATCGATGAAGAGTATCTCATAGTCATACTGCGGCAGCTGCTCCATTTGTTTTACAAGCGCCTGACTCATGGGAACGACATTTTCTTCCTCATTATAACAAGGCACCATAATACTGATCTTTTTCATTTTATTTCTCCTCCGTAAGGATATTTTATATAGGATATGTTTTTCATATGTTTCGTGTTATTTACCGGCAATTTTCTTTTGCCCATGCTACCGTTCTGCGGATTCCCTCCGCAAAGGAAACCGTGGGAGTAAAGCCTGTATCCTGTTGAAGCTCTGTAATATCCGCGCAAAGATACATAACCTGCTTGGGCGCGTATGGGACCTCTCCCAACCCCAACACCGCATGGGGGGACACCGCGTCCCGAAGCTGAAGGATATAATCCCTCAGCGGCATGGGCGCTCCGCTTCCAAGACAGTAGATCTTTCCGCTTTTTCCCGATTCCGCCATTGCCAAAAATGCTTTTGCAGCGTCCTCGCTGTACAGGTAATCCCAAATTTGTTCCCCTGCCGTAAAGCTGGCTTTCTCTCCCTTCATCAATTTCCGCACCGTTGACATAACCATAGAATTTGGAGTATCATAGGGACCGTACACGCTCAGTATCCGTGCCCACATATGGCGCATTCCCATTTTCTCACACATGATTCGGCTCATCTGCCCCGCGCATAGCTTGGCGATTCCGTATCCGTTTTCCGGAAACGCAGGGGTTTCGGGTGTCAGCTTTCCTTCTACCCTTCCATATTCCGCCTGAGAGCCCGCTCCTATAAAGGTATGACAGCCCAATCTTGCCGCCAGCTCTACCGCATCCAAGGTATAGCTTACGTTCCGATTCTGCAAGGGCATATCGTTTCTTGCTTCCCCCGTGGTTCCCTCCCACGCAAAGTGAAAGAACACCTCATAGCTTTTTCCGCCTGTCAAATTCTCCCGAGTTTTTTCCTTCATTTCCGACAACGGGCAATCCACCTTTGTAATCAGAGGATGCTCGGGAATTCGCTCGCTTCTTGGGGAATTCGCCCGACAAAGAACCAATGTGGGGATCTCACGTCGGATCAATTCATTCAGCAGAGCCATTCCCACGGCTCCCGTGGCGCCGCTTACTACTGCCTTCATCCCATTTAGCTTTATTTGATTTAAGCTATTTGACTGTTTTTCCATTTTATGCTATATGCCCCCTCTCTTGGATTTCCTTTTCTTTTTCAGAAAATCTTATTCTACATGCAGAATCAGCGACAGATGACTCCGGCGCTGATCCTTATTTTTTTATTATTTTCTCTGTTTATTTTTTTACCGAATCCATGTGCTCTCACGGATAAAGCGTTCAATTTGCTCATCCATGCAAGCCGCCACGTCTCCCTTTTGGTACAGGCATTTTGACCATTCCACGGTACAGCCCACCGCATCGCCCAAATTCCACACCGGCTTCCACTCAAACACGGTTTTTAATTTAGAGCAATCCAGCTTTAGGAAATTCGCTTCGTGGGGACCGCCGTCATAGCGGTTGATCCATTTCATTCCCTCTCCCCAGCAACGGCAGAACAGGTCTACAAGCGCTCCTGTACGGAAGCAATCACATTCATCGGGTCCAACATTATAGTACCCCGCATACGTTCCGTCCTCGTACTGCTTTTGCGCGATCATAAGGTATGCCATGACCGGCTCCAAAACATGCTGATACGGACGTGTGGAATGAGGATTGCGGACAATAATATCCTTTTTATCAAAGGCGGCGCGGATACAGTCGGGAATGATCCGATCATTTGCGAAGTCTCCTCCGCCGATCACGTTTCCCGCACGGGCTGTGGATATTGCCACATGTCCGTCCGCAAAAAAGGAATCCTTATAGCTGTGTGTTACAAGCTCCGAGCATGATTTACTGTTAGAATAGGGATTAAAGTTGTTTAGTGGCTCGTTCTCACGGTATCCCCACTCCCATTCATTATTCTTATATACCTTATCGGTGGTTACGTTCAAAAAGGAACGAACCGTATCGGACAGGCGGACACATTCAAGAATATTGACGGTTCCCATCACGTTTGTTTCATAGGTATATTTCGGATCCTTATAGCTATCGCGCACGATCGGCTGTGCCGCCAAATGCAATACGATCTCAGGCTTCGCCTCATCGAAGCATTTTTTTAATGACGCAAAGTCACGAATATCCCCGATCACAGAGTTCATTCCGTCGGCAATTCCCGCCAGATCAAACAGTGCGGGATCGGTAGGAGGAGTTTGCGAATATCCCGTAACCTCCGCCCCCGCGTTTTTCAGCACCTTACACATCCACGAGCCCTTAAAGCCCGTATGTCCTGTAACAAGGACCCTTTTTCCTTTATAAAAATTTAAATCTAACATCAATCTTCCCAATTCTTCCACGGAGCTTCTCCGCTTTCCCAAAGTTTTTCCAAGGTTTCCCAATCTCGTTTTGTATCCATGCACTGCCAGAAGCCGTCGTGATGGAAGCCCATCAGCTCGCCGTCCTTTGCCAAATGCTCCAAGGGGTATTTTTCAAATACGGTATCATCCCCCTCGATATAATCAATCACTTTAGGATCAAGGACCATAAATCCGCCATTGATCGGGTTACCGTCGCTATCTCTCTTCTCACGGAAGGAAGTGATCCGATTACTGTCCTTACCCATTTTGATAACGCCAAAGCGCTGTCCCGCGTTTACGACCGTCAAGGTGGCAAGCTTTCCGCTTTCCTTATGGAAATCGACCAAGGCGTTCATATCCACATCCGAAAGCCCGTCACCGTAAGTAAGGAGGAAGGGTTCATTGGGATTCAGATATTTCTTGATTCTCTTGATACGTCCTCCCGTCATTGTATTCAGTCCTGTATCGGCAACGGTGATCTTCCACTGCTCGGTATAGGTTTTATGGACACGCATACGGTTTGTACTGTTGGTAAAGTCAAAGGTAACGTCTGACGCATGAAGAAAGTAGTTATTAAAGAAATCCTTAATATACTGCTGTCTATATCCGCAACAGATAATGAACTCATTAAATCCGTACGCGGAATAGTTTTTCATAATATGCCACAGGATGGGCATTCCGCCGATCTCGATCATAGGTTTCGGTTTTAAATAGGATTCCTCCGAAATTCGTGTTCCAAAGCCTCCGGCTAAAATTACGACTTGCATATAATTTTTCCTTTCCTGCCTGTTATCAATCCTTTTATTTTTTCATCCGCTGTATTTTGCGCCAATGTCGGTCCGCAACCGAGCATAAAAATGCCGCGATTTAATAAAATTTAATAAGATACTTAATAAATTAATAAATTTGATAAAATTGTAACAATTCTTATGAGATTTTGTCCCTACATTTAGTATGATTATACCATGCGGGGAGAATTTTGTCAATAGTTTGTTAAATAATGTTTAAAATATTCAACATTTTTATGAATTTTAATATTTACGATTCAAAAATAATGCTTTTTATTTTGACCTTTTTATTGTATCACAGATCCTTCCTTTTGTAAACAGGCTTCGACTGAAAACGGTATGAACTTTTTATATAGAAGACTTCACACAGGCTTCACCTATTGAATTTCGCCATATTTTCCTCTATTTCAGCTTATTTCCCTACCTTATTTACCCAAGCCTCGGTCGCCCTCTTTACTTCCTTATTCATTACACAGATCACGCTGACATTGATCAATGTCATAGCCCCCACAGCGAAGTCTGCCGCTTGCCATATGACATCCGCCGCCGCGAAGGATCCCACAAAAACCGAGATCGTATACACCCAGCGAAATCCTGTCCGCGCGAGCTTACTGCCCGAAAGATACGCGGTGCTTTCCATTCCGTAATGTGCCCAGCAAAGGATCGTGGCAAATCCGAAAAACAATACCGCCACGCTCATAAAATACGCCGCGAAATCCCCGAGCACCGCCGAATACGCTGTGACCGTCATCATCATATAATCGGGAGCAAGAACAGACGCCTCGGGATAACTGACAATTACCACCAGCGCTGTTACGGTACACAGGACAATGGTATCCGCAAATACCTCAAATATCCCCCAAACGCCTTGCTTTGCCGGTTCACGGCAATCCGATACCGCATGAGCGGTAGGAGCGGTTCCGCACCCCGCCTCATTGGAAATGAGCCCTCGCATGGTTCCGTACCGCACGCCGTCTGACAGCAAAAAGCCGCCGATCCCTCCGATCGCCGCGTTGGGGCGAAGAGCATCTCTGAAAATGACAGACACAGCGTTCCCCAAGAGGTCTGCTCTCAGAACCAGCACCGCCGCCGACAGGATCAGGTATCCCAAGGTCATCAGCGGAACCATTTTCTCTGTGAGGCGAAGGATTCCATCGCTTCCCTTTCGGATCACGATTCCCGTGATCACCGCCAGTACGATCCCACTTGCCAAGGGAGGGACATGAAAAACCCCCGAAAAGGCATTACAAATGGCATTGACCTGAATCACGCTTCCCATCGTAACCGAATTCATGATACAAAGAATGGCAAAAATCCCTGCCAGCGCGCCGCCCAACAGACGATGACCCTTTCCATGAAGGAGGTCACGAATATAGTACATCGCCGAGCCGTGCGGTTTTCCGTTGATATCTGTTCTTCGGTGAAGCATGGCGAGGACGATCTCCGCATATTTCAGAAGCATCGCGCACAGGGCGCTTATCCACATCCAAAATACCGCGCCGAAGCCTCCCATGGCGATTGCCGCCGAGACACCTACGATATTTCCCACGCCCAAGGTACCCGCCAGTGCCAAGGTCAGCGCGCGAAAGGGGGTCACCCCTTCCGTATTCTGCTTTTCTGTCAGTGCCCGCAGCACCGCTTTAGGCTTTAACAAATGAAAAAATTTCAGCCGAATTCCATAAAACACTCCTGCCGCCATCAAAAGAATCGGCACCATACTTCCAAACAGGTATTGATTGATCCACTCGATCATTTTTTCTCCTCAGCTCTTACCGCGTATTTTTCCATATGATATTTACTACACCTTTGTTTTTTCAACGCTTTTGATGCTTTTTTCTTCTTTTTTTGTTTTTTTTACCGTTTGTCCGCCACAAAAAATCGGTTAGCACTCCCACGCCCATAACTAAATGTTAATTAAATGTTAAATCTTAAAAAAACTCTTGATTTTTCTAAAAAATGGTGTAAAATATGTGTATGGGTTAGCACTCAATACAAAAGAGTGCCAAGCTTTAAAAATCATGTCTATATAATATTTATTATAAGGAGGAAACAAAAATGACAATCAAGCCCCTTGCTGACAGAGTTGTTGTTAGACTTATGGAAGCGGAAGAAAAAACAAAAAGCGGTCTGATTCTGACCGCCGCGGCTCAGGAAAAGCCTCAGGTTGCCGAGGTTATCGCTGTGGGTCCCGGAGGGATCGTTGATGGCAAAGAGGTCGTTATGACCGTTAAGGTTGGCGACAAGGTAATTACCTCTAAATACGCCGGCACAGAGGTTAAGGCTGACGGTGTGGAGTACAACATCGTTCGTCAGAGCGACATCCTCGCAATTGTGGAATAATTTTAGTTCCTTAATTTACTTTTTTTACTTTTTTCAGAAAGGATAATTTTGAATTATGGCAAAGGAAATTCTCTATGGAATCGAAGCACGCAACGCTTTATGCAGAGGCGTGGATAAGTTGGCTGACACGGTAAAGATCACCCTTGGTCCCAAGGGAAGAAACGTTGTTCTTGACAAAAAATACGGTTCTCCTCTGATCACCAATGACGGTGTTACCATCGCAAAGGAAATTGAACTGGAAAACGAAGCGGAAAACATGGGCGCTCAGCTGGTGAAGGAGGTGGCGACCAAGACCAACGACGCCGCCGGAGACGGTACCACCACAGCTACCCTTCTCGCTCAGGCTTTTGTCCGCGAGGGCATGAAAAACGTAACTGCCGGCGCAAACCCCATGGTCGTTCGCAAGGGAATTAAAAAGGCGGTTGACAAGGCGGTTGACGCTTTGATCGCAAACTCCAAAAAGGTGAACGGAACCGATGATATCGCTCGTGTCGGAACCATTTCCGCCGGCGATGAGGTGATCGGTCAGCTGATTGCCGACGCTATGGAAAAGGTTACCTCTGACGGTGTTATTACCGTTGAGGAATCCAAATCCGCTGACACCTACTCCGAGGTCGTTGAGGGTATGCAATTCGACCGCGGATATCTCTCTCCTTACATGGCTACCGATATGGACAAAATGGAGGCGGTTCTTGACGACGCCCTCATTTTGATCACCGACAAGAAGATCTCCAACATTCAAGAGGTTCTTCCCGTTCTTGAGCAGGTCGTTCAGGCGGGCAGAAAGCTTTTGATTATTGCTGAGGATGTTGAGGGCGAGGCTTTGACCACCTTGGTTCTCAACAAGCTTCGCGGAACCTTTGTTTGTGTTGCTGTTAAGGCGCCCGGCTTTGGCGACAGAAGAAAGGAAATGCTCCGCGATATCGCTATTCTGACCGGCGGTGAGGTGATTTCCTCTGAGATCGGTCTTGAGCTGAAGGATACCTCAATTGAGCAGCTCGGTCACGCAAGACAGGTGAAGATCAACAAGGAAAATACCATTATTGTTGGCGGTGCCGGCGCCGCTGAGGAGATCAAGGCTCGCATCGCTCAGATCAAGGCGTCTATTGAGACGACCACCTCTGACTTTGACCGTGAAAAGCTTCAGGAGCGTCTTGCTAAGCTTTCCGGCGGTGTTGCTGTTATTAAGGTTGGTGCCGCTACCGAGGCTGAAATGAAGGAAAAGAAGCTTCGCATTGAGGATGCGCTCAACGCTACCAGAGCGGCTGTTGAGGAAGGCATCGTCGCGGGCGGCGGAACCGCTTACCTGAACGTTATCTCCGAGGTCGAAAAGCTGATCGAGACCGTTGAGGGCGACGAAAAGACCGGTGTTCGCATCGTTTTGAAGGCACTTGAGGAGCCTGTTCGCCAGATCGCCGCGAATGCGGGCTTTGACGGCGGTGTTATCGTAAATGAGATCATGAAGAGCGGCAAGGTTGGTTACGGCTTTGATGCTTACAATGAGGTTTACTGCGATATGATGTCCGCGGGAATTGTGGATCCAACCAAGGTTACCCGTTCCGCTCTCCAGAACGCCGCTTCTATCGCGTCGGTGATTCTGACCACCGAATCGGTTGTTGCTGACAAGAAGGATCCTGCCGCTGAGGCTGCCGCAAACGCTGCTATGGCCGGTGCCGGCGGTATGGGCGGTATGTATTAATATCGCTTACCAAGCTCTTTCTTGCGACCGAAAGTAAAATTCAGTCCGATAAATCATATAAAACGGGAGACGGTTCCTTTTGTGGACCGTCTCCCGTTTTGGTAGCTTATTGAGCATCTTCCGTTGTCTCGTTTTCCCTTTTCTCGGACTCGCCCTTTACCGTATCGTCCTTTTGTGCCTTTTGGGCTTCCCTTTCCCTTTTGGCTTTTTCAATCTCGGATGCCAAAACGCGTATTTTATCCCGCACGGCATCCAATTCCTCAATGATCGGCGCGATACGCTCTGCCTGCGACTCCCCTGTCTTTAACTGGCGGTAGGTCAGCTTACCCAACAGCTCATATTGCTCATTTCTCTTTGCTTCCAATGTTTTTAGCTTAATGTGCATGGAGGCTGTATCCGCAAGCTCTCCCGTTTTTTTCCACGCTTTGTTTGCCGCGCGTCCCATACCCGCACGGATCTCTTTCCAATCTGCCATTGTTTTTTCCTCCAAAAATTCGGCTTTTTCCCGTTTTCGTTTTTTTGTTATTCTTATTATACAATAAAATCTGAAAATTGTAAATAGGAGAATAAAAAAACTCTATTTTGGTAAAATTAAGTATTGATCCATTTTTGTTTTTCAGGGAGGATGTATGAACATTGACAAAAAACAGTATAAAAAATATGCTGCCGCCCATGCCCCCAAGTCCCCTTTGATCTCGGACTGTCTCCGAGCCTTTTTGGTTGGAGGCTTGATCTGTGCCATTGGGCAGGGGTTAACCAAGCTTTACGGCTCGGTTTTCGGTCTTGTGAAGGATGAGGCCTCCGCTCTGACCTCGGTCACCCTTGTTTTTATCGCTGTCCTGCTTACCGCCATCGGCATTTTTGACCGTATCGCAAAATTCGCGGGAGCGGGTACCTTAGTTCCCATTACCGGTTTTGCCAACTCGGTTGCCTCCCCTGCCATTGACAGCCGTGCCGAAGGCTTGGTATTGGGGGTGGGTGCCAAGATCTTTACTGTCGCGGGTCCTGTTCTTCTTTACGGCACTCTTTCCGGCGCGCTTTACGGCATCATTTACTATATTTGGGGACTTTTTATTTAATTCATTTATTTTCATCGGATAAGTCGGAGCGCTTTTTGCTGAAGTGTCTCCGACTCTTCTGTAATCATCATGACCACATATCGCCCTTTACTGACAATTCGAACGCAATCACTCAGCTTTTCATAGGTCGTTTCTCGCAAGCCAACTCGGATCTCATCGGACCGAGACAGGCACAGCGCCACGATTCGGTCCGCGTCCTGCGATGAATAGCATTGAAACACGGCAATTTCATAGGGGGCGGCAAAGGAAGAAAGATAGATGGCGTATTCCTCTGTCCGCGCCAAATTTTCTTCCCCCTCCTCGCCATACAGCGAGCGAATCAAGGAAGGTGACAAAAAACTGTCCTCTCCCTCTTCCGCTCCCGAAAGATAAACTCTGCCTTGGGGAAGCTCCGCGCATTCTGCCTTTAATTCGTAAAGGATATCCTCCGCTCCCAGTTCCTGTCTTTTACAAGCGGCGAGGCATGGAAGGGCACAGCAACCAATTAAGAAAAAGATTCCAAGACCTTGCAGCTTTTTTTTGATCCTCTTACGCATCATTTAGTATTCTCCTTTGTGAACGGTCTTTTTTCATTTTTATTTTAATTTAGTGTATGACCGATCTTAACGATCCATGACCAAACAAAAAAGAAGAAGGCTTACATGAGCCTTCCTCCCGAAAAATTTTTTCATTTTTACTTGGTAATTCCTTCTCCCGAAAAGCCTCCGGTGAGGGTTCGGAAAATGATCTTACAATCCTCCCGCAGGCTCATACTCCCTGCGTATTGGATATCAAAGCTTGCCTTTTCGCTATCTTTAAGAAGGTCTCTTCCGTTGATCTGAGCAAGACCTGTCATTCCCGGACGTATTTGATAGACACCGTTCCTTTTTCGCAGCTCATGAACGGTTTGCTCTTTTGGGATGAGCGGTCGGGGTCCCACAAGGCTCATATCCCCTCGCAATACATTCCACAGCTGAGGCAATTCGTCCATACTGGTACGTCGCAAAAAACGACCAATGTGGGTAATATAGCGTTCCGCCTCTGTAAATTCCGCGGTAGAAAGATCTCTTGGCGCTTCCTTATACATGGTTCGGAATTTATAACAGGTAAACAATTTTCCGTCTCTTCCCACCCTCTTTTGCCGAAAAAGAGCTCCTCCCGAGGACTCAAGGCAGATCAACGCGCCAATCGCCGCCATAGGAAGCCATAGAAGCAACAAAAGCACGGCAGAAAAAAACAGATCCATTCCTCTTTTCAAATAACGGTAATAGTTCTTTTTTTTCGCGCGGTTCCTATTGGCATCCGATCTATCCATACCGCCATCCATACGCTCACCCCTTCCGCCTTTGACTTTAGGGTGTGTATTTTTTGCTGAAATCATTCAAAGACGTTAAAATTCTTTCCCGATCTGTTTTTTCGTTGTTTTTCCGCTGATGAACTTTTGCGTTGATTTTTTTACAAAATTATGTTACAATACCATAGGTATGATTCACGTATTTTTATGGAGGCATTATGATTTTCTTTTGGATTTTCTGTATTGCTGTAATTTCCCTTTTTGTCTTTTTCTTTTTCTTTGGTTATTTTCTATTTATTCGTGCTTGCGGAAGACGAAGCCATTATCCCTCCGATCACAGTGAGCACGCCGGCGGCTCTCCAATTCCCGAAAAGGGTCGTATTCTTCGGGAGGAAAGCAGGCGCTGGTTTGATACACAAGCCTTTGAAGAACTATCTGTGGAGGCTTTTGACGGCATTCCTCTTTTTGCCCGTTTTCTTCCCGTGCCAAGCGAGCCCAAGGGGCTCATCCTCTGTTTCCACGGCTATCACTCCTCTTGCCGACGGGATCTTTCCATTCAAGCCCATGCTCTTCACAAGGCGGGCTATCATCTTCTTTTGGTTTCCCAACGGGCGCACGGTAAAAGCGGAGGACGTTATATTTGTTTTGGAGCAAAGGAGCATAGGGATGCTTTATCCTGGTGCGAATATATGAGCCGTCGATTTCCCTCCCTCCCTATGGCTCTCATGGGACTCTCCATGGGTGCCTCCACGGTTTTGATGTCCTTATCCCTCGGTCTTCCCCACAATGTAAAGTGTGTGATTGCCGATTGCGGATTTACCTCTCCTTGGGAGATCATTTGGCGCACCCTTCGTTACAAGCACAAGATCTTTCCCTTTCCCGCAATCTATTTTATGAACTACTGGAGCAGAAATCTTGCCCATTTTGATTACCGACAAATATCCGTTCTTGACATTTTAAGCGAAGGCTCACTTCCCGTACTTTTATTTCATGGAGAAAGGGATCGGTTTGTTCCCACGGAAATGTCCAAAAAAATGGCTGCTATCGCGCCAAACCGTATTGAGCTGGTGATCGTTTCGGGTGCCAAGCATGCCCAAGCTGTTTTATTTTCCCCTGAGGAATATATTTCCAAGCTGTTATTGTTTTTAGGGGAGCACGCAGCCGATTGATTCTTTTCAAAGTTACTTTCGTGAAAGGATTATGTCACTTTCTCTATTGACAGAAAGTGACCAAAGATCAACAAAAGGAGAGGGAGGTTACGGATTCCTCCCTCTCCTTTTGAAACCTCTCCTACGCAAACGCTACGCACTATTGTTTGTTGGGGAAAGGTCTTTTTATGGTATTGCCTCCTGCGTCGGCAAGGATCCTTCGCTTCGCTCTGGATAACACGTATGATAGTTTGTGCGAGAATTAAAGTTTATCTGTCGCACATTCCTCATTTCGTGTCATGCTTCACAAAGCAACCATAGATACATCGATAAAAAACAGCCGCCTCAAAATTTCGTTTGAGACGGCTATCCTAATTCTTATGTATTTTAGTATGAAATAATACGTCTGGTTCGATTAAAGCTCTTCGACAGACACCACGCCTTCCAGCTTCGCGATAATTGCCATCAGATTTTGATGGGAAATTTTTCTCGGCGACTGAATGGAAAAAATGGCGCAAGGATTTCGACTTCCGTCGGCGCTTTTTGTAATCTCCATATCAACAATATACGCTCCCGCTTTTTTCAGCGCATCCACAATCCCTCCCAGATGGACGCTTTCCGTATATTCCACATACAAATTTACCGCTCTCGCGTGAGCTACGATAAAATACTCAAGCTTCGCAAACACCAGCTCGGCAAGCAAAATGATCAGAGTAGCCAAAACCGCTCCCTCAAAGAATCCCGCTCCGCAGCAAAGACCAACAATTGCCGCTGCCCACAAGCCTGCCGCCGTTGTCAGCCCCTTTACCTGACGCCGTTTGGTAATGATGATGGTTCCCGCTCCGATAAATCCGATTCCCGCAATGACCTGAGCGCCCAAGCGCGCCATATCGGTAAACAGATGCAATTCCAAAACCAGATACTGGCTGGTAAGTGTTGTCATTGCCGCACCCAAGCAGATCAGAATATGAGTACGAAATCCCGCGGGACGGCGTTTTCTTTCCCGTTCCAGACCGATTACGCCTCCGCACAGCATTGCCAACACAAGACGAACGGCTATGGTCAGCAGATCAAGTTGATCACTTCTTAAAAAATTCAAGCATTCAAGCATTTTTCCGCCTCCTTACAGTTCCTCGATTGTTCGCACATTTTTAACCTCAGCGATTGCCGTCATTACCGCTGTGTGCGGCTTCTTTTTCGGAAGCTGAAGAGAAAAAATGGCACTGGGAAATACGGTTCCCTTTCCCTTGGTTATCTCTACGTCAAATATGCGAATTTGCTGCTCTTTGATCTTCTCGATGATCTCTGACAAATCATCCGAGTGTTCAAACTCCACATACAGATTTATATTTCTGGAATGTGACAGGATAAAACGCTCAAATTTTGAGAACACCACGATCGTTAAGAAGATCAGAAAGCATCCAATCAGTGCCGCGGTATAAAATCCGGCTCCGATGGCAAGTCCCATACAAGCGGATGCCCAAAGTCCTGCCGCGGTCGTCATACCCTTTACCTGCTGACGTCCTGTTACAATAATCGTTCCCGCGCCGATAAAGCCGATTCCGTTGATCACCTGCGCGCCAAATCGGGAAATATCGGTTTTTGTATAATCCATTTCCGGATCCAAATGCCAGATCGGTCCTGTCAGCATGCTTGCCAAATATGTACTCAGAACGATCGTCAATGCCGCGCCCATGCATACCAGCATATGCGTTCGAAAGCCTGCCGCCCGGTGTTTTCTTCCCCGTTCGATGCCGATCAAGCCACCACACAAGGATGCCACGGACAAGCGAATAACCATATCCCAAATAGAGAGTGTTACCATGAATTTCTCCTTTCATGAAATGAACTTATATACAAATCTATCTACAATATGCACAACCAATTTTTAATAAATAATAAAAAGACGAAGAAACGGGCAAATATATATAATACAAATATATATAATATATATTATATCTCATTTATTCGTCTTTTGCAATAGATTTTTTTACAATTTTTTCTGTGTTTTTACGCATGCCTTTAAAAGGGCACCTCAGCTGCTCAAAACTACCTCAAAGGTCAACTGCTGTCCCGAGCGGACCACCGTCAAGGTTATTGTATCCCCGGGAGCCTTTTGATTGATCGCCGCGCTGACATCCTCGGCGCTTTGAATCATTTTATTATCAATACGGATGATCAGATCTCCTGTTTTCAAAATAGCTGCCGCCGATGCGCTATCGGAGGAGAAGCGCACCACGCGAACTCCGTAAACGCCGCCGATCTCATCTGCCTCCCCAACGATCCCCAATTTAGGCGCTCGCACACTGACGCAGGACAGCAATTCATCACTCAGGGCTTCTCCCTGACGCATAGCGTTCAAAATTTTGACCGCCCCGTCTGAGGGAATGGCAAAGCCGATTCCCGAGTAATTATTTCCCAGCTTCATCGTGATCACCCCGATCACCCGTCCGTATTCATCGAAAAGGGGGCATCCAGAATTTCCGGGATTCACGAGAGCGTTGGTTTGGATGAGTGTCATTTTCTTCTGCAACGCTCCTGTTGCTTCATCGTAAACCCGCACGCAACGGTCCAGATAAGAAACCTCTCCCGAGCAGACGCTTCCCGCATAATCCAAGGAAGCGGGAGTTCCGATCGCCACTACCTTCTCCCCGATCAAAAGCTGATTCGACGAGCCGAAGGTCACGTATGGAAGATTTTCGGCTTGAATCTTCAAAAGCGCAAGATCGGTCAGAGCATCGCCCGCAACGAGCTCGGCGCGGTAACGTTCTCCGTTGGACAAAACCACTGTAAGCTCCGACATTCCCGCTACCACATGATTCGCTGTGGCAATATATCCGTCTGAGCTCAAAACAAAGCCTGAGCCCACGCCTGAAGCGCTTCCATTTGCCGTTAGGATCGAGACGACGCTATCGACGCATTTTTCGTACAGCTCCGATGTTGTTAAAATTCCGCTGGTATCGTCATATTGCTTTACAAAAATGATTTTTTCCGCACCCGTACCGTTACCCGATTCCGCCAGCGCATTTTCAGAGGACGTATCTTGCTGAGGCTCTGACGGAGATCCCTTATATTTTACTCCAAGCGCCAATGTCAGTCCCATAATTACCATTGCCGTTGTCAATGTGACCGCGAGAACGACACCAAGCAGCACTGCTCCGCCTGTTTTTTTCTTTTGTTTCTTTTGTTTTTTTCGCTCCTCCCGCTCATACGCCTCACTTTGGCTCCACGCGAAAGCCGAATACTCTTCTTGAAGCTCTTTTGTTTCTTGCTTTTGCCACTGTGCTTCGCGGACAGGTTCCCTCAGCGCTTCTCTTTCGTTCGCTTCATACGGCAAGGAAGGCGTATTTTTCTCCTTCGCGCTTGTATTTACTTCCGCGATTTTTTGTGTATCCTTCTGTTCTATTACAAGATCTATAAAGGCTTGTTCCGAATCTGCTTCCTTATCTGCTTCCTTATCCTGCGAAAAGCCCATTTTTTCCATTTCTTGCTCATTGCTATCCGCCAGATCGTTTTCAGCTGTATTCTTATTTCTTCCCTTCGGATATGCCTCTTTTCCGTTTTTTTCGTGTTTTCCGTTCATACGCTCACCTCCAAAATGACATGAATAGAATTCTCCTATCAAGCCCGGGCGATTCTATCTATTCTATTCTTTTGTCATTTCTCGGTGATTTATTCACCCGGAAGTGTAAATTTAAAGCAACAATTTTTTCCAAATTCGCTTTCCGCCCATATTTTTTCTCCATGGGCTTCCACAATCGTTTTTGAAATGAAAAGTCCCAAGCCTACACCTGATTTATTGAGCCCTCGGCTTTTATCGCTTTTATAAAAACGATCAAACACGTACGGAAGATCGGCGCTTGATATTCCCTGTCCCTCATTATAGACCGCCACAAGAAATTTTCGATTCTTCAGCTTTTGAATGGAAATACGGAATTTTCCGCCTTCCGCGGCAAATTTCACCGCGTTATCGCAAAGGTTATAAAAAACCTGATAAATTGCGTCTCTATCCGCTATGACCGATATATTTTCTTCCGAGCAATCAAAGAAAACATTTAACTGTTTATCGTTGATTTTTTGCTCAAAGGAGATCAATATTTCTCTGCCCATTTCGCATATATCAAAGGGAGACATCGTGAACTTTCGCTCCCCTGCCTGAATTCGGGACAGATCTAACAGTGAGGACACCAATCTTGAAAGTCTTTTCACCTCTCCCGAGACAATTTGCAAATAATACTGATGCTTATCGGGAGGAATCACCCCATCAATAATTCCATCGATAAAGCCCGCGATGGAGGTCATGGGAGTTCGCAGGTCATGGGAAACATTGGACATGAAGGTATTTCGCATAATATCGTAATTATTTAGAGATTCCGCCATGTTATTAAACGCCACCGCAAGCTCCGCTACCTCATCCCTGCCCCGAACGGGAACGCGGATATCAAAATTTCCTGACGCGAAGCTTTTTGCTGCCTTACTGATTTCCCGAAGCGGCTGGATCACCTTCTCGCTGACAAAATAAACCGCTATCAGTGTAGCGAACAGGATTGCCGCGCTGGCGCTTAAGATTGTTTGGATAATAATCTCCAGCAATTCGGTCAACATGACTGACGAAACACATACAAACACGGCGCCTTCTATGGAACCGTCATCTGTCGTCAACGGCAACGCGTAAATATAATGTGTTTCCTCGAACAAATGATATCTCTCTATATTTTGCGTAATGAAGCCTCCCGCTCCCGTTGCTTCTCCCATCAGCAGCTCGGGCAAAACCATACCCGCTTCCACTTCTTGATAATCGTTTCCCACGGAAAGCAGGACCTTACCGTTCGCGTTGGCAACCAACATAGTGATATCATCGGAATGGGATGCTACCACGGTAAGTATTCCCCGAATATCCTCCTCGTTCCGTTGAATGGTATCCTCCAGACTTTGGCTGTGATCGGAGGGTAATTTGGATTCCAGATATGTTACCGAGGAACGTGCCGCCGTTTCCATAATATCCGCTTTTGTTTTTTCGGAGTAATTTTGAATAATGGAGGTTATGACCAAAATTAACATCAGAAAGCTAAAAAATATAATCATCACGAACGCGAAAATATATTTCGCGAACACGCTTTTAAACATCTTATTTCCTCCCCTCGGCAATCAAGGGGGCTGTTGCACTTTGTGCCGCATCCCCCTTGTTTCTTTTTTATATTTTTATGATCCGTTTCCGTCTGAATCAGCTAAGTAACTCAAATTTATAGCCTACTCCCCATACGGTTTTGAGCATCCATTTGTCAGACACGCCCTCCAATTTTTCACGAAGGCGCTTTACATGAACATCCACGGTTCGGGAATCGCCCAAGTAGTCAAAGCCCCACACCTTATCCAAAAGCTGATCCCGCGTGAACACCCGATTATAATTAGAGGCAAGGAAATACAACAGCTCCAACTCCTTCGGAGGAACATCCACGGGCTTGCCCTTCAGCTTTAATTCATACTTTTGGTGGCTGATCTCAATGTTATCGAATTTGATAACCTCCTCATCGTTTTGATTGGCGTGGGTCTGATAACGGCGAAGCACGCTCTTTACCCTTGCGCTCAACTCCTTCATATCAAAGGGCTTAACCACAAAATCATCCGCTCCGAGCTCCAATCCGAGAACCTTATCAAACACCTCTCCCTTTGCCGTGATCATGATAATGGGCTTGGAGGACATTTCCCGAATTTCCCGACACACCTGCCAGCCGTCCTTTTTGGGAAGCATAATATCGAGCAGAACAAGATCGGGCTCATAGATCTTAAAATGATTCAATCCTTCCACTCCGTCATTTGCCACCTTGACCCCATAGCCTTCATTTTCAAAATAGAGCTTCAACAGCTCGCATATATTTGTGTCATCATCTACAATGAGAATTTTTGTATCCAGCATTTTTACCCCTCCTTTTTTAATCAAGGATTGCTTTGCTCCAAGATCATTTTCGGTAAATCCTTTACATCAGCTACTATTATATCATACATTTTATTATTTTGCAAACATTTTTTAAAATTTTTTGGAATTTTATAAAATCATCATTAAGATGTTGAACTTTTTGAGATCGTATGATATAATAAATGGTGAAATTTGAAAAAAGTTATATTTGGCGGAGCAATGGCGCAGCAACCAAAACGCCAAAACCGCTGAGGCCTCAAACAATACGGAAAAATTAAAGGAGAATAGATAAATATGAAACTTGGTATCGTTGGACTTCCCAATGTAGGAAAAAGCACTCTTTTTAACGCGCTTACCAATGCCGGTGCTGAATCGGGAAACTATCCCTTTTGCACCATTGAACCCAATGTAGGCGTGGTCGCCGTTCCCGACGCCCGTTTGGACTTTTTGGCGGATATGCACCACCCTGAAAAATATACCCCCGCCGTAATTGAATTTGTGGATATCGCCGGACTGGTCAAGGGTGCTTCCAAGGGAGAGGGCTTAGGAAACAAGTTCCTTTCCCATATCCGTGAGGTGGACGCCATCGTTCATGTGATCCGTTGCTTTGAGGATGAAAATATTATCCACGTTGACGGAAACATTAACTCCCTTCGCGATCTGGAAACCATTAATTTGGAGCTGATCTTCTCGGATATTGAAATGGTGGAGCGAAGAATCGACCGCACAAAAAAGGCGATGAAGGGAGACAAGACCCTTGCCGCTGAGCTCGCTGTTTTTGAAAAGCTTCATGCCGCTTTAAGCGAGGGCAAGTGTGCCCGTGAGCTTGAGCTGGACGAAAGCGAGCTTGCCTGTCTCTCCGACACCCCTCTGTTAACGATGAAGCCTGTTATCTATGTTGCCAATGTGAGCGAAAACGAGGTAGGAAGCGAGCCTGTAGGCAACCGAAATTATGACGCGCTCAAAGAGCAAGCTCAAAAGGAGCATGCTCAGATCATTGCGGTCTGCGCGCAGCTGGAGGCCGAGATCGCTGAGCTGGAGGGCGAGGAAAAATCCATGTTCTTAGAGGATCTGGGAATTGAGGAAAGCGGTCTTGACCGTCTGATCAAGACAAGCTACGCACTCCTTGGTCTTATCAGCTATCTTACCGCCGGTCCCACCGAGGTCCGCGCATGGACCATTGTCAAAGGCACCAAGGCGCCTGCCGCCGCCGGAAAGATCCACAGTGACTTTGAGCGGGGCTTTATCCGTGCTGAGGTGGTCTCCTTTGACGATCTTCAACGTTTGGGCAGCATGAACGCGGTAAGGGAAGCCGGTCTTTACCGCAGCGAGGGTAAGGATTATGTGATGAAGGACGGCGACATTGTCCTCTTCCGATTCAACGTATAAAGGCGGTCCGCTATGAGAATGAGAAAGAAAAAGCACGGCGCTGAGCGCATTGAGGCTTGTGCCGAGCTATTAATCCATGACATTACTGTACTTCAAGACGGTTTTGACGGTCTTTTTGATGCTGACCGTCCGATTCATTTGGAAATAGGATGCGGAAAAGGCAATTTCGCCGTTGGCATGGCAAGCAAATATCCTGACGTGAATTTTATTGCCATGGAAAGGGTTTCGGATGTATGCTGTGTAGCGCTTGAAAAAGCTATGGCGGCAAAATCTGAGCGTATTAACGACAATTTACGCTTTATCATTGGCGATGCCAGGCTTCTTGATGAAAATGTCCTTCCCCACTCTCTTGACTGCATTTATTTGAATTTCAGCGATCCGTGGCCGAAATCCGGTCACGCCAAGCGTCGTTTGACCCATCGATCCTTTTTGGATATTTACAAAAAGCTTTTAAAGGAGGATGGACTTCTTCGCTTTAAGACCGACAATGTTGGACTATTTGATTTCAGCTTAGAGGAATTTACCGAATACGGTGCTGAGATCATTTGGCAAACCCGTGATCTTCACGCATCGGAAAAGAATGCCGATAATGTAATGACCGAATACGAAAAGAACTTTTCTGAAAAAGGCTTTTCCATATGTTCCGCGTGGGTAAAATTTCCAAAATAACCGAGAAAGGATACGGATCATGCTAAAAGACCTTGTAAAGCAAAATCGAAGCAAGCGCAGCTTTGTTGCGAATGAAAAAATCTCACATGAGGTTCTTCTTGATTTATGCGACATTACCCGCTACTGCCCTGCCGCCATGAATCTTCAACCCTTAAAGTACCGTCTCGTCACCGAGGAGAATGAGCTGGCGAGAATGCTGCAAAACACCCGTTGGGCTTCTTCTCTCTCT
The DNA here is from genome assembly GCA_045537595.1 of Eubacteriales bacterium. Classification (GTDB taxonomy): domain Bacteria; phylum Bacillota; class Clostridia; order Oscillospirales; family CAG-272; genus HGM12713. Next base: position 51,796 of record JAZSPS010000003.1, read on the forward strand.
CAGAAGCTTCCCCCCGAGGGACACGGTCCCGCTGCTTTTATCGTTATTTGCCATGACACCGAGCTAACGCCCCAAAAGCCTATTTTTATGATCGATGTTGGCATTGCCGCCCAAACCATTATGTTATCTGCCGCCGAGCGTGGACTGGGGGGCTGTATCATTGGCTCTGCCGTGCCCGAAACGGTCTCGGAAATTCTCTCTCTTCCCTCTCATCTGGTTCCCGTGTTAATTCTTGGCTTAGGGATTCCCAATGAAACGGTAGTTCTTACCGAGGCGGTATCGGGCAACGTTCGTTACTACCGCGACGAGGAAAATATTCATTATGTTCCCAAGCGCCCCTTGGATGAAATTATAATCTCAAAATAACTCAAAGAAAATGGATATCAATGCTTCAAAAAGATCGGAAAGGAGCGATCCCCATGAGTGAGCCATCCGGCATTTTAATTATCAACAAGCACATCGGAGTGACCTCCCATGATATTGTCGGAAGGATCCGACGTCTTTACAACACCCGACGTGTCGGTCACACGGGCACCCTGGATCCTATGGCATCCGGCGTTTTGGTCGTTCTTGTGGGACGCGCGGCGAAGGCTGCCGAATATCTGGTTGCCGATCAAAAAAAGTATCGCGCGCTTCTTCGCCTCGGTTTGACCACGGACACAGAGGATATTACGGGCACTGTTTTATCCCAAGCAGACCATCTTCCCTCAAAGGAAGAGGTTTTTACCGTCTGCGATTCTTTTGTGGGAGAGATTCTTCAAGTTCCTCCCATGTACAGCGCGTTGAAAATGGATGGTCAAAAGCTATGCGATCTTGCCCGCAAGGGAATTTCCGTAGAACGACCCGCCCGTCCTGTCACCATCTACCATCTTCTCTGTGAAGCAACGGACTGCCCCGAAGAATATATTTTAGATGTTCACTGTTCGTCGGGCACTTATATTCGGACTTTATGCGCGGACATTGGAAGTCAGCTTGAGTGCGGAGGCGTGATGGCTGCCTTAGAGCGCCGTTTTGCCGGCGGCTTTTCCATTGAGGATTCCTATTCCGTTTCCGAGCTGGAGGCAATGACACCGCAGGAGCGTTTTGGGTGTCTGATTCCCACAGAGCGGCTTTTTGATTCTCTTCCAAAGGTATGCTTGCCCGAATTTTTCGAGAGGCTTTGCCGCGGAGGCTGTGAGATCTACCAAAAAAAGCTCGGAATCTCGTATCCTGTGGGTCAACGTATTCGCCTTTGTTCTTCGGCAGGACATTTCTTCGCTTTGGGAGAGGTTCGGGAGTACCCCGATGGTTTTGCCATCAAGGCTTTGAAGCTTTTTGATATTTAGCGAGAGCTGCTCTAAGGCAAGGTGCGCAACGAAGTTAAAAAAAGCACTTATGATAACGAACCATTCGTTTTTCATAAGTGCTTATTATTTTAGCCTTCGATTGCTCAACAGCAATCTTTTTCTTGCTTTTTCTTATTTCTCGGGATCTAAATATTTCCAATAGGCTTGAATATAATTGATTCCCGACCAAACGGTCATAAAAATGCAGAAGGCGAGGGAGAGCCACGTCAACGGAACGATATCGGTTCGCCAGATCAGATTTTTCCCTGTAACTGTCTCCGCGATCCATCGGGTGATCAGCTGTACCACCGGCTCTAAGAACACCGTTGAGATCGCTACGATCTGGGATACGGTTTTGATCTTTCCCAACATATTTGCCGCGACCACGATATTACTTCCCGTGGAGACCACCAGACGCATGGAGGTTACCGCCAGCTCACGGAATACCACCACAAGCAAAACAAAGATCATGATGGTTCTCAGGTGAGCAAACTTATAGAGGATAACAAACATTGCTCCGATGACCATAAATTTATCGGCAATGGGGTCCATAAATTTTCCAAAATCCGTTATCAGGTTACGGCTTCTCGCGATCTTTCCGTCCAGCATGTCGGTAATTGCCGTGCCGATAAACAGAACCGCGCAGATCAAGCAAGACAGGTAATGAGGGATCACCTCATTAGGAAGCATGCCGACGATCAGCAGCACAGGCACCAAGCACAGGCGCAACAATGTCAGTTTGTTAGGTAAATTCATTTTCATAACAGATTTTCTCCTTATGTATTTGCGTTGAGAATAGCTCTTCCCATCAGATCATAATCCAATACCTCTCGGATCTTTACCTGAACAAAGGAGCCGGGGGCAACTCTTGTATCCGCTCGGAAATACACCTTCCCGTCAATCTCCGGCGCGTCTTCCGCGCTTCTTCCAAAATGCATTTCGCTGACAGGATCGTAATCCTCGCACAGCACCGTCACTATTTTCCCGATTTTCGTTTGATTTCTTGCCTCATTGATATCCAGCTGTTCTCTCATGAGGATATCCATTCTGTCCTGTTTCAGCTGCTCCTCAATCTGATCGGGGAAATCATAGGCTGCCGTATCCTCCTCTCGGGAATAGGGAAACACCCCTGCCCGTTCGAATTTGGTTTCCTTTACAAACTCGCACAGCTCATTGAAATCCTCCTCGCTCTCTCCCGGGAAGCCCACGATAAAGGTCGTACGGATAACGATTTCGGGGATCTCCCGACGAAGCTTGGCAATCACGTCCTTTACCATGGCGCTGTCTCCGTGGCGGTTCATTGCCTGCAGCATCCGATCGCTGATATGCTGGATCGGAAGGTCGATATACTTTACGATTCTGGGATTATCTCGGATTTCGGCTACCAATTCATCGGTAATTTTATCGGGATAGCAATACAGCAAGCGAATCCACGGTATTTCGGTTGCTTCGGTGATTTTACGCAGCAATTCCGCCAAGCGGTATTCGCCGTACAGATCCAAGCCGTAGCGAGTGATATCCTGCGCTACGATATTCAGCTCCTTCACGCCCAGCGCCTCCATCTGCTTGGCCTCCTCCACCAGCTCCTCCATGGGACGGCTTCGGAATTTGCCTCGGATAGAGGGGATGGCACAGTACGCGCAACGGTTATCGCATCCCTCCGCGATCTTCAGATATGCGGTATACTCGGGCGTTGTTAAGATCCGATCTCCTCCCAACCGAACGGTTTCTTTATCATCAAAGGAAGTATATTTGCGTTTCGAGCCCTTCTTTTTCTTTATGGTAACCGCCTCAATGGCTTCCACGATATGGTGAATACTTCCCACACCGAGAACCGCGTCTACCTCGGGCATTTCCTCCAAAATTCCCTCGCGGTAGCGCTCCGCAAGACATCCTGTCACGATGATCGCCTTCAAGCTACGGTGTTTTTTAAGCCAGGCTATATCCAATATATTCTCGATCGATTCCTTTTTAGCACTTTCTATGAACCCACAGGTATTAATAATTACAACATCCGCTTCGGTTTCCTCGGGAGTGATCTCATATCCCGCCACGGCAACCTCATGAAGCATCACCTCGGTATCCAACTGATTTTTAGGACAGCCGAGAGAAACAAATCCAACCTTCACGCCTTCTACTCCTTTTTTGTTTTTGGATCATCCCGATCATTTTGATCCTTATGATCCTATTCTTTTTTCTTCTTTATTCTTTTAAATCATACCATATTCGAGCGTTTCTGTCAACAAAATTCCTTTGGAACCGGCACCAGATTTTTGATTTTTTCGAAGAATCAATCCCTATTCTTATCAAGCCTTATCAAACAGCAAGGGAAGCTCCTGTGCCCGCTCCAAAATACAGTGCGCGCCTGTACGGATCAGCAATTCCCTGTCACGGTATCCCCAAGCGCATCCCACGGCGTACATCCCCGCGTTCAGCGCGGTTTTTACATCCACCTCGCTGTCTCCCACAAAGGCGGTCTCCTCCGCTGAAAAGCCAAGCTTTTTCGCGATCATCAAGGGAACGGTGGGATCGGGCTTTTTGGGTAGATCGGTTTGACCCGCCGCGCAAGCTATAAGCTCCTCGGGCAAAAGGGCTTTTACCAAGGCTTTTACATACACGTCCTGTTTATTGGAGAGCACCGCTATGGTATATCCTTTTTTCTTCATTGCCCGAAGGCTTTCTATCATACCGTCATAGCAATGATCGCAATTTATATATGTCTGTCCGTAAAATTCATGATAATCCGCCAAAGCTCGGTCTATAAGCTTCTCATCCCTTGCGGCACCGTCGGGTAAGGAGTGACGGATCAGCTCCCTCGCCCCATTTCCGATTGCCAATCGGATCTCCTCATAGCTTCTCTCGGGCATATTGTATTTTTTCATCGTTAAATTGACCCCATCGCGAATAGATCCAATGGTATCAGCTATGGTTCCGTCCAGATCCAGAATCACCAGCTTGACATGGTCTATGTGTTTTTCCGTATAGAACGGATCTGTAATCTGCATTGAGCTTTTCCTGCCTCTGCTCTCTTTTTTAGTTTTTCTTTTTTATATTTTACCACATTTCTTGATTTCTGTCAATGGATACGGAGGTTAGGGCTCCGCAAAAAAGCTTTTTCTTCGCTATTTTACGCTTTTTTATGCAAATTTGCACAACAACTCTTTTATATATGCGCAAAAAATCGTCGTTTCTTATCTTTATTCTATGAAAAAAATATGATATAATTATGAATTGGAGAAAAATATAATCGTATTTGGTTAAAATGAAGGATAAGGAGAATCAAAGCTGTGATCAGAACCGATTTGAGAAATATTGCCATTATCGCCCACGTTGACCATGGAAAAACCACCCTGGTGGATGAAATGCTCAAGCAGGGCGGTATTTACCGTGAAAATCAAGAAACCGTAACCCGTGTTATGGACTCCGGCGATCTGGAGCGTGAAAGAGGAATTACCATTCTCGCAAAAAACACCGCTGTTCATTATGAGGATGTAAAAATCAATATTATCGACACCCCCGGACACGCGGATTTCGGCGGTGAGGTAGAACGCATTTTGAAAATGGTAAACGGTGTTCTTCTTCTGGTAGATGCCGCGGAGGGTCCCATGCCTCAAACCCGTTTTGTTTTGCAGCGTGCCTTGGAGCTGAATCACAGAGTCATTATCGTTATTAACAAGATTGACAAGCCCGATGCCCGTATTGGCGCTGTTGAGGATGAGATCTTAGAGCTTTTGATCGATCTCAACGCTTCCGACGAGCAGCTGGACAGCCCCATGATCTACTGCTCGGGCAGAGCCGGCACCGCCACCGAGAATCCCGATGTGGAAGGTACCGATCTGAAGCCTCTCTTTGACAAGATCTTGAGCTACATGCCCGCTCCCTCGGGTGACGAGGAGGGTGAGCTTCAGCTTTTAGTCTCCTCCATCGATTACAGCGAATATGTGGGAAGAATCGGTATTGGCAGAATCGAGCGCGGATCGATTCGCACCAATCAAGATGTATATATTTGCAACTACCACGCCAACACCGCGCCAAAGCGAACAAGAATCGTTTCTATGTATCAGATTGACGGCTTGAACCGTGTCCCTGTGGAAACCGCCAATGTTGGGGACATTATCTGCTTCTCCGGTGCCGAAAACATTACCATTGGTGACACAATTACCTCCCTCAATGCCCCTGAGCCCTTAGAATTTGTGAAGGTAAGCGAGCCTACGCTGGAGATGACCTTCTCGGTTAACGACAGTCCCTTCGCCGGAAAAGAGGGAAAATTTGTGACCTCCCGTCAGCTCCGCGACCGTTTATACAAGGAGCTTTTGAAGGATGTTTCTCTTCGTGTGGAGGACGGTGAGACCACAGATGAGTTTAAGGTTGCCGGCCGCGGTGAAATGCATCTTTCCATTTTGATCGAGACCATGCGCCGTGAGGGATATGAAATGACCTGCTCCAACCCCCGTGTCCTCTTCAAGGTGATCGACGGTGTTAAGTGTGAGCCTATGGAGCATGTGACCTTGGATGTTCCCTCCGAATATGTAGGCGCTGTGGTGGAAAAGCTGGGACAGCGCAAGGGAGATCTGTTGGAAATGAATCCTATTGGAGCCCGCATGCGTATTGAATATTCCATTCCCTCCCGTTGTTTATTCGGTTACCGCTCCGAATTTTTGACCGCCACCCGCGGCGAAGGCATTATGAATACCTTATTTGACGGATATCAGCCCTACCGCGGCGAGGTAATCATGCGCTTTACCGGCTCTTTGGTTGCTTCTGAGACCGGTGAGACCACCCGTTACGGTCTGTACAACACTCAGGAAAGAGGCAATCTTTTTGTCGGTCCTCAGACCCCTGTTTACGAGGGTATGATCGTAGGCGAGAATCCCAAAAACGATGATATTGCCGTTAACCCTTGCAAGAAAAAGCAGCTGACCGCCATTCGCTCCGCCGGCGCGGATGAAAAGCTTTTGCTGACACCTCCTGTTATCTTTAGCTTAGAGGAAGCCATTGAGTTTATTACCGATGATGAGCTGATCGAGGTAACTCCCAAATCGATCCGCTTACGCAAAAAGATCCTGAACACCGAGCTTCGCATGAAGGCAATGATGAAGGCAAGACGGGAAGCCGCAAAATAACATTTACCAAAGCAGCGTATCCGTGAGAATTTTTCTCACGGATACGCCTTTTTGTTTAATATGATATTCGGGAGCTATTGTTGGATCTATCGTTTCTCTGTATTGCCTCCAAGAATCCGTTCGCGGTATACACCGTATACCCAAACAGCTTCGCTCCGGTTCCCGTGGCTACCATAGAGCCGTCCTTATCCTTATATTTCATTTCACGTCCCACGGGGTTGACCAGAATTGCATATTCGACCCTTCGGCTTGAGGAATCATTTTTCGGAGGCTCCGGCAAGGGAAAGACCTTGAATTTTGGTTGGAGATCCAAAATCAGCGTAAACCGATTTTCCAAGGGGTACTGAACCAAGGTAATATGATCCTTATCCTCAAAATTCAGCGATGACCGATATTTTTTTACAGTGAGATACCGAACATGATACCGACATTGCTTTGTGTCCAGCACAAAATCCTCCTGCCCCTCTGACCATGAAAAGGACGCGAAAAAGCTCCTTTTGGTTTGCAAGCGGTAATGGTTCCTTTTTACGATTTTTTTTAGATTTCCGCAAAATTTTCTTCTCTTTCGAAAATTTTTTGTAGCCTTCATCATCACAAAGCCGCCTAAAAAGACCGTTACAACAATTTTGATCCATGCCTCGGGAAAGAACAGATAAAACGCGATCACGCTGACCAGGGCAATGCAAGACAGCATCCCTAAAAATCCGAATGCCAAGATCCTTCCAAGTGTCAGATTTATTTTTTCCAGCACCGGACGTACTTTTTTCTTTACGCCGTAAGTACGGTACAGGGGCATTTCCTCTTCCCTGTTCTCTTTCTCCGCTTCTTTGGCTCTATGAATTATTTCCTTCTCGCGAATGCCCATATGATCCTCCTATACCGTGTCATTACTGACGCTTTACCGAATAACAGTGGCTGCCTCCCGTAACCGTCTCAGAAAATCCGTTGGGCAACGCAATTTCCGCAACGGTTTTATCGGGCACCATAATCTCAAAGCAGATTCTATCGTCCGAATAATACCAATGGCTTTCAATTCTTCCGCTCACGGTCTCCAACGCGCACTTAGCGAATCCGAGCTTTTCACAAGGGTGGGGAGCAATACGGATCTTACGGTATCCCGCTCCGTCCTTCAGAATTTTTACGCCGCAGATCTCACCGTACATCCAATCGCATACCGCTCCGTATGCATAATGGTTAAAGGAGTTCATATCGGTACTCCAAAAACTGCCATCCTCTTTAATTCCATTCCAATGCTCCCAGATGGTAGTTGCCCCATGGTTGACAGAATAGAGCCATGAAGGATTTTCCTCATTAAAGAAGAGCTTATATGCCAGCTCCTGTTTTCCGCAAGCGGAGAGGGTATGGAGGATATAAGGGGTACCGAGAAAGCCTGTGGACATTTTATCTCCAAAGCTATGGATCAGCTCCTCCAGCTTTTCAGCAATCGCGGCTCTTTCCTCGGGAAGGCAGAGGTTAAAGTGCAGGATCAGCACCAGCGCTGTCTGTGTAATTCCCTTTCTTACGGTATCAACGGCTGCCTTATTGGCGGAGGGCAGAATTTCCGTATAGGGGAATTCCTCCTTGGGCATACCGTTTTCCATGAAGTACGAGCGGAACGCCTTTACCACATTGGCATACATCGCTTTATACTCGCTCATATCCTTACCAAGTACCTCTCCCGCGCGAACAAGAAGATCCACGGAATTGGCGAAAAAGGCAGACGCGATAAGGTCATTGGAGGTCGCTCCCACATAAGAATCCTCTCCCGCGTCCATTGCCAGCCAGTCTCCGTAATGGTAACCGCCCAGCCACAGGTATTCCTCAGGTCCCGCGTGATGCATATATTCGACCCATTTTTGCATCATATCAAAATTGTCTGCCAAAAAGCTCTTATCTCCATAGATTTCATACAAGGTCCACGGAACGATGACCGCAACGTCGCCCCAGCCTGTGGCGGTACGGGTATGATAATTTTTTCCGAATTTTTCGGGGCAAACCCCTCCTATTCCGCCATCCGGATGCTGTTCAATACGAAGGTCGCCTAACCATTTCTCGAAAAATTTACGAACGTCATAGTTCATTGCCGCCGTACGGGAGAATACCTGTGTATCCCCTGTCCAGCCCAGCCGCTCGTCACGCTGAGGGCAATCGGTGGGAATATCCAGATAATTGCTCTTTTGACCCCAAATGATATTATGATACAGCTGATTGATCTTCGCGTTTCCGCAGGCAAAATGTCCTGTTCGCTCCATCTCCGAATGAACAACGATGGCACGGAAGTCCTCCGCCTTCAGCTCTACATCGGGATATTCGTCGATTCTTATATAACGGAAGCCCTGGAAGGAATACTCCGGCTTAAAGAGATCCTCATTTCCGCTGCAGACAAAGGTTACGATATTTTTCGCGGTACGGTAATTTTCCTTATAGAAATTTCCCTCCCAATCCAAGACCTCACCGTGAGACAAAACAACTTTTTCTCCCTTTTTCGCTTTGATCTTAAGAGCTACGTATCCTGTCATGTTTTGTCCAAAATCCAAAACCCTCTCTCCCTTAGGTGTGACAATCAGCTCCACGGGAGCGATATGCTCATGCTCGATAATATCCGCTCCAACCTGAGGGATCACGTGAAATGATGTTTCATCGTTAACCGCGTTTCCGATGAATTCGGGAGTAAGACTCCGATCCACCGTCTCACCGTCATAAATATCGGCAAAGGTAACCTGTGAGGTATAGACCTCCCAATCGTTTCCTGTTGTAATATAATGCACTGTTCCGTCCGCTTTGGTCAGCTCAAGCTCCGCTACCACGCACAGATGGTCGCAATACATGGAAATATCCTTTTGATAGCCGATCCGTCCCACAGCCCAGCCCGGTGCTGCCGTAATGGTCAATGTATTTTCATTCTTCAGCTGTTGGGTGATATCCTCTGTTTGATACTGCACACGGGCGGTATAGGTAGTCCATCCCGGCGTAAGAACCTGTCTTCCGATTTTTTCTCCGTTGATATGCGCTTGATAAACACCCAGTCCTGTAACACGGAGAACAGCACGGACTACATCGGTCTCCTTCTCAAATTTCTTTACGAAGGTAACCGCGCCGCGTCCTGTCTCGGTCGGTGATTTGATCCAATTTTGGTATTTCATTACATTCTCCTTTTTTAATATTAATATAATAAAATATAAATTTCTATTTTTTCTTTGCAAATGAGGCAACCGCCGTTGCTCTTTTGTACGCTTCGGCATAAAACGCCTCGGGATTCATGCGAGCGTACTCATCATGTGTGTTTTTGTTCGGTTTATTTTGGATCGTCAGCTCGAAGGTGAGGATTCCCTCATATCCGTGCCGCTGAATTCGATTCATAATTCCTTGCCAATCGGCAATTCCGTCCATGGGCAACAGGTGAAGATCGTCATGCCATGTAATATTTTTGGGATCGGTCATCCCCAGATTATCATTGAAGTGCGTTGCTATCAATCGGTCTCCGTATCTCGCCATAACATCCTCGCTGAAATTGTAGCACATTTCGTGTCCTGTATCCCAGCAAAAGCCCACGGAATCACTCTGACCGAAGCGTTGGATCACGGCATGCAGGTATTCGATGCCCTCTACATTTTCAAACGCCAGCCTCACGTTGCTTTTCTCCGCCTTTTCTACAAGTCTCGCAAAGCGGAGCAATCCGATTTCCGTAGGGGTATGCCGTTCCATTCCGATGATTGGATGAACCACCATGATCCCTACATTGGCTCGGGAGCAATCCTCGACGCATCGGATCAGCTCATCGGTAAACGCCTCGCCTTCCTCGCCTTCCTCCCACAGGGTATATACCTTTCCGAAGGGCGAATGGATGGACTGGTAGATCAGACCGTTTTTTGCGATCTCCTCCGCCCATTCCTCCACAGGAGAACCTTCCTTCCAGCCTGTAAAGCAAGCGTCAAAGCCTGCCTCGGCAATCATCCGAAAGCTTTCCTTTTCGGTTATGGGATATCCCACGCCCGCGTTAATTCCCAATTTGAAATTTTTCATGGTGTTTGCCCTTTTTTTATTTTTCTTTATTTTTCAAGCCAGACCGCGCACTCGGATTCCTTGGTATAGGTTTTTCCTGCTGAGGAGTAGTCGATCAATCGGACACGCTCGCCGTCCGCCCGACAAAGGTAAATACTCAAGCGGGCATCGGGAATCTCCTCAAACGCCTTTTCCGACCGCTCGTACGCCACGTATCCGTTTTCATCCACTGCCGCCTCGACCGTATCGTGGATATACGCCCCCAATCTTGCGTCCTTCGCCAGCAGGATCGGTCCAATCGCATACGCCGCATACAGCTCGGCATCGGGACCGTCCATATACGGAGGTAAAATCTGACGGATTCGGTTATCAAAGGAAAGAGCTATAACATCGCCCTCTCGGATTTCGTTTCCAATCTCAAGATATTCGCCTGCCGCTGTCAGCTCCTTTCCGTTATAAGCCGCTTTTGTTTGCTTACTCCATTCGGGAATACGGAAGCTGAGAGAGCCCACAGACGCGTCCCATTTTTCCACTGTTACAGAGACGTCGGTGGAATAAGGATAATTGGTATCAAGAGACAGGACAGCCTCGGCTCCGCTCTTGGTTACCACGCGCACCCTTCCTCCGATATAATACTGCAGGGTCAAGCCCTTTTCATTCTCCATGATGGAAATTCTTGCCGCAATGCCAAGCCCCGCGGCACCGATACACGCGCAGCAGCCGTAATAGGTATTATCATCAAAGAACTTCAAGCCTCCGATCTTTCTTCCGCGGATATCCGCTGTCAAGGGGCTATAGCTATCAAAGGGCATCAAGGTATAGCTGGGAACCGTCTTTTTCTCTTCTCCGGGCAAGCGCTCATGATCCAGCTCCGGCGGCACGACCTGATGGGTATTGATGGCGCCGATATAGGCGTTACAGAATGCCTGTTCTATGGCATCGGCGAACACGCGGTCGCCTGTTAGGCGGAGAAGCTGATGGCAAAGCTTCATCCATGTGACGGTGACACAGGTCTCCTGCATAATGACCTCGCCTGCCGGCTGTGTTTGCATCTTCGCGGAAAAATCGAAAAGCTCGTGGGTACATCCGCAACAGCCAATGACGGTTACATCGGTCTTAAGCAGCTGATATCCAAATCGGATGGCTGCCGCGCGGTATTTTTCATTTCCCGTTACACGGGCATATTCGATCAAGCCCTCAAAGCAAGACATCATTTCATACGCTTTCACCTGAGCATACTGATAGGGGGCTTTTTCATCCGCGTAGGCTGTCTCAAAAATATTTTCCCGACTGCAGCCGCCCTCGGAAACGATATATTCCGCAAAATCCAGATATTTCCGCTCTCCTGTGAGATTATACAAGCGAACATAGGGCTCCAGAATGGAGGACGAATTCAAGCCTCCCCAGTGCGCGGTTGCTTGATTGATTCCCTTTTTGCCCTCTTCCTCCCGTCCGATAAAGCGCATAATATAATCGGCATGGCGGCACATAGCTTTGACCACCTGCTCTGCCAACGCCTCATCACGGCAGATCTCCAGATAGTATTGGAATCCGAGCAAAATATATTTTCTGCCCCACAGATCCCATCCGTTAAATTCATATTCCTTACTGTAAGTAGAGAATCTTCCGTCCGCATCCTGCGCGGTAAGAAGGTCCTTTACCGAATCGGTCAGGATCTCATACAGGTCGTCGTCCTTGGAATAGGCGCATACCAGTGCCGCGCCGCGCATCATTTTTCCCCAATACTCGCATCGCCAGCCGTTATGATAGCGGTCACCCTTTTTATCATCCAAGCCATAAATACGGAACTGCTTCGCAATCTTTTTCCAAAGCCATACATCATACAGCTGAATCCGTTTAATCAAATTGGTGTCCTGCCAAAAGTATCCTCTTTTATCAAATTCATAATTTAAGGATTTTACCGGTGCGACCCGATCTCCCACATAATTTTCTCCGCCGCCCGAATATTTCATTTTCTTTTCCTCCGTAATGATTATTTAAAGCTTACATTGCAACTTATTCCATCTTTTTTAACCTTTTTTTGTAACAAAGGTATATCCGCCGCCGCTCAGCGTCATACAACGTCCGTCAGGCAGGCAAAGCTCTGCCGAACAGCCGCGGGGCACGGTAATATCATAACGAATTCCTTCCATTTGGTAGCTCCACTTCATTTCCAGCGTTCCCACACGCGTATCGATCCTTCCGTACGCAAAGCCCAAGCGCTCATCGGGATACGGATGAATACGGATATGCCGATATCCCGCTCCGTCGGGGCAGATACGGATACCCAATGCCGATCCGTAGACCCATTCAAACACCGATCCGTACGCGTAGTGGTTAAAGGAATTCTTACAATGATCCCAGAAGCTGCCATCCTCTTTGATTCCATCCCAATGCTCCCAGATGGTCGTCGCTCCTCGGTTGACCGAGAAGAGCCATGAGGGACTTTGCTCCTGCAAGAACAGATCGTAAGCGCGGTCAGCGTATCCGTTCTCGGTCAGAACCTCCAAAATATACGGTGTTCCCACAAAACCCGTAGACATTCTTCCGCCGTTTTCATCGATCATTTCAATCAGCTTTTTGATCAAGCCCTTACGCTCCTCTTCTCCCTCATACAATCCAAATTTCAGAACCAGAACCAACGAGGTCTGTGTGAGACCCTTTACGGGACGTGTTTTGGAGAACGCGTCATATTTCGGATAAAGCGTGGGCAAGCCGTCCTTCATAAAGAATTTACGGAAGGAGGCTTTGATCTTGGCAAACATATCCTCATAATCGCTCGGATCTTTTCCCAGCGTGCGGCACACCCGTATCATCAAGCTTACCGAATATCCGAAGAACGCGCTGGCGATCAGGTCTGTCTGCGTTGCTCCCTCTCTTACCTCAGGGCAGAGAATGGCGTCGGAAGCCAGCCAGTCGCCGTAATGATCGCCTCCCAGCCACAGATATTCTTCTTCTCCGAAGCCATGCATATATTCGATCCATTTTTCCATCATGGGATAATTGGCTTCCAGCTCATCCTTGCAGCCATATGCCAGATACAGCTCCCACGGGCAGACAACAGAGGCATCTCCCCACGCGGTGGAGACCCGCTCTCCGCGGTTGGCAACGCCCGGAACCACGCTTCCCACGGCTCCGTCTTCTCTTTGCTCCAGCCGCACATCCGCCAACCATTTTCGCATAAACCGTTCCACGTCGTAATTGATTGCCGCTGTATGGAGGAACACCTGTATATCGCCTGTCCATCCGAGCCGTTCGTCTCTTTGTGGACAATCGGTGGGAATATCCACGAAATTGCTTCGCTGTCCCCAAATCGTATTTTGATACAGCTTATTGATCTTTTCATTTCCGCAGAGGAAGTTTCCTGTTCGCCGAATATCGGAATACACCGCTACCGAGGTAAAGCAAGACAGATCTATCTCATCAAAGGGCCACTCATCCAATCGGATATAGCGATATCCCTGATATGAGAAGCAGGGCTTGAATACGTCTTCCTCTCCGCTGAGGATATATGTATTTTGGCTTTTTGCCAGCTCCAAATTTTGCGTATAGAAGTTTCCGTCGCTATCCAGCACCTCGGCATGGGATATTACGATCTTATCTCCCCGCTTTCCTTTAACGCGTACCTCCACATATCCCGCCAGATTTTGACCAAAGTCGATCACTCTCTCGCCCTTAGGGGTGACCATGAGACAAAAAGGCGCCAGACGCTCCTGTTCTCTCACCGGTACACCGCCGTCCGCCTCGGTTTTGACCGATCTCTCCTCGGTCTTTGCCTGTGCCACATAGGTCTCAGGGGCGGTCAGATCGACGGTTTCGCCATGATACAGCTCTGCCGAGAGAAGTGTTCCCGTGTAGACCTGCCAGCTCTCATCGGTTGCCACGGTAGTTTTGGTTCCGTCCTCCGTGAAGATGTTTGCCTCCGCGCGAACGCTGATATGCTCTGAAAAGAAATGATTGGTATTTCCTCTTCCCAAGAATCCCACTGCCCAGCCGTTACCGCACAGCAGATCGATTTGGTTTTCTCCTTGCTTCAAAAATGCCGAGATATCATATTCCTGAACCTGAACCCGATTAGGGTAGCTTGTAAAGCCCGGTGCGAAAAGAGCGTCTCCCACCCGACAGCCATTAACATACAAATTATACATACCAAAGGCAGTCGCCCTTATCTTTGCCGAACAAATATTCTTTTCGAGGAAAAATTTTTTCCGAAAAATCGGGCATGCGCTCTCACCCAATTGATCGGTATATATCCATTGTGCCGATTTAAACATAGCTCCTCCGTTTTTTTAATTTTGGGAAATCACTGACTTAAAATCCATCCGTCTCATTCTTCTCTATTTTACATCATTATACAATAAATCACCTTAAAAAACAAGACATATTGGAATTTTTCTGCCCTGATTTATTAATAAAAAGCTTAAAAAAAACGATCCTTCGTTCCCTGCTTATCATGCTTTTCCAAAGAGAAAAAGAGGCTGACCTATGTTTGTTTTCAAACACAAGTCAGTTCTTTGTTAAATTTTATTTTTTCTTATTTCTCTTCTACAGCCTTATAGGTCACGCCATTGATCTTGATGTAATCTTCCCCCTCTTCAAAGGACACAGGCTCCTCCAAGGACTTGATTACCTTCTTTGCCAGATCGTTGGTTACTTTTTCCTCGTCAGCGATATCAAAGGAGATCTTATCATCCTTGATCTCGTATGTAGCGTCGAGAGAAGCCACTTCGCCAATAAAGGTAACTGTGATGGCGATCTTAACATCCGATCCGTCGAAGGTCATGGTTGTACCTGTGCCAAAAATATCCGCACTGTACTTACCCGACAGCTTCTTACCGCAGGATGCCAAGGAAAGGCAAAGCATAAGAGCGACCATTACCACCGCAATGATTCTAATGGATTTTTTCATTTTGATTTTCCTCCTCACTGTAAATAATAAAATCCATACATTATAATAGCATTTTTTCTCCGATTTGTCAAGCGGTTATTTCACACATTTATCACTTTTTTCACGTTTTCTTCACAATTTCTTCGCTTTTCCCTGTATGCGTTATGCTTGATTTTCCAAATCAGGTCAAAGGCGATTATTCCTGCTAACGCAAGGATACAAAGGTATACAAACACATTTCCTATCACTGTATAAAGGGTATGCTGATCCCGAAATTCTATTTTCTCCACTGCCATTCCATCCACCAACGGATCCAGTTCTTTTATGATCTCCCCGCGGTTGGATATGATGGTGGAGATTCCTGTATTGGCGGAGCGGACCACATACCGTCCGCTTTCAATCGCCCGAAGCTGTGCCTGCGCGTTATGCATATACAGCGCCGCCGAATCGGTAAACCAAGAATCATTGGTTGACAAGCAGATCAGCTCTGCCCCCGAGAGAACGCTTTCTCTTGTCAGCTCCTCATAAATTGAATCAAAGCAGATCAGCGATCCCACATTCCCTTCCTCAAGCTCAAAAACATTGGCGCCTTCGCCCCACGCAATATCTTCTCCGCTCAAAACCAGCTCTGCCAGCGGCGGAATCAATGTTTCGATCAATCCTCGCATGGGAACGAACTCGCCAAAGGGAACCAGTCTTCGCTTCGAGTACACCGTCTCGCTCATGCTTCCGTCAGGCAAAAAACAGACAATAGAATTATATTCATTCTCATCCCCCGCGGTGAAGCACCCCACTAAAATTGTAACTCCTGTTTCCTTGGCAAGGGAGGACACGTATTTTCCCATGCTGTTTTTTTCGGTGATCTTATACGGCAACGCGGTTTCAGGCCAGACGACAAGGCTCGCTCCTTCCTCTGCCGCTTTGCGCGTATATTCCCCATAAATTTCTTTGGTTTTTTGTGTGCTCTCCAAGCTCCATTTTTCATGAGAGGAGATATTTCCCTGAATCGCCGCCGCCCGACCTGTGTTTTTTTCTTCCGCATCAAAAAACCAGAGCATGCTTCCCACGCTGTATTGGAACACCAGCATAGCGGTTACCGCGATACAACACGGTTGGATCAGCTTTCTTGTTTGTTGCTCCTTCGGTACCTTTATCCATTCGCACAGTCCATAAGCGACACACAGGTTGACTGCCACCAGCAAAAAGGTAATAAAATACGAGCCAAACAGCGATGCTGTTTGCAAACCTACCGCATACTTCGATTGTCCGAGAGGAAGTCTTCCCCAAGGAACGCCCCACCAGCCCAAGGTTTGTGTCCATTCATAGACCGACCACAAGGCGGCTGCCGCAAAGGGCTTTAAAAACCGTATTTTCTCCAAGGCACGGCTTCGGAAAAGGATACCCGCAACAACAAACAGCAATCCTCCCATCAGCGCTTGCAGCAGAGAAAGTCCGAGCCACGCTACGCAGACGACCGCCAGCGCCCCCCCTGTTGTCATTCCGTCAATAAAATCCAAGGGATAAAGATTTACGAACCAGTGAAATACCACCAAATAATAGCACATGAAGAAGAACAGCCCATATCCGTACAAGCCGCCCAAGCGTATCCGTCGGTCACTGCCGCTCTCCAGCAAAAAGATTCCGAACGGAACCAATGTCAGCCATTCCAAAAATCCGATTTCGGGAAAAACCAAAGTCAATCCCGTCAAAAATCCGCCAAGGGCAAGCAACAAAAAGCGTCCGGTTTTTTTTTCGGTAAAAATCATTATTTCCCCTTTCCGTCTTTATTTTTTCGTTTATTTTACAAGAACCAAATATCTGTTTTATTCAAGCAAAAGCTTTTTCCCTCCAAATATGAAAGGCGATTTTCCTCCGTGGTTTTCGCAAACTCCAGCTTATAGGCATACAGGGCTTGATATTTATATCCCTTTTGCCGTTCTTCACGGTTGACCCCATATTTTCCGTCTCCCAGCAGGGGATGTCCGATCGCCGCCATTTGCGCACGGATCTGGTGAGTTCTGCCTGTGACCAATTCAACCTCAAGAAGCGCGTTTTCCCCACGTTTCTCAAGAACACGGTAGCCTGTAATGATCTTTTTCGCTCCTGAAAAGGGCTGTTCCCTAACCTCTACCATATTGTCGTTGCTATTTTTCCGCAAATAGGCATGAAGCTCCGCTTCTCTCTTTTTTGGGATACCGTGAACCAAGCAGAGATAGGTTTTACGGATTTGATTATCGCGGATCTTTTCGTTCATTACCCGCAACGCCTCCGCGTTCTTTGCCGCGATGACGATCCCTCCCGTATTACGGTCGATCCGATTGCACAAAGCGGGCGCGAAGGATTGCTCGGTCTCGGGGTCATATTCGCCCTGCTGATACAGGTAAGCTTTGATATGCATGATCAATGTGTTTTCGGAGGCTGAATCATCCTCATGGACCAACACGCCGGGACGCTTATTCAGCAGAAGAATATTTTCATCCTCATAGACAATATTCAGCTTCGGCTTAATCCGAGCCAGCGCGCCCTCGTCCTTTTCGGGAGAGTCAAAAAACTCCTCACGAATGAACAGTTGGATCTCGTCTCCTTCCGAGAGGATATAATTTTGCTCCGCCCTTTTGCGGTTCACCTTAATCTTTTTGGTACGGATCATTTTATACATCATGGACATTGGCAAGCCCTTTACCGCCTTGGTAAGAAATTTATCCAATCTTTGTCCCGCGTCGTTTCGCTTGATCGTAATCGTTCTCATGTATCTGTTAACCTTTTACCAATGTTTTATTTTTCCCTGAAAGTCTTTTTTTCCGTCTATCCTTCATTTTATCATACTCCCTTTCATTTTTCAATCTCTTTCACCTTTTTTTCACGAAAATTCACCAAAAGTTTTTGATTCGAGGAAAGTTTTTTGAAAAAGTTTTTGTTGATCCCTGTTTACAAAGCGGACAAATCATGATAAAATGTAGATAATCAGTATTTGGAGAACATATATGTCAGAAAGATCAGATAAAAAACCAACGGTCGGGATCTACACGCTCGGCTGTAAAGTAAACCAATACGAATCCGAAGCCATTGCCGAGGAATTACAGAAACAGGGTATTTGTATCCTTCCCCCCACCGAGGTTTGTGACGCCTATATCATTAACACCTGTACCGTTACCGCGGAATCGGACCGCAAAGCGCGTCAGTTTATTCGCCGCGCCATCACCCGAAATTCCTCGGCATACATTGTTGTAACCGGATGTCTTGCCCAAAGCGACCCCGACTCCCTTGCCAAAATTCTCGGGGTAGACGCGGTGGTAGGAAACACTGAAAAGCTAAGGGCTGCCCTCGAGACGCTTCGTCTTTTGCGAGAGGGCAAAAAAGCGGAGCTGCCTTATGTCTCGGTAGACCGCATAGAAGCCGCCGGCTTTGAGCCCATGACGATCACGTCCTTTGAACGGACCCGTGCCTATGTAAAAATTGAGGATGGCTGTGAGAGCCGCTGTGCTTATTGTATTATCCCCTCGGTACGGGGCAAGATCCGTTCCAAGCGACCCGAGGATGTTATCTCTGAGGTTACCGCTCTGACAAACAGCGGTTGCCGTGAGGTGGTTTTAACCGGGATTGAGACCGCTTCCTACGGACGAGATCTGCATGACACCGATCTTGCCGATCTATTATGCCGTATCGATCAGATCCCCAACATTGGAAGAGTGCGATTGGGTTCACTGGATCCCTCTTTGATCCGTCCCGATTTCGTTAAAAAAATTGCGTCTCTTTCCTCTCTTGCTCCTCATTTTCATCTTTCCTTGCAAAGCGGCAGCAGCCGTATTCTTGCCTTGATGAAACGAAAATACAACGCTGAGGGTGCTATGCGTGCCATTTCTCTTCTCCGTGAAGCCATACCGAATGTAAAATTTACCACCGATGTGATCGTAGGCTTCCCCGATGAGACCGAAGAGGATTTTCAAAGCACGGTGGATTTTATCCGCGAAGCGCGCTTTTTAATGGTTCACATCTTCCCATATTCCCCTCGAAAAGGCACCCTTGCCGCGCAAATGCCCAATCAAATTCCTGAGGAGATAAAACGCCGTCGGCTTCACCAATTGGAGGAGGTTGCCCTTTCCATTCGCCGAGAGCTTCTAAATGACACGATTCAAAGCTCCCCCTTTGCCGAAGTTCTTTTTGAGAGCTATGAAAACGGATATGCTCACGGTCACACCGCTGACTTTTTAGAGGTATCCGCTCCCTCTTCTGTTCCGTTGCACGGACAGCTCTGCCGTGTTTGCCTATGTAACACGGACGGCAAGACTTGCATGGGAAGGCTCCTCTGTAACGATATCACGACCCCTTCAATTTTTTGATTTTTAAGGAGAAACGAAACGCATGGACACGCAATCGCCCCAAAAAACTTTTGATGCCCATAGTGATTACGACACAAGTGACACTTTGACACAGGAAAATACACGGATCCATAATTTTCCCCTTTTATCCAACAGCGAGCTTTTGGAGCTGGCAAGATCCACTACGCCTTCCATGACACGCTCTGATTTTTACTTTTGTCAACAACAATATAAAAAGCAAAAAAAGTCGCCTTCCGTCGCGGAGCTTCGGATGATCAACGCTTTACTGGAGGAACGCAAGCGTTCAACCGAGCATGACGTTCTTTCTTATGTTCAATCGGAGGATCACGTAATCGCGCAAACCTATCAGGATATGATGGCGAAGCTCCGTGTTCTCTCCCCTGAGAAAAAAATTCCGCCCTCTCTCTCGGAAGCGGCGGCTGTCTCGGCGAGGTACATGAGGCGCATTGGGCGCACAGACACGGCATCCGCACTGAGCACCAACTGCCAAGATAAAACCGACTATCAATTACGCGCCAAATCCTCTTTTCCCTCGGTTAGCACAACAAGCGGTCTTCCTCTCCTCCGGCTTAGTAACAAGGATGCTTCGCCGTTGGAGCTTCTCCCTTCCGGCACCGCTTTTGTGATTGTCTGTCCCAAGGCGGCAACGGGTGATGGTACTTCGGGCTATGATTATTATGATTATGAAGAAAAGCTAAAGAGCTTTCTTGCGGATGAGGAGATTCCCTCTCTTTATATGGGAAGTGTCCGTGTCAACCGTTTTGGGATTCTGTATACCCTTGCGAGGCTTTGCAAAGGCGTTTTTGCCGATCTTCGGCAATTGCCCCACATGGAAGAGCCACTCGCCCTTTCCTGCCTTGTAAAAAATTACAGAGGCTGTTTATTGTTGAGTGCCGAACGTGCCAACACCGCCCAACTGGTCGAGCTGGCAAAAAAGCATGATCTCTCTGCTGCCTATTTTGCCAAGGCAACCGAGAGCGGATGGTGGCGGACCTCACAGGAGGCATCGGTCTTTTTAGATATGAAGCTTTCCTTTATTCTTTCTCTTGCCAACGGAAAATCTCAGGGGAATTTTGTTTGTCCCGCAGAGAATCTTCGTTCTGCTTGTCATCATCTTCCCCTGTCGGTTACAGATGATGAAGGAAGTATTGGTAAAACAGAGGGGGCAGATCTTCTTCGAGCAGACGGACATTTGCTTGCCCCTGTGTTCAGCGAAGCCAAGGACGCTTGCTTTTCTAACGCGCTAAACACGGTACTTGACGCCGTGCTTCGTTTGATCTGCCGAGGGATCAATCGCCGCGCTATCACTCTTGCCTTTACCTATCTGCTTCCCTACTACGGCAAAGAAAGCCAAGATAGCGGCAAGGATCTGTCTTTAATTTTAGGCGCGTACCGTGCTGCCATAGAATTGGCATGCCCTCAAAAAGCACCTACCGTAAAATATACGGATCAGCCTCGCGCTCTTTGCTGTACCGCCTATGCTCCGATCCCTCACCGTGAGCTTTCCGACACATTTCAGAGGTCAGGCTCCAATTTTTACTATCTTTCCTTCCGTAGGGATCCCAACGGTCTTCCCGATTTTGAAAGCTTTCGCCAAATGTGTGACAGCTTCTTCGGCTGGCTGACCCAAGGAAAAATTTTTTCCGCCTGCCCGATCCTTGGAAGCCTTCCCTCTGCCGTATACGATATGGCAACAGGAGGAGAGATTCAATTCTCATCGCTGTCGGAGGAATACAAGAATTTCTTCTGTCAGGGAATTTTATTTGAGGCCTCGGATATTCCCGAGCTTCGTACGCTGGGTACGGTTTTATCTCTCCCCGCCGTCTCCACTCCCTCGTCGGTCTCGGATATCCCCATTTTCTCCCAAGTTTCTCCCCCCCAGTCCCAAAAGAAAGATAGTTTGCCGGTTTTTTCTGACGAAGATACGCTTTAAATTCCTTTGTTTTTAAGTTTTTCAAATTTTGATGTGAATTTTTTTAAAAAAACTCTTGCAATTCAAAGTCAATTATGATATAATAGCAATTGTTCTATGAATATGCATAATAAAGTATAGATGTGCGGTTCGTGCATACAAGGAGGTGTCAATATGGCAAAATGCAGCATCTGCGGAAAAGGCGTTGTTTTCGGACAGGCAGTTTCCCACTCTCACCGTAAGACCAACAGATCTTGGAAACCCAATATCCGCAAGGTAAAGGCAATTGTTGACGGTACACCCAAGACCGTTGCTGTTTGCTCTCGTTGCCTGCGTTCCGGTAAAGTTACCAGAGCTTAATTGCCTTGGTGCTTCTCCTGAATTATCGGGTACATTATCGGATCTTTCCGAACATTATAAAAAGCAGCTTCCTGTCTTTATGTGAAGCTGCTTTTTATTTGTTGAATTTACTTCTTTCTTCCTTCTTGCTTCATAAGATTTTATAAGAAAATATGCAAAATTTCTCTTGACACAAAATAAAAACTATGGTATAATAATTGATGGTCACAAAAATATTGGGATGTCGCCAAGCGGTAAGGCACCAGACTTTGACTCTGGCACTCGTCGGTTCAAATCCGGCCATCCCAGCCAAAAATCCCACGCATCGGCGTGGGATTTTTACTTTTTCACTTTCCACTCTTACTTATTACCTGCTCGTACGATAAAATCTTTTATACTATCAGCATCGCATCCCCGAAAGAAAAGAATCGGTATTTTTCTTCCACCGCTGTATGATAAGCGCCCATTACCTGATCCCGATTGTAAAAAGCGGAAACCAACATTAACAATGTGCTCTCGGGCAAATGAAAATTGGTAATCAAAGCATCCACCGCTTTAAATCGATAACCGGGGTAAATAAAGATTCCTGTGTCTCCGGAGACAGCGGGAATATGTCCATTTTCTTCGGCGGCACTTTCAATGGTTCGGCAAGAGGTGGTTCCCACGCAGATCAGACGGCCTCCTTTGGCTTTACGTTCATTGATCAATTGCGCGCTCTCCTTTGAAATTGAGAAAAATTCGGTATGCATCACATGCTCATCGATTCTCTCCGCTTTTACCGGACGGAAGGTTCCCAATCCCACATGCAGCATAACCGGCGCAATGGCAACGCCCTTCTCTCGGATTCGCTCCATAAGCTCGGGAGTAAAATGCAAGCCTGCCGTAGGCGCCGCCGCGGATCCCTCCTCTCGGGCATACACCGTTTGATATCTTGAATTATCCTTCAGCTGCTCGGTGATGTAAGGAGGCAAGGGCATCAATCCGATAATGCTGAGAAGCTCATATATATTTGTATATTTTTCTTTATCGTACGTAAAGCGGATGATTCGGTTCCCTTCTTCCACGATATCAATCACCTCGCCAAAAAGCAAGCCGTTTCCAAACACACATCGGGAGCCAAGTCTTGCTCTTTTCCCCGGTTTGACCAGTGTTTCCCATGTATCGGCTCCTCTTTGACGGAGCAGGAGCAATTCCAGCGCGGCTTCTTCTCTTCCCTCCGCGTGTCCGTACAGGCGTGCCGGAATTACCTTTGAGTCATTGATCACCAGCACATCCTCCGGATTCAGGTAGTCCACAATATCGTAAAAATGTCGGTGCTCCACTGTATTTTTCCCTCGATTCAGAACCATCAAGCGAGAATGATCCCGCAATTCAGCGGGATGCTGGGCGATCAATTCCGGTGGAAGATCATAAAAGAAATCCGCTGTCTTCAGATCTGTCTTGGTTTTTTCATTAATAATTGTCATGATAAATTTTTTTATTCCCTTCATGTAGTTTATATCTGGTTTATATCGCTTGCGATTCCGTATTCCCTCTCTCTGAATTATACTGAATACGCGAAAGATTTAAAAATATTAAAAAAAGTATTGACAGAAAGAAAAAGATATGCTATCATTAATCCAAAGATACATATAATTGTGATAGAGGCGCATGGTATCACTGCTTTTCGTTAAGGGTACCGTACCGTTTGAGACGGAGGGTGAGGATACAATGCCGAAGGCGTATGCTTGCGGTGGGCATATGTACTGGTCTGCTCGATTAAGAGTCGTCAGACTGTCATCAATTCAATGAATTCAATAAAAATAATTTTGATGAATTTGATGGAGAGCTATCTGTTATTGTTTATTATGAAATAGGCATTTATTCTACCCTTGTGCCTATATTATTATAGTACAATTTCAGCTGGTTTTCAACCGGTTTTTTATTTTTTATATGGATATCTTGAATTTTTTTGCATTTTCCCATTTTTGAGATTCAGAAAGGAATTCACCATGAGTAAATTAAAGCCTTCGATTTTTACAGGCGCGGCTACCGCCATTGTTACCCCCTTCAGCAACGGAAAAATTGATTACGATAGCTTTGGAAAAATTATAGAGGATCAGATCACAAACAAGATTGATGCCATCGTCGTTGCCGGAACGACCGGCGAGGCTGCTACCCTAACCCACGAGGAGCATTGCGACTGTATTCGCTATGTTGTGGAGAAGGTTGCGGGCAGAGTGCCCGTTATCGCCGGAACAGGCTCCAATGATACGGCTTACGGCATTGAGCTTTCTCAATACGCCTGTGAGGTCGGTGCCGATGCTCTGTTGCTCGTTACCCCTTATTATAACAAAGCCACACCCAAGGGGCTGATCAAAAATTTCTTGGAAACGGCCGACAAAACCAACAAGCCCATTATTTTGTACAATGTCCCCTCCCGTACAGGCTGTAACATTTCTCTTCCTGTTTACCGTGAACTGGCGAAACATGAGCGTATTGTTGCTGTTAAGGAAGCTTCGGGCAACATCAGTGCCATTGCCGAGCTAATTGCGGAATGCGGTGACAGCTTTGACATTTATTCGGGTAATGATGATCAGATCATTCCCATTATGTCCTTAGGCGGTAAGGGCGTTATTTCCGTTTTGTCCAACATTCTGCCCGAGGAAACACACAACATGGTTCAGATGTGTCTTGACAACAATTATAACGGAGCGGCAAATCTTCAGCTGAAATATCTTCGTTTGATCAACGCACTATTCTGTGAGGTCAATCCCATTCCCGTAAAAACCGCTATGGCGGAGTTGGGTTGGTGCTCCGACGAAATGCGCTTACCTCTCTGTGAAATGGAAGAGGCTAACAAGGAAAAGCTCTTAAACGCTATGAAGGCGCATGGTTTGCTATAATTCGCCACTGTTGAAAAGAAAGGATTTCCACGCTATGACAAATATTATTCTCTGCGGTTGCGGAGGAAAAATGGGACAGGCGATCATTCGCGCCGCTGACAGCAATTTCTTCCGCATTGTCGCGGGCATCGATATTAACGCCGACTCAATTGCTCCCGTGTGTAATTTTCCCGTTTATCAATCAATTTCGGATTTCCCCGGAAAAGCAGATGTGATTATTGATTTTTCTCACCACACTTCTCTTCCCGCTTTGGCAGGCTACGCCGAAAAAAGCGGCACCCCTTTGGTAGTCGCTACCACGGGTCACACAGAGGAGGAACGGGAAATTATGCTTAGCGTCTCAAAAAAGGTGGCTCTCTTCTCCTCGGGCAATATGTCCATCGGAATCAATCTTCTAATCGAGCTATGTCGTACCGCCTCCCGCGCTTTAGGAGAAAGCTTTGATATTGAGATCATAGAAAAGCATCACAATCAAAAATTGGATGCCCCCAGCGGAACCGCTTTAATGCTTGCGAACGCCTTGAAGGAGGAGCGGGAAGCTACCGATTACGTTTACGACCGCCACTCGGTACGCAAGGCTCGCGCAAAGGAAGAGATCGGGATTCATTCCATTCGAGGTGGTACCATTGTTGGAGAGCATGAGGTGATCTTTGCCGGGAACAACGAATTGATCTCTCTGTCTCATACCGCCATGTCCCGTGAAATCTTTGCCAACGGCGCTTTGAAGGCGGCTGCTTATCTAAAAGAAAAACCCGCCGGTCTTTACAACATGTCCGATCTCATTAAGGACAGCGGTGTTCGAGTATAAAAAATTATGCATATGAAAAATGCCCCGACTTACATCCATGTAAGTCGGAGCATTTTTTATTTATTAAAAATCAAAGCAAGTCAACAATCTCATAAGTGTCAGGCGATTTCGAACCAGAGGCGCTTTTCGGTACAGCTCGGGAAGCATTTCTTCCTCCGAAAGTCCGATATCCTCCAAGGTTTGGCATGCGCCGCACGCCTTCAAAAGCTTCCGCAATTGCTCGGACGTGGGAAGCTCGGCAATCAAGGCACGGAACACATCCAGCTTTTCAAGGATCTGCTCTTTTGTAATTCCCTCAGCGCAGTCCTTTGCGTTTTCCTTATAAATTTCTTCCGCCAGGGTTTCGAATTGCTTCGCTACATATTCATCCTCTGCCTTTTTGTAGTCACGCAGCCCTTTGCGGATCTCCTCGTCAGAAAGAGCGTTAAAGCGGTGATACAGGCGGCTGACCAAAACCAAGCCAACGCCTACCTTTTCTCCGTGCAGGGCATCACACTTATCTGCCGGAATCGTCATTTCAATAAAGTGGGATATATGGTGCTCCGAGCCCGACGCGGGTCTGGAGATACCTGTATGCTGCATTGCCACGCCTGACAATACCAGTCCATACATTAAGGATGTGATCGCCTCACGGTCACGGTCGGCAAGACGGTCAATTCCGTCACGGACATTTTTCAATGCCTCCTCAACCAAGGAAACAGTATGGGGACACAAATATTCACCTGTCAGCTCATGACCGATCTTCCAATCAAGAAGCGATGTATATTTACCAAGCATATCCCCTACGCCCGACGCGGTCAAGCGCATGGGAGCTTCCGCAATAATATCAATATCCGCCACCATGGCAACCGGAGCACATGCGGTCATGGTTTTTTTCGCCCCATTCCACGTCATTGCCGCTACATTGGAAACATATCCGTCCACGCTTGCGGCGGTTGGTACGGAAACAAAGGGAACATTGCTATGGTATGCCACGTATCGGGTAATGTCATGCACTGTTCCCGATCCCACGGCAACCAACAGATCCATCTTTTCGGGCAAACGCTTTTGAACCGTTTCCACCGCAATCTCATTGGCGTGCAGGTGGTGGGGATCCAGCACGATCACAGAGCAAAAGCTCCAGAGCTTTTCTACCTTTTTTCCCGCTACCTCGTAGGTATTCTCATCGCAAATCATAACTGCCGACTCAAAATTTCCCATTTCTCGAATCACGCTTGGAAGCTCGGGCAGCGCTCCGGGGTACATTACGATCTTTTTTACATCAGAACGGTGAATTTTTCCGCATTCACAGGAAAAATCAGCCAGAAGTGTTTTAAAATCAACTGTTTTCATTTTTATTTCTCCTTTTTCTTTTGACCGTAATAGGCGTTCGCGCCATGTTTACGGAAAAAGTGGCGGTTTAACAAGGTTTGCTTAATCTTCCGCTCAGGTGCTACGGTCAAGCTGAGATATGCCATTTCCGCTGTTTTCTCCGTAACCAACGCGTTTTCCGCCGCGGATTTTGCGGAGCTTCCCCATGTAAACACTCCGTGGGATGCCACCAAAACCGCAGGAATATGCATTGGATCCACTCCCTCAAAGGTACGCACAATCACCTTACCCGTATTCAATTCATATTCTCCATTGATCTCCTCATCGGTCATATCAGGTGTACAAGGAATATCTCCGTAAAAATGGTCGGCATGGGTCGTTCCCAAGGCGGGAATCGGTTTATGTGCCTGCGCAAATGCGGTGGCGTAAATGGAATGGGTATGTACCACGCCGCCTATCTCGGGAAAGCTACGGTACAGCTCCAAGTGGGTAGGAGCATCCGAGGAAGGATTCAGCTCTCCCTCCACCACGTTTCCTTGCAGATCCATGACTACCATATCCTCAGCCCGCATAACATCGTACTCCACGCCCGACGGCTTGATTACCACTAAACCACTCTCACGGTCGATCCCCGACGCGTTTCCCCATGTCAAGCTGACCAGCCCATAGTCGCGAAGTGATAAATTCGCCTTCAATACTTTCTCTTTTAACTGTTCCAGCATTTTCTTTCCTCCTTAAAACTAAAAGTGTTGACAGATCATTTCTTTTGTACTATAATGATAATACATTGACAACAAAAAATCAATATATGGCGTATAATTAGGAAAATACGCACTTTTATGATTTAAAATGCGCAAATAGGAGCAACATTATGAAAACAAACGAGCGTGAAGAAAAAATTTTGGATATTCTGAGGGAGCAGCGCTTTGCCGCCGTTTCTGATCTCGCGTCTTCTCTTTACACCAGCCCCTCCAGTATTCGCCGTGATCTTACAAATTTGGAAAACCGTGGCTTAGTACGTCGTAATTATGGCGGTGTTATGCTTCGTGAGGATGAGAATACAGCCCTTCCAATGACGCTTCGCATTGAGGCGCACAAGGCTGAAAAGAGGCAGATCGCCCGTCAGGCGTCGACTCTTTTGCGTGATAACACAACTATTTTTTTAGACGGCTCCTCCACTGTCTCCTATTTGATCGAATTTCTTACCGTTCAGAAAAACATTACGGTCTTTACCAACAACCTTCAAACCGCCGCCGCGCTGATCGAAAAATCGGTTGACACCTATTGTATCGGCGGTCACTCGATCCGAAATTCTCCCGTTGTTGCCGGCAGCTATGCGGAGGACATGGTTTCCAATTTACATGCTGATATTTTTTTCTTTTCTTCTTTCGCTTTATCGGATGACGGCATGATATCCGACTGTACCCCTGAGGAAAATTCCCTTCGGAAGCGTATGCTGTCTTGCTCCGACTGCCGTGTTTTTCTTTGTGACAGCAGCAAATTTCATCGCAGCGCGACCCACCGTCTCTGTACGTTAGATGAGGTGGATTATTATTTCTTTGACACGCCTCTTGTTCCCTAAAATACGATCCTTTTGAGCCCTTATGCCATTCTCTCTTTAAAATACGCTTCGCCAAACTGAGCTAAGCTATCATACATTGGGGCATCCAACTTACTTAAGGCTTCCTTTGACTGATGTCCCCGTGTAACCAAGAAGCACTCTGCCCCTATGCTCCGCGCTGTTTCATAATCGTGATCGGTATCACCCAAAAAAATTGCCTTCGCACAGGGATGCTTTTTTCTCCACTCTCGTGCCAATTCGATTTTTGAGACGGCATGGATATTATCCAACCCCAAAATCTCCTCAAAAAAGTCTTCTATTCCCAATTTTTGAAGCTGACCGCGAAGCATGGTCAATTCCGTGGCGGAAAGTATGATCTGTTTGATCCCTTTTTCTTGAAAAATGATCAGTGTCTGCTTTACATCACAAAAAAGCGTTGCCTTCTCTACCCTATTCAAATATTGCTCCACCCACAGGGGCGCGATTTTTTCATAGGGCTCTTTTTCAAAGTCAAATCCCAATTTTTCATAATATCGCTGAATGGGAAAGCAAAAAACCTTCTGATATTCCTCACGATTTTGGAGGCATGGCAAGCCGCGCGCCTCAAGCAATACGTTGACCGATTGGATTCCTGTTTCCACGTCGTCCAACAGGGTTCCGTTAAAATCCCAAATGCAGTATTCAGGCAGAGTTTTTTTCGCTTCTGTCTTTCCTTTTTTTATATTCATGCTTCCCCTATAAAAAACAAGCAGGCACATCCTCGGACGTCCTGCTTGTTTTCTTTGTATAATTTATTTTGCTTTTACAATTCCCTTTGCTACAAGCCAAGCCTGATAGGAGCATATCAGCGATCCGCAATTTTTATCGCAGGTCGTTGTAACCGCTCCTTCCTCATCCAAATGCGTGGGAGAAAATTGCAGTGCAAGCACCTCACAAGCGGCGATGTCTGCCTGAGCTTGTGTTAAGAAGGCATCAAAATCAGTGCATACCAAATAGTCTGCCCAAATCTTTGCCGAGAGAGCTCGGATGGTCTGAAGGTGCTCGGTATTTACCACAAACTCATTATAAGTAGGTACAAATCCCAATGAAAGCTCAACCTTTGCGTCCTGGTTCTGCTTTCTACCGTAATCTCTGATATTTACCAGCTCTCCTTTTAGCGGATATGCCAAGAAGGTATTTCCGGTCTTTTTCTCATCCATTATATACGACTCATTCAGTCTCTCTGCTACCTTATACTTTTCACCCAAGGCATTCTCTTGTTCGCTCTCGATGATCCGATAATGCTCACCCTCGATACCGTAAAGGATCAAATTGCGGAAGTCCACGTTGGTGTTCAAGTAGCTCAATATCTCCATACTGTCGGCGCTGCTTCGTGTATAAGAATTAACAGCAAACAGGTTGGAATAAAGCTCTTCCTCTGTAAGTCTGGGGGACTCAACCACGATCATCTCATATTCGTCGCCGTACTGCTCTACAAGCTCGGCTCCGCCCTTTACATATCCGACCGCAAATTTCTTACCTTCTTCATTTGCGGTGGCATAGCAGCTCTCGTATCCCTTCAGAACCTCAAGATCATACAAAAAGTCGTCGTTCTCAAAGAGATTGCTCATCTCCGCGTATGCGTTGGTACCCAAATAGGTATCCGAATTATTAAAATAGTCGCCCAAGATAGAGAAAGCATCCGAAAGATTATTGTTCTCATCCACGCCC
This sequence comes from Eubacteriales bacterium, assembly GCA_045537595.1. Lineage (GTDB taxonomy): Bacteria > Bacillota > Clostridia > Oscillospirales > CAG-272 > HGM12713. Next base: position 82,000 of record JAZSPS010000003.1, read on the forward strand.
CAGAATTTCAAGTTTGTAAAGAGCATTTCTGTGCTTGTCATATTGGTATAAAGAGGAATATAATTTTCACGCATGGTGTTGTTTACGAAGTGGATAAAGTCCTCCGCATCCTCACAGGTCAGCGAGGTATACGCCGAAAAATCGGTCGTTCCGTTTTCGGTTCCGCGGTAAGCGGCTTTCAGGGCTTCCTTATTCAACAGCAAGTATGTATAGTCACCGATTGCCTGATTGCTGGGGAGTGCATATGTTCCGCCGTTTGCGGACTTCATTGTGCTTAAGAACTGAGGAGATACGTATTCCGTAATTACCTGAGACGCGCTTCCCAGCTCACTGTCCAAGGACAGCAGCAATCCGCGAGACATATACTCATTAAAACGGTCCACTCCGCCCAAGTAGAAAATATCCACCTGATAATCGGCAATGGTAGGATATTTGATCTGAACCAATCCGTATTCATCCACGTATGTTTCATTTTCCTTCGCTGAATCTTCCGAATCCGTATTGTCTCTGTAAACATCCAATGTTCCGTTTGCCGCTGCCGCGTCTCTCGCGTCAAACGCAGCGTTCAATTTTCCGTAATACTCTTCTTCTGTATAGAAATAAAGCTCAAGATGTGTTCTGAACTTAGATTCCGTGATTTTATTTACCGCCTCTTCAATTTTATTGGCGGTTTCCTCGCTCACCGGAGCTTCAGACATTAAGTACATTGCCAAGGTTTCTGCTGCATCGGAAGCTTTCTCCGTAATATCCTTTGATGCTTCATCATCGCTTTTTTGCCCGCACGCCGTAAGGCATACACTCAGCAACATAACCAAGCTCAAAAATAGACAAACGAGTTTTTTATTCATGATTTTTTTCATGATTTTTCCCCCTTGAAAACATTCCACCGCTCATCCCCTTTTGCTATTGAGGCAAAGCGGCAAATTATAAATAAATACTTATACTTATACCTGTAATATTTTACACCGATTCACCAAAAATGTCAAGTGAATTTTTTGTGATGAAAAAGCGGTTTACTTTTTTTGCCATTGTTTTTTTTAAAACTCGCAAAAAAACAACAGCAATTTGCACAGTTTACAAACATACTTTTTTTATCTTCTCACAATTAAAACGTCATATGTTACAAATTACATTGCAACATTTTAGACAAAGCGACGTTTTTTAATCCAAAAATCCTCGCAGGTGCCTTGCGCGGCTGGGGTGTCTCAGTTTTCTCAACGCTTTCGCTTCGATTTGACGAATTCGCTCACGGGTAATATCAAACTCCTTACCTACCTCCTCAAGCGTTCTGGTTCGTCCGTCGTACAGACCAAAGCGCAGCTTGATCACGTGCTCCTCGCGGGGAGTCAGGGTATGCAGCTCCTTTTCTATTACCTCTCGCAGGATGGTTGATGCCGCGGCATCTGAGGGAGCCGGCGTATCCTCATCGGGAATAAAATCGCCCAAATGGCTATCCTCTTCCTCGCCAATCGGTGTTTCCAAGGAAACAGGGTCCTGCGCGATCTTCATAATCTCCCGAACCTTTTCGGGACTCATTCCCATTTTTTCGCCGATCTCATCCGCGGTTGCCTCCCGACCCAGCTCCTGAAGCATTTGACGGGAATATTTGGACACCTTATGAATGGTTTCCACCATATGAACCGGAATTCGGATCGTTCTTGCCTGATCGGCAATGGCTCGCGTAATTGCCTGACGAATCCACCATGTGGCGTATGTGGAAAATTTATATCCCTTGCTATAGTCAAATTTATCCACTGCCTTCATAAGCCCAAGGTTTCCCTCCTGAATCAAATCAAGGAAGAACATTCCCTTTCCTACGTAGCGCTTCGCGATACTGACCACCAAACGAAGATTGGCTTCCACCAGCTCGTTTTTCGCCATTTCCTTCTTTGCTTCATCTTCACAATCGGTCATAATCTCGGCAAGCTCCCGTTCTCTTTCCGCTGTCAAAAGAGGCACACGTCCGATCTCCTTCAGGTACATTCTTACAGGGTCATCGATGGCAAGTCCCTCTTGCTCCAGAATCCGTTCCATGTTTTCACTGGTGCCGAAGGCTTCCACTTCCGATTCAATCTCATTCAGCTCGGTGTTGGAGATATCTCCCGGCAAAGTGATCCCGTTATTTTCCAACGTATCGTAAAGCTTATCCAGACTTTCGATATCAAAATCCATTTCCTCAACGACCTCTTCCAGATCATTGGAGGACAGCTTTCCCTGTTTTCCTTTTTCAATCAGACTATCCAAAACAATTGACTTATCATTATCCAATTTGATTTCGTGTTCCGTCATTTTTTCATTCCTTCCGGTTTATGTATTCTTGTTTTCTTTTGCTTTTCTTAATATTTCCTGCTTTCGCCGAAGATCGGCAAATTTATCCTCTTCGTTTACCGCTTTTTTCTCTTCCCGAATTGCCTCGATACTGGCAAGGAATACCTGGCGGTCATTTCGTGCCAAATTTCGCCGCTCCAGCTCGATCTTTTCGATTCTCCCCAGCTCATCTGTATCAAAATCCTGTCCGAGCATAGCTTTCGAAAATCCCGTCTCGCTGTTTTCCAGTCGGCAAATCGCCTCAAACACCCGTCTTCCGAAACCGGTAACAAAATCCTCACTTTGGATTCCCGCTTGTCCGCTTGCCGCTTCTCCGCGAAACTCGTCATAGATCAGCATCAAGCCGAGCAATGTTTCCTCGGCACGGCTGGCTCGAATATTCTTTGCCGCGTCCACATTGACACGGTCTCCGATGCTTTTTAGCGTTAGCTGCGCCCCCTGAGATTGCTTTTGCTTCATTTCACGAAGCCTTCGCTTTCGATTCCTTTCCACATCCGCTTTCATCGCTTCCGCGGATACCGACATCAGCTCTGCCGCTTTTCGGATGCAAATATCTCTTTCCACCTCGGAGTTAGAATCGGCGATCATTTTGCATACCGAATCCGATGCTTTGATCTTCTCATCGGGCAGTGACAGGTTATATTCCGACAAAATGTTTTTCAATCGGAAATCAAATCCGGTCATACTGCTCTCAAGTACACGGCGGAAGGCATCGATCCCGAATTTTTTTATATATTCATCGGGATCCTTCGCTCCCTCCAGCTTCAGCACACGTACATCTACGCCCACCGAATCCAAAAGCCGCATTGCTTTATTTGCCGCGTTTTGTCCCGCCGCGTCCGAATCATAACAGATGACAACCTGTTTGGTATACTTGGCGAAGATCCTTGCCTGATCCGACGTGATCGCTGTTCCCAAGGTTGCCACCGCGTTTTCAAAGCCGGCCGCGTGGAGAGCGATAACATCCATATATCCTTCGCAAAGCAGCATTCGCTCCTCCGCATGCTTCCGCGCGAAATTTAAGGCAAACAGGTGGCGGCTCTTTTTAAAGGCGGGGGTATCGGAGGTATTCAGATATTTCGGCTTGGAATCATCCATGACCCGACCGCCGAAGGCAACCACGTTCCCCGCTGTATCAATAATGGGGAAAATGACACGGTTTCTGAAATAGTCATAGGGTTTTCCTGTTTTTTTACTGATACCGCACAAAAAGCCAACCGTCAGCTCTTCGTCGGTAAATCCCAAACGGTGCATATGATTTGTTAAGAGCCAGCCGTTATCGGGAGAAAAGCCGATGCCAAAGCGCCGTATGGTAGCGCCGCTCAGGCGCCTTGTCTCAGTCAGATACCGCAGCGCTTCTTTCCCATATTTCTCATCCATCAAGCATTCTCTGAAAAACCGTGCCGCCGCCAGATTCATCTCATAGATCCGTTTTCTCGGGACAAGGTCAGAGGTATGGGGGCTTTCCTCGGTTGGAATCGCGATCCCCGCGCGCGCCGCAAGATACTCCAACGCGCCAACATAATCCAGATTTTCCGCCCGCATAATAAAGCTAATGGCGTCTCCTCCCGCTCCGCAGCCGAAGCAGTAAAAGCTTTTTGTCGCCGGAAACACCGTAAAGGACGGCGTTTTTTCATTATGAAAGGGGCAAAGCCCATTGAAATTTGATCCCGCGCGCTTAAGGTTTACATAGCTTCCGATTACTTGTTCTATATCATTTCGGAAGACGATCTCATCAATGATCTCTCTTGGTATCATGTCTGCGGTCCCCTCCATACCTTAGGAATATGGAGTGCCGAATACACCTCGATGGCATATCGGTCTGTCATTCCGGAAATAAAATCGCACACACAGCGTTCCGTGGGCTCTGTATCACAATTTTTTCGATACAGCTCCGGCATTTTTTCGGGATGGCGCGCGTAATACTCAAACAAACTCATAAGCATATCCTGTGCCTTACTCTCCTCGGATTTCGCCACGGGATTCCGATACACATTGGCGAACAAGAATTCCCTCAGCCGATCCGTTGCCATTTGAATTTCCTCTTCCATTCGAACATACGGCTTTCCTGTGCTTTCCCGTATAATGGACGTGACCATGGTATTGATTCGAGTGGAATGGTCCTCCCCCAAAATATCGCGAAGCTCTCTCGGAATATCGGTTTGTGACAGAATTCCCGCGCGGCAGGCATCATCAATATCGTGATTAATATAGGCGATACGGTCGGCAAATTTCACGATCACGCCCTCCAGCGTGGACGCCATACATTTCCCTGTATGATTTACGATGCCGTCCCGAACCTCCCATGTCAAATTTAAACCCTCTCCGTTATTTTCCAATTTCTCAACCACCCGAAGGCTCTGTTTATAATGCGTAAATGACGGATCATAGCATTTTTGCATGGCAAACTCTCCCGCGTGCCCGAAGGGAGTATGTCCGATATCATGTCCCAAAGCTGCCGCCTCGGTCAGATCCTCATTCAGCCGAAGAGCACGGGCTATAATCCTCGCAATCTGGGTTACCTCCAGTGTGTGTGTCATACGGGTGCGGTAATGATCCCCTGTCGGTGCCAAAAACACCTGAGTTTTATTCATAAGCCGACGAAAGGATTGGGAATGCAGGATCCTGTCCCGATCCCTTTGAAAATCGGTTCGTATCTCGCAAGGGACCACCGGCTTTTCCCTTCCTTTGCTTTCAGAGGTCAGGCATGCGTAAACCGAGAGCGTGTCTCTTTCTCTATCCAAAAAACGATCTCTGATACATCTGAAATCTGACATTCCTACCTCCTAAAAGCGATAAAATACTATATTGATCCGTGTGGCAACACACCCATCTAAAGTATAATGTACGCTGAAAAATCAAAATATACTTTTTTTTGTCATATTTTTTTAAAATTCATAAAAAAACGTGATTTTCGTTTTTTTACGAAAAAAGCATCCGCGAATTTTCAGAAAATACAGAAAGTCGGCGGTTGCGCCCAACAAGGACACAACCGCACCTTTTTTCTTTTCTTTTTTCTTTTTGCTTTTATTTTACGAATTCGTTATAAATTGCTTCCAGCGCCTTCGCGAAGTCATGTCCTTCCACGCCGATGATAATGGATATCTCACTGGAGCCCTGATCGATCATCCGAATATTGACACCCGCGTTCGAGACAGCGTTAAACACCCTTGCCGCCGTACCCTTTGCCTTAACCATAGCTCTTCCCACGACCGCAACCAATGCCAGGTTCTCCTCTACCGCGATATGATCGGGTCTCACCATACGGTTGATGGCGGAAATCACTCTTTCCTTTCTATCCTCCAACGCCGCCGAGGAAACCACAATGCTCATATTATCAATTCCCGAGGGTAAATGCTCAAAGGAAATTTCGTTTTCCTCCAAAACCTCCAGTACCTTTCTGCCGAAGCCTACCTCGGAATTCATCATGTCCTTCTCAATGGTAATAACCGAGAAGCCCTTCTTGCCGGCCACTCCCGTGATCACCCTTTCGGTATCATACTCGGGTGTTTCCGCCACGATCATGGTGCCCTGTGCCTCCGGCTCATTGGTATTGCGAATATTGATCGGAATTCCCGCGTAACGCACAGGAAAAATCGCGTCCTCATGCAAAACGGTAGCACCCATATAAGAAAGCTCTCGAAGCTCACGGTAGGTAATGGTTTTGATAGCGCAGGGGTTTTCGATGATGCGGGGATCCGCCATCATAAAGCCAGACACATCGGTCCAGTTCTCATAAAGATCCGCTTCAACCGCGCGGGCAACGATGGATCCCGTAATATCCGATCCTCCGCGGGAGAAGGTTTTGATGGTTCCGTTGGGCATAACGCCGTAGAATCCCGGAATCACCGCTCTTTCATATCCTGCCAGCTCCTCCGCCAGCGCCTGATTGGTCTTTTCCTCATCAAAGCTTCCGTTATCACGGAAGAAGATCACGTTTTCCGCGTCAATAAAGGAATATCCCAAATATTTCGCCAAGATCAATCCGTTCAGATACTCGCCTCGGCTTGCCGCGTAATCCCTACCCGAGCGATGCATCATCGCGTTTTTTACGTATTCCAATTCTCCGCTGATATCAAACGAAAGACCCAGCTCCGCAATAATTCCGTTATAACGATCCATGATCTGCTGATACAGCTCATCGATATTTTCATGATTACGGATCTTTTCATAGCATCCGTAGAGCATATCCGTTACCTTGATATCCTCCTTAAATCGCTTTCCGGGAGCAGAGGGGACCACATATCTTCTTGCGGGATCCGCTTTGATAATGGAAGCGACCTGTCTAAAATGTTCCGCGTCGGCAAGCGAGCTGCCGCCGAATTTTACAACTTTAACTTGCATGGTAAAACAGCCCTTTCGAATCAATTGTTTATCGTTAAAATTACAATATATTATATATAATTTCGTGTTTTTTGTCAACGGGTTTTATCAAAAAAATTAATCAACGCCGTTTTTATAAAGCAGGTTTTATAAATCCGTTTCCTTCGCTCTCATATGATCGGAGCAATCTGTGTCAACATAGCGGCGAGCTTGTGTGGAAAACAACTCATAATACCGTCCCTTCTTTTCCATCAGCTCGGAATGAGTTCCCTCCTCGATGAGCTGACCGTACTCAAGCACCACGATCTTGGAGGCGACGGTGGCGCTGGACAGCCGATGAGACACAAAGATCGTTGTTTTATCACAGCGAAGCCGATCAAATTGGTTAAAGATCTCTTGTTCTGCCATGGGATCCAAGGATGCTGTGGGCTCATCCAAGATCAGTATATCCGATTCACTGTAAAACGCTCTCGCAATCGATAGCTTCTGCCACTGTTTGATGGAAAGCTCGATTCCGTCAGGCTCGAAATACCGCATGAGAGGTGTTTCATAGCCGTGAGGAAGGCGGGAAATAAAGTCTTCGGAATTGGAGTCCTTTGCCGCTTGACGGATCTCATTTTCATCAGCCTGTCGGCTGATATCGCCAAAGCGAATATTATCCGACACACTGACCGCGTACTTTCCGAAATCCTGAAATATAATACCAAACAGCTTATACAGCTCATTCACATCATATTCACGCAGATCCCGTCCGTCCAATAAGATCTTTCCTTCCGTAGGGTCGTACAGCCGTGTCAAAAGCTTTATAAACGTGGTTTTTCCCGCTCCGTTCAAGCCCACTAAGACCACCGTCTCTCCCGGACGGAATTTTAAGTTGATATTTTGCAGCACCTTACGGTCTGAGCCGGGATAGGAAAAGCTGACATTTACAAACTCGATGGTATGGGGTGTGCCTCTTCGCACGGAAACAGGCTTGTCCGTGATCGGCACTACCGTCGGCTTCTCCTTCATAAAGGAGATCAGGTTATCGATAAACAGTGTTCCCTCATACACATGCGCCGACACGTTGATAAGCCCCGACACCGTTGTGGCAATGGAGGTAAGCGCCCCTGTATATAGAGAATAGTCTCCGATCTGTATGGTTCCTTCAAAAACCTTCATCGCGATCATGGCAAAAAACACGCAGTTAATCACGGAAGAGATCAGTGTCAGGGTGATCTGCCATACATTTTCTCTTATGATCAGCTTTCGAAGTCCCGCGTAGTAACGCTGAAAGACATTGTTATAGCGTTCCACAAATTGATCGGCAAGATCAAACATGCGTATTTCTTTGACCACATCCTTATTGACCATCAGATTAGAGTAATAGCTCATTTGCCTACGGTCCTTTGATCGCCGTCGCATATAAAGGAAGGTCTTATGCTTATACGCAAAATTCACCGCCGCGGTGGGAACCGAAATAAGGATCATCAGCGGAGCTGTCCACCACATATCGGGTGCCGTTGCCAAAACAACAATGTAACTGACCAAGCTGATCAGCTTACTGACGGCATCGAAGGTTGACGACAGCACCGAAATCGGTCTTGTCCCCGCCTCCCGATTGGCATTCTCCAATTTTTCATAAAATTCGGGAAGATCAAAGGATGCCATATCCAAGGTCTTTGTCTTTTCCATGATCTGAACACGAACATAGCGCACCACTTTTTCGCCCGCAATTCGTGTTACCGCTGTATTTAGTCTGGTGATGATTTGATTCAGTATTCGATACAGGAAATAAAAGATCAGCAAAAACATGACCATGGAGCCCCAGAAGACCGCCGCGAAGGAGAATCCGCTCACCTGAGCGGCTACCTGCTTTGAGATGATATTCTGAAGCTCATTTAAAATTTCCTTTGATAAGAGAGAGCCGATGATGGGCATAATTCCGCTGAAAATCGCGATCAACACCATCATCACCAAGATCCAAGGCCCTGTTTTCCATACCATTCGCACAATATACGCCAAACGGCTGAAAAATCCGCCGATCACTGCCTTTAAATATCGGGGAAGATCTTTGATCCCCTGCGGCAATTGAGGTTTATTTTTATACGGATCCTTTTCCATAGGAGGAGGACCGCCAAATCCCGGTCCCATAGATCAGCCCATCTGCTCGGGCAATTTTTTTCCGCCCATAATATGGAAATGGAGATGCTTGACCGTTTGACAGGCATCCTCTCCGCAATTGGAGATAATGCGGTAGCCTCCGCTCAGTCCCTCTGCTTTTGCAATTTGAGGGATCGCCTCAAAGATCCTTGCCACATACACGCTGTTATCCCCATGGATCTCATCGGCGGAAGCGATATGCACTTTGGGAATCACCAAAATATGTACCGGTGCTTGCGGCTGAATATCATGAAAGGCAACACAATAATCATCCTCGTAAACCTTATTGGAAGGGATCTTTCCTGCCACGATTTTACAGAAAATACAGTTCATCTTGATTTTTCCTCCGTTTTATGCTAAAATAACTGTGATATAATATATTATTGTATCACAAATTTTGTCAAAAGTCAAGGAGTGGCTATGATTTTCTATCCGAGCTCCGATCTATGGAGCTATCTTCAAAGCACCGAAAAAACCGTTGTGATGTACGGCATGGGCAACGGTGCCGATAAAATTTTGAAAATCTGTGAAAGGTATGACATCACCATTGCGGATTTTTTCGCCAGCGATGAATTTGTTCGGGGGCACTCCTTTCACGGCAAAACCGTTCTGCGCTTTTCCGATATAAAAGAAAAATACGGTGTCGGGAACATTATCGTTCTTCTTTCCTTCGGCAGCGCCCTGCCCAATGTTTTAGAGCAATTCTACCATATTGCCAAGGAATGTGAGCTTTACGCCCCTGACGTTCCCGTTTGCGGCAACAATCTTTTCGATCTCTCCTTTTTTCATGAGAATCGCCAAAAGATCGAGGAGGCGTATTCTCTGCTTTATGATGAGGAATCAAAAAAAATCTACCGCGACGTGATCTCCTACAAGCTAAGCGGTGATATTTCTTATTTAAGAGACGCGGAATCCGACAAGGAGGAGGTTTACCGTTCTCTGCTTGCCGCGGATTCTATTCGAGCTGCCGCTGATCTGGGTGCTTACAACGGTGATACGATACGGGAGCTTAAGCAATTCGCCCCTAATTTACAAGAGGTTTGGGCAATGGAGCCCGATCGAAGGAATTTTCGCAAGCTAAACGAGTATGCCTCCACCGCTGAATCTCTCGCCATTCACGCCATCCACGCGGCGGCTTGGTCAGAGGAAACCGTTCTCTCCTTCGCGGACAGCGGAAACCGCAACTCGGGTGCTTTTGCCAAGGGAAGGTCCGTTGACGTTCCCGCGCTTCCCCTCGATTCTGTTTTGGCAAGCGCCAAGGTCGATTACATTAAATATGATGTAGAGGGTGCCGAGGCGGAAGCATTACGCGGCTCTGCCCATACCATCCGCACCTACCGTCCCCGATTATTGATCTCCGCTTATCACAGGAGTGAGGATATTTTTGAGCTTCCCTTATACATCCATCATCACTTTCCTGCCTACCGTCTGTATTTGCGCCGATATCCTTATGTTCCCGCATGGGATCTTAATTTGATTTGTATATAATCCTTCTAAATTTGAACACGGCACGGTAAATTGACAAAAACGGGACTGCCAAATTGGCAATCCCGTTTATTGTTTCAATTTTTCTCTGATCTTTCATTGATCCTTCATTGAAATCATTGAAATCATTGAAATGCTTTTTTAAGAAAATTATTTGTATTTTCTCTTGCGAGCGGCTTCCGACTTCTTTTTGCGCTTAACGCTGGGCTTCTCATAGTGTTCTCTCTTGCGAAGCTCGGTGAGGACGCCGGAACGTGCCATTGCGCGCTTAAAGCGACGAAGCGCGCTGTCCAGAGACTCGCCTTCTTTCACTCTAATTTCTGCCATTTCTGTTTTCCCCCCCTCCGCATATTGCCAGAGACAATTAAAATCAAATAGTATTATACACGATTTCCATTTCTTTGTCAATAGTTTTTTTCAAGTTTACAATTTTTTAATGACTTTATTTTCATTCCTGTCCATTAAAATATTTATTTCTTTTCCACATAATCAATGGCAATTGCCGCAAAGGAGGCAAAGCCGTGATCGTAGCTTCCCTTATGCTGCTTATACTCCCAAAGCGTTCCCGTGGATGCTACCATTCCGCCAAAGAAGGCTTTAAGATCTTCCTTCAACAATACCTTCTCACCCAGATTCATCAGCGCGTAAATTCTGAGATACAAGCCAATGAAAGCATTGACGGGCACATATCCGCGGTCTGTCGTATCAAAATCGGCGAAGCTATTTCCCACATGTGCCTTCAATTTCGCGTATTTAGGATCCTCCAGATCCACCTCTCCAAAGAGAATGGCGTAATACTGACCTGCCTCGGAGGAATTACGGGTATTGCGAAGCACTCCCTTCTCATCCTTTACCGCGTTATCGATAAACACCTCGCCGTCAAAGGCTTTTTCCCGTGTGGTCTTACGAACCTTCTTATATTTTTCGGTCAGTGCCGCATCGTCATACAGCTCTCCCGCCGCCTTTAGCACCTCGGAATAAAGGAAATTGGTGGGATAGTTCACATCCTGAACCCATTCGTTTGCTGTTGACCACTCAACAAAATTCCATGAGGGCAGATTCTGCAGCAAGCCATCGTCGTTCTCATATTTCGCGAGGAAATTCAAAATACCGTATACGCTTTTACGGAAGAGCTCTCGATCCACCGACGGATTCCGCTCGGTCAAATACTCCTTTACCTCCAAGATGTACCACATATTCCACTGAGGAATAAATTTCCCTGAGAGCTGCACGTCTGACGGATAGCACGCCGGAAGCGCTCCCTCCGGCAAAAGGGCGTTTTGAGGGCAAAGACGGTAATTCTCCAAAAAAGCGTCTTCGATCGTGGTTTTTCCTGTCAGGAAATATTCCGCGCGTCCCGTAAAGAAGGAATCGCACAGCCATCCCGCCCGTTCACGGGAAGGACAATCGGTATAAAGGTCCAACGCATTATGCGCAAAAGTAACCTCTGCCGCGCGATAGATTTTAGAGAGCTCGGGATCCGCGATCTCTCTCGGGATCATCTGTGTCATATCATACTCAAAGCTACGCAGAGAGAAGGAAGAGAGGACCATGCTTCCTTTTTTTACCATGATAACCGCAAAGCGCAGGGTATAGGGTTCAAAGCTCATGGTCTCCGTTTCCTTCCCCTCGGGCAGATAATATTCGATGACATTTTGAACATTCATATTGGTAAACTCAAAGGCATTGGGAGTACAAAGCTCCGAAAAGCCGAGGACGATCTCACAGTCCTCCTGTGCCTTTGCCGCCCATTCGATGAAACCTACATGAATTCTTTCCAGATCGATGACGGCGTATTCTCCCGCGCTGAGCTGAACAGGAAAGTCTCCGTTACCGATCTGCTGAAGCATTTGCTGCTTCTGAAGCCAACGGTACGGATGTGTCACCACCTCTTCCTCCGAATACCGTCCCCAATAATCCGTGATTTCAAAGGACGCGCGTGTCAGGCGGCAGGGTCTGCTCTCATCATAACGGAAATGTCCGCAGGACGAAAAGCCTTTCGCCCAAAGTCGGTCATAGCGAGGATACGAGGCTCTTCGGGGAAGATATGTAACATTGGGGAAGGTCTCGGTCAGCTCGACCCGATATGCCTCCCGATACGGATCCTTTTCCGTGTAATCCCATACCTCTCCAAAATGACGCTGTCCCGAATAGCGCTCTACCTGTTGCAACCGACGGCAAGAGCGATATCCTACAAAATCATGTCCTGTACTGAGGAGCACTTCGTCTCCTCTTCTTAATTCCGCGATCAAAAAGGATGGCTGAAATACCGTGTTTAAGCTTCGGCAATAATATCCCGCCACCTCAAGGACGATCTCATTCTTACGTCCGGGAATATAATAGGGCTCCAGAGAGATCTCGTCCACTCGGGCATATCCTTCTGCCGTACGCGCGGGACCAAATGCCGCGAATTTTCCGTTTACCGTCAGACGGTAAAAGGAAAATGCCGTAACATACAAAACCGTACCGCTCAGATTTTCCGTCTCAGCTCGGGCAATTAACTGATAATTTTTTTCTTTCTCTTTGCCTGCGGCAAAGACAGGAATCGCTTTTTTAAACATTTCCCTAATCCTTTCCTATGCAGCTTTTCACTGTGGGTATCAAACGGAATGTGGGGCAATGCCCCACACCGTTTTTGTTTTATAAAAATTTTATTTTACAACGATATTCACAATCTTATTGGGAACGGCAATTTCCTTAACAACCGTTTTGCCTTCAATAGCGGCACGAACCTTTTCGTCCGCCTTCGCGATAGCAATTGCCTCTTCCTTCGGGCAATTCATGGGAAGCTGTACCGACGAACGAACCTTGCCGTTGACCTGTACCGCGATCTCCACTGTATTATCCACCGTCTTTGCCTCATCGTACGAGGGCCATTCCGCCAAGGAGCAAAGACCGCTATTGCCAAGTCCCTGCCAAATTTCCTCACACAGGTGGGGCGCGAAGGGACAGAGCAAGCGAACCAGCACCGACAGCTCATCGGAAGTCAAGGAGCCATAATCATAGACCTCATTAACATAGCTCATCATAGTGGCGATCGCCGTATTGAACTTCATATCGTCGATATCGCTTGTAACCTTCTTGATGGTTTTATGCAACGCGCGCTCCATCTTATCAGAAGAAGCTCCTGTTCCCTTCACCATATCGGGAAGGTCGGCGATACGCTCAAGAAATCTTTTACAGCCTTTGATGGATGCCTGTGACCAAGGCGCGCTCTTTTCAAAATCTCCGATAAACATTTCATACAGGCGCAGAGAATCCGCTCCGTAATCTCTTACGATATCATCGGGATTAATAACATTTCCTCGGGATTTGGACATCTTTCCTCCGTCCTCTCCCAGAATCATACCGTGTGCCGTTCTCTTCATATAAGGCTCTTTGCATTTCAGCACACCGATATCATAGAGGAACTTTGCCCAGAAGCGGGAGTACAGCAGGTGCAGGGTTACGTGCTCCATGCCGCCGTTATACCAATCCACAGGCATCCAATAATCCAATGCCTCGGAGGCAGCCAGCGCATCCACGTTTTTCGGGTCGCAATAGCGCAAGAAGTACCAAGAGGAGCCTGCCCACTGCGGCATGGTATCGGTCTCTCTCTTTGCTTCCCCTCCGCAAACAGGGCAGGTCGTATTGACCCATTCGTCAATCTTAGACAAGGGCGATTCGCCTGTATCGGTAGGCTCATAATGCTCAACGTTCGGCAAGGTTACCGGCAGCTGCTCCTCGGGAACAGGTACCCAACCGCCGCAATGCTCGCAATAGACCAACGGCACAGGTTCACCCCAATATCTCTGACGGGAGAATACCCAGTCACGAAGCTTGAAATTCACCTGCTTATGACCGATTCCCTTTTCTGTCAGCCAAGCAACGATTCTTTCCTTCGCTTCTCTGACCTCCAAGCCGTTCAGGAAATCCGAATTGCACAGAATTCCCGTTGCCACATCGGTAAACGCCTCGTTTTGAACGTCGCCGCCCGCAACCACCTCAATAATGGGAAGGTCAAACTTTTTCGCGAACTCCCAGTCACGTGTATCGTGAGCGGGAACCGCCATGATCGCTCCTGTTCCGTATGTAGCCAGAACATAGTCAGAAACAAAGATCGGAATTTCCTTACCGTTTACGGGATTGATCGCCATGACGCCGTCCAGACGGACACCTGTTTTATCCTTTACAAGCTCGGTACGCTCAAAATCGGATTTTTTTGCCGCCTCGTCACGGTATCGAATAATTTCATCGTAGTTTTTCAGCCGGTCCTTCCATTTTTCGATAACAGCATGCTCAGGCGCGATCACCATATATGTAGCGCCGAACAGAGTATCGGGACGGGTTGTATATACCGTCAGAATATCGTCGGCGGTGGTAGCGAAGTTAACCTCCGCGCCGTAGGAACGTCCGATCCAGTTGATCTCCTGTGTTTTAACACGCTCGATAAAATCAAGTCCCTCCAAATCGTCAATCAGGCGGTCGGCGTATGCGGTAATCTTCAGCATCCACTGGCTCTTAACCTTATGAACGACCTCGCTTCCGCAGCGCTCGCAAACACCGTTCACCACCTCTTCATTCGCCAACACGCACTTACAGGAGGTACAGAAGTTTACATTCATTTCCTTCTTATAAGCCAGACCATGCTTATACAGCTGCAGGAAGATCCACTGTGTCCATTTTACGTAATCGGGAGACGTGGTATTGATCTCTCTTGACCAATCAAAGGAAAAGCCAAGCATCCGAAGCTGGTCCTTAAAATGCGTTATATTTTTTTCCGTCACCACCGCGGGATGAATCTTGTTTTTGATGGCGTAGTTCTCGGTAGGCAAACCGAAAGCATCCCATCCCATGGGAAACAGGACGTTATATCCCTGCATTCTCTTTTTTCTCGCCACGATATCCATCGCGGTATAGGGACGGGGATGTCCGATATGAAGTCCCTGTCCCGAGGGATAGGGGAATTCTACCAGCGCATAATATTTCGGCTTTGTATAGTCATTGGGTGCCTCAAATGCCTTTTGCTCCTCCCACTCCTTTTGCCATTTTTTCTCAATTGACGTATAATCGTATTTCATGTTTCTTCTTCTTTCTGTTTTTGTTTTTCTGTTTTTCTGTTTTGAAATGCTTACTGTATATTTGGTAAAACGACAAATCAATCTCCGTAGAGCTTATCTAAATTATAAAATTCACGGGATTCTCTGCTGAATATATGCACGATCACATTGCTGTAATCTACCAAAACCCAAGAGTTATTATCCCGTCCCTCAACCTGATAGGGCTGCACGCCTCTTTGTCCTATACGGTATTCCACCTCTCCCGCCAAAGCCTTAATCTGGGTAGAGGAATTTCCTGTACACAGCACAAAATATTCGGCGATCACGGTTTTATCTTCCACATGAAGGATCTTAATATCCCTTCCTTTTTTTGAATCCAAGACCTCGCCGATCGCAGCTGCCAGCTCATAGGCTGTAGCATTCTCTAAGGACGGCAGCATCTCAGCCGTGTTTTCCAACTGATCCATTTCCGACCAACCTTTCCAACTTTTTTATTTTTTACAATTTTCAATTCTGAATATTAGTTATATTGTAATGCAAAATCTCTTTTTTGTCAATAGAATTTTACTCAATATTGGCTCCATAGGATAAATATAACCCTTATATGATTCACTCTATATCACTTCTTCTCACTTATCTTTTGTCCGTGAGGCGAAAAAAGCCACATAGGGGCGATATCCCCCATAAATGGACCGAAATTCCTCATAATCCGAGTTCAGAAAAACCGAATCGGGATCGAAGTCTCCCTTCTCTGCTCCAAAATGCTCGGACAGCAGAGCTTCCATGCCCGAGGAGGACAAAACATAATAGGACGCTCCGCTCCGCGCGGCAATTGCGTCCTCCCCCGGTGCCGTTACAAAAAATATCCTCTCGGCTTCCAGCGAAAAAAGCTCCCCTACCAGCATCACCGTATCCGAGATCCTCAGGTCGCTTTCTATATCCTCCAAAAAAGCCGCCGCCAATTTCCCTGCTGTCACAGGAGAAAGATTTCCGCTTATTTTTTCAAAAAGCAAGGACAAAAACAGCTTTTGCGCATCCATTCTGTCCAAGTCTCCTCTCGCGTATCCCGATCGGTAACGGACAAACTGCTCCGCCCTCTCCCCATCTAAGATTTGCTTCCCTTTTGGGAGATGAATGGACAGTCCCTGTGCCGGATCCTCGTAATTCATTGGCTCGGAAAGCTCTATTTCCACGCCTCCCACCGCATCCACCGCTCGGCAAAACACATCGGGAGAAAGGCGGACATAGCGGTCAATGGAAATCCCAAGAGCTCGGGACAGAAAATCCTTTAGCTTTGCCATCCCGCCCAGTGCGCTTACGGCTCCGTTCAGCTTACGGTAGCTTTCCTCCGTAAAGCCGGCGTAGGTATCTCTCGGAAGCTGTAGGATCCACGCCTCCTTGGTATCACGGTTGACAGACACCAGCATCAGCACATCGGAAAGCCCCGATGTGCGGTCACTTCCCGCCACCAATACGCGAAAATATCCTTTTCCCTTTGACAGCGGATTTTTTTCTTGCTCCGATCTTACGGAATTCTCGTCCCCATTTCCTCCAAAATTTTTTGAGGAAAGAATCAAAGTAAGCGCGACGATCAGAAGCAGTGCCGTTCCCACCGCAACAAAAAGCAATTTCTTTTTTTCATTTTTTTGCATACGACCAATCTCCCTCCACACAAATCATATATCGGTATGTAGAAGGTATCAGTCAAAACGAAATATTTATGAATCTTCTCGGCAAATCAATTCATTTCTTGCCTCAATGGTATCAATGCTGACGGGAACGCCGTCTGCCAAAAGTCCTCGAATGGTCATATCGAAGGACAGGATCAGAGTATCGCGCAAAAGCAAAAGTCGTTCCCTCTCCTCCATTTTCTCGGGCGCTCTGTCAAAAAAGTAATTACGCAGTGTCACGCAGTCCTCAAAGCTTCGGGACATGTCAATATAATCCGCCAGATAGATCAACTTTTCGCAAAGTGTCATGCCCGCTCTTCCCGTCGTATGCCAGCGAACACAGGAAATAATCTCCTCTTGGGCAAATTCGGGATATTTTTCCCCGATCAAGGCTGCCGCCGTTCTTGCGTGAAAGGTTTTGGGCGCATGAAGATCCGTTTTCCTGATCCTTAGATTTTTTTGCGCGCAGATCATCAACTGCCTATCCGCGGAATATTCCTTGGTAATATCGTGCAGCAGTGCCGCCGCGCGAAGCATGGGGATCTTTTCGGGCGCATACAAATTGCCCAGCCGCTCCGCCATTTTTTCCACCTCGGCGGTATGGCGAAACCGTTTTTCCGACATTTGCTGTGCCACCTCGGCACGCAGGTCATCCAGCATCTTCTCAGTGATTGTCATAGTCATTGCCATATCCTCTCAATTCAGATACAGACCGTTCCGGCGGATAAACCGTTCCACCTTGGGAGGTACCATATGGGAAATGTCCTTTCCCTCCTTTACGGCACGGCGGATCTGCGTAGAGGAAAGCTCAATCGGATCACACAAAATCCGGCGGAACATCACCCCATACTTTTGATAGTATTCCCCGATCTTCGCCACGATTCGATTGGTAATAACAGGATCCTCCTCCCGACGTACGTAAGCGGGATAGCACATATGCAAAATATCCTCAAAGCGGTACCACTGGTCAAAGGTCAGGACCATATCTGTTCCGCACAGTAAAAACAGCCGAGTATCAGGACGTTCCAGCTCCTTCAGCGTATCATAGGTATAGCTCCTTCCCCCTCTTTTCAGCTCTACGTCTGAAATTACCACTCCGTCTGTATCCTCAAAGGCAAGCTCGCACATTTTCAGTCGGTACAGAGGATTGTCCGATTCGTCGATCTGTTTATGAGGCGGAAGGTGCGCCGGAATGACAAAGAGATAATCCAATTTCATCTGCTCCATAAACGCCTTTGCCGCCGCCACATGTCCGTTGTGGATCGGCGCGAAGGTTCCGCCATAGATTCCTACACGGAGCATATCCATTCCGTTGCTCATAGCTCGATTCTCTTATTATTCACCGATTCACGGTAAATAATTACTTTCCTTCCCACAACGCCCACGACATCGGCTCCCAGCGCTTCCGCAAGGGCATCTGCCGCTTCTCTGGGTGTTTCCATGGAGTTTTCCAGAACCGTAAGCTTGATCAGCTCCCGTGCCTCCAACGCGTCGGATACCGTTTTTACAAGATTTTCGGAAAGTCCTCCCTTTCCGATCTGCATGATCGCGGGGATGCTGTTAGCAAGTCCTCTCAAATACGCACGCTGTTTTGATGTTAACATAGTTCCTCCGTTTAACTGCCTGTTTTCTCATTCAATTCATTTAATTTTTTATTTTGCTCAGCTGCTCCGCCAGCGCCCGAATCGCTCTTCCTCGGTGTGACACACGATTCTTTTCCTCCGCGCTGAGCCGAGCGAAGCTCTTCTCAAGAGGTTCGTAAAAGAACAGCGGATCATAGCCGAAGCCTCCCTCTCCGTCAGCTTCGTTTAAAATAACGCCGCCGCATCTGCCCTCCACACATATCGGCTTTCTTCCGTCAGGAAAAACACAGGCGATGGCGCAGACAAATTCTGCATACCGATCCTGCTTATCCGAAAGCTCGGCTAAAAGCTTTTCATTATTCGCTTGATCGTTGCCATGCTCCCCCGCATAGCGAGCCGAGTAGATACCGGGAGCGCCATTCAATGCCCGAACGCTCAGTCCTGAATCATCCCCTACCCCGATATATCCGCTTTCCGCTGCCGCCCGCGCTTTGATCATTGCGTTTTCGGCGTAGCTCTGTCCGTTTTCGTCAATATCCGATACAATTCCCACGTCAGCCAAGGACAATATCTCGATTCCCTCAACATACTCTCCCAACAAGCTTTGGAGCTCGGCGATCTTATGCTGATTTCTCGAAGCCAATACGATTTTCATTTTTCCTCCGCGCTTTTACTCAAACAATGCCTGCACAAATTCCTTATTATCGAATTCCTGCATATCGTCGATTTTTTCTCCGACCCCAATGAATTTTACGGGAATATTCAATTCCTTTTTGATGGAGATCACAATTCCACCCTTGGCAGTACCATCCAGCTTATTCAGGATCAAGCCTGTAATGTCTGCCGCGTTGCGAAATTCCTTTGCCTGCAGTATGGCGTTCTGACCCGTGGTGGCATCAAGCACAAGCAGATTTTCTCTTGCGGCATCGGGCAATTCTCTTTCAATCACCCGATTGATCTTTGCCAGCTCGTTCATCAAATTTTTCTTATTATGCAAGCGCCCCGCTGTGTCAATGATCAGCACATCCGCGGATTTTCTCTTGGCATACGCGATGGCGTCAAATACCACCGCCGCCGGATCGCTTCCCTCGTTCTGACGGACCAGCTCCGCTCCCGACCGCTCACACCAAACGGCAAGCTGATCAATGGCTGCCGCGCGGAAGGTATCCGCCGCCGCCACGACCACCTTTTTTCCCTTAGAGATCAGTCGGTTGGATATCTTACCGATGGAGGTAGTCTTTCCCGCTCCGTTTACACCGATCACCAAAATAACCGCGGGCGTTGTGGAAAGATTTAATTCCTCTCCCTCTCCGATCATTCCCTCAAGAATATTTTTCAGCGCGTCCGTAACCTGATCCTTTTCCTTCAAGCGCCCCGATTTCACATCGTCCCGAAGCTGCTCCATAATCTCCTCTGTGGCGCCAACCCCCACATCGGACATGATCAAAAGCTCCTCCAGTTCGTCCAGCAGATCCTCATCCACTCTGACAAACGCCTTCAGAACCTCATCGATCTGTCCGAAGATCGCGTTTTTCGTCTTTGAAAGACCTTGCTTTAATTTATCCAAAAATGCCATCCCAGTCATCTCCCTTTTTCTTAGAAATATCGTCCACATCCAATTCCAAAACCTTGGATATACCCCGCTCGGGCATGGTTACGCCATACAGGCGGTTTGCCGCCTCCATGGTACCGCGGCGGTGCGTGATCATAATAAATTGCGTTCCGCTGGCGTATCGCTTGATATACTCGGCGAATCTTGCCACGTTCACCTCATCCAAAGCCGCCTCGATCTCATCAAAAATACAGAAGGGTGTAGGGTTAACCTGCAGAATCGCGAAAAGCAGCGCGATTGCGATAAAGGACTGCTCGCCGCCCGAAAGCTGTACCATGTTTTTTATGATCTTTCCGGGAGGCGCCGCCTTGATCTCAATACCGCTTTCCAGAACGTTCTCGGGATCCGTAAGAGACAGCTCGGCAGAGCCTCCGCCAAACAGCTCGCCAAATACACGGTTGAAATTCTCGTTGATCTGCTTGAAGGAATCCACAAACGCGGTTTCCATCTCTCCCTCCAGCTGATTGATGATGTCGCTTAAATCAGCTCTGGCAGCATCCAGATCTCGGATCTGTCCTTCCATATAATCATATCTTGCCTTGACCTCTTTATATTTATTCACCGCGTCAAGATCCACATTGCCCAAGACACGAAGCTTATTTCTGCACTCTGTCTGCTTCGCCGCCGCCTCGGCGCGTGTGGAGGCATCCAAAATGGGATACCCCAAGGCTATGGCATCGGAACGGGTAAGCTCATGATCATCCCACAGACGGGATGCCAGCTTATCCTGCTCGTCGCGAAGATTGATCAAGCGGTTCTCATGGCGAGTATATTCTTTGAAAATCAGCTCCTTTTGCTGAAGCTTCTCTCGCATTTTCGCGTTGACCTCATTCAGCTTTCGCTTGAATTCGTTATTTCCCTCCTCGATCTTAGAGCGCTTATCATTCAGCTCGTCCAAGTGCTCACTGCCCCATCGATAATTTTCCCGATTTTCTTTTTGGAGAGCTTCATACTCGGATATTTTTTCTATCAGAAGCGCAATACGCTGATCCTTTTCGTCTCTCGCGCGAATAAATTCTTCCAAACGAGCCTCAGCCTCAAGCGCAAGCCGTTCTTCGGTCTCTATATCCTTTTTCATTTCGTTCATCGCGATAAAGACCGCCGTCATTCTGCTTTCCGCCTCATTTTTACGGTCAAGCTCCTCATTTCGGCGAATATCCATATCCGATCGAGCGGAACCGATCTCCCCGATCTGCCGTTCCAATTCGCCATGTCGGATCAACAACTCCTTGCGATCCTCCTCATAGCGGTCTCTCGCGCGAAGCAATTCCTCGTAATCGGCGCGGAGCTTTTCTATCAGCGCCTCATTGGCATCCAATTTCGCGCTGAGCTGTTCCATCCGCGCGTTTTCCGAGTCTCTCATGACTTTGATCAAGCTGATTTTTTGCTCCGCCGATTCCCTCTCGTTTTCTTTAGAAAGGATCTTATCTCCCAAGGCTTTCAAGGATACGTTCAGCTTTTCAATCCTTTTGGTATGCTCGGCGACCTCGCCCTCCAGCCGCTTGATCTCTCCCGCTCGGCTGAGAATATTTCCGTTTTGGCGGACCGAACCTCCTGTAAAGGATCCGCCCACATTGATCTGTTGTCCATCCAGCGTTACGGCGCGAACACGATAGTGCAGCTGCTTTGCCATGGCATTCGCGTGATCCACCGTATCAAAGATCAAGGTTCTTCCCAACAAGCCCGAAATGATCTCGGAAAATTTCTTTTCACAGCCTACCAGCTCATCCGCTACCGCAATGTATCCTTCAAAGCCCATGGCTTCCTTCATCTCAGGTGTTGAGGTCTGACCCTTCATAGAGGTCAGGGGGAAGAAGGTAGCTCTTCCCGCTTCCGCTTTCTTCAGGGCAAACATTGCCGCCTTGGCAACGCTCTCGTCTTCTACCACGATATGTTGAAGATTGGGTCCAAGTGCGGTTTCTATCGCCGTGATATACCGATCCTCCACATTGATCACGGTAGAAAGAGGACCGTAAATTTTGCCGCAAGGGGCGCCATATCGGTCTGTGATCGCTCCCTCGGCATATTTTTTCATTACAAACCGAACGCTTCCCGAATATCCCTCAAACTGCTGTTCCATTGTTTTGAAGGTATCGATTCTTTGCTGAGCGGAATCCCGACGGAGCCGCAATGCCGTCAGGCTTTCATTATCCTCGTGGCGAACCTGATACAGATCGGCAAGCTCTGCCGACAGGCGTGCCGATTCCGCCGCCGCCTCGTCGGTAGCCTTGGCATATTCCTCCACGGTTTTTCCAACCCGTTCGCACTGCTCCCGCAATTCCTCCGAGCGCTTTTCATACGTCTCGATCTCCTGAAGCATGGCTGTGTTTTTGTCGGTATCCGTTGTACGGGAATTTTCAATAAAAGAAATTCTCGCGCTCACGCTTGCCAGCTCGGATTCCAGCGTACGGACATCGCCGAGCGCCTGATCGATCTTAAAATCAAGCTCCCGTGCCTTCTCTGATGCCTTTTGCTGTTCTTCGCTTGCCGAGGCATGTTCTGTCTCTTTTTCCTCCAAAGCCTTATGAAGCTCGGCGATCCTCTCGGAGCGCTTCACGTCTGCCGCCTCTTCCGCCGCGATGGACTTATTGGCAGATTCCTTTTCTCCCTCTGCCGCCGCGATCATTTCCTTCGTATGCAAAATATTGGTCTCATTGATGCGGTATTCGCTATCCAAGGTATGGTTGATCTCGGTCTGCTGACGGATCTGCAGCAACAGATTTTCCGATTCGGTCTGATTGAATTGAGAAATCTCGAAAAGCTTATCATTTTGAACCTCTAAGGCCTTTATGGAATCCTCCGCGTTTTGCAAATCGAATTCCGCGTTGCGGAAGCTCTCCTCGCATTTCGCAATATCCCCCCGAAGCTTCTCGGTATCATAAAGCCAAAGCTGAACATCCACTCTTTTTTTCGTATCCAAAAGCTCAATTGCCTTTTTCGCCTTCTCCGCCTCTTTTTCCAGCGGTCCCACCTGTGCCGTTACCTCGGCGAACACGTCATTGATCCGTGTCATATTATCCTCGACAGATGCCAAGCGTCTCTCGGTCTCACTTTTCTTATGACGGTACTTCGCAATACCCGAGGCATCCTCAAACAGGCTTCTTCTCTCATCGCTTTTGCGGGAAATGATCTCCGCGATCTTACCCTGACCGATGATCGAATATCCGTCACGTCCCACTCCGGTATTCATAAACAGCTCATAAATATCGCGAAGTCTTACCGCGCGGCGATTTATGTAGTATTCACTTTCCCCCGATCGGTAATAACGGCGGGTTACCGTTACCTCATCATACGGACAATCCAGCCGTCCAAACATATCGGTATTATCAAAGGTGACCGATACCTCCGCGTATCCCATAGGTCTGCGGCTATCAGCTCCGCCAAAAATAATATCCTCCATCTTTCCACCGCGGATGCTTTTGGCAGACACCTCTCCCAAAACCCATCTCATGGCATCGGATATATTGGATTTTCCGCTTCCGTTCGGTCCCACGATTACCGTCGCTCCCCCTTCAAAGGTCAGTTTGGTCTTATCGGGAAAGGACTTGAAGCCTTGCAATTCCAACGATTTCAGATACACAGCGTTTCTCCCTTCATTTTTGCGCATCTGCCATAGTCTTTGGCTGATGCTCTAATATTATATTATAACCCATTATTTCATGATTTTCAAGAACTTTTACTCTTTGAAAGCCGTATTTTTCGCATATTCTCACGGCGTTTTTTCGTTTCTGTCCCACCGCTTTGGAAATCGAGCCCTCTGACACCATCATCGTCAGGCTTCCCCCGAAAAAGCCTCTCCGTTCAATCTCCCCGCAGATCCTTCGGAAATACACCTCATTCATTGCCAGCTCTCCCATAGCGCTTTCATTGGCGCCGCCCAAGACCTCTCGCTCATCCGAAAGGCTTTCCGACGCGCAAAGCCCCACGCGGATACAGGGGACTCCTCTTTGCTCAAATATCTCCAGCACCGAAGCGGTACGTTGGACAGCATCCTCTGTGCTTAAAGGAAGGTAACTTCCCTTTTCTGTCATTCGGGCAAGCTCGGTATCGCGGAACACCACGGTAGGATACACCCGAGCCCCTTGGGCTCCCGCGTCACAGATCTGTTTCGCCGTCATGATCTCGCTTCCCAAATCGGACAGGGGCAGACCGATCATCATCTGACCCACCAATTCAAAGCCATATTCCCGAACCAATTGACAGGCGCGCAAAGCGCAACGGCTGTCATGTCCCCGACCCGAGGCAAGAAGAACACGGTCATCCATGCTTTGCAATCCTAATTCCACTGTTTTCACGCCATACCGACCAAGGATCGTTAAAACCTCGGGATTGATATAGTCGGGACGGGTAGACAGGCGAATATGGGAAACCTGTCCTCGGTCGATATATTTCTGTGCCCGCTCTAGCAGGTCAACCATTAAAGCACGGTCAATCCCCGTAAAGGACCCGCCGAAAAAGGCGATCTCACAGGTATCCCCCTCTCTTACGGTAGTCAGTGCCTTCTCAATCTCTCTCTCCACCGTTGACGCGTCAAAGCATTGTGTTCCCGATATTGACCGCTGGTTGCAAAACACGCAAGCGTTAGGGCATCCCATGTGAGGGATAAAGATGGGAATATTCAAATGTCTTTCTTTCACGTCTTACCTCCTGCATATGCCATCCAAACGCTGATATCGATCCTTGCTCCTATGGCCTTATTGCCAATAATCGGTTTTGTGAGGCAATCCGATGTCCTTCGCGTGAAATTCCGGTTCCTTTCCCTCTTTTCTTTGTTTATCATAATCCTTAAGAGCGCGGACCGCGTATTTACTTAAGATCAGGATCACAGGCAAATTGATCAAGGTCATGGCGCCCATGGTCACGTCAGCGATATTCCAAAGCAGATCGGCACTCAGTCCGGCACCAAGCAAAATGATTAAGGAGGCGATCACGTAATAGCAACGGAAAAATGCCTTACCGGGAACTCGTCCCATAATGTAAATCAGACCTCGGTCTACATAGTAAAGGTTTCCGAGCAGGGTCGTAAAAGCGAACAACAGCATAGCAATTGTAATAAAGAGAGGGCCAAAATCCCCTAAGGTCTGTGAAAGCGCTGTTTGGATATACAGCGCGCCCGAAAGCTCCTCCGACGGCTCTACTCCCGAGCACATACACATAAACGCCGTAGCGGAGCATACCAGAATAGTGTCAATGAAAACCGAAAGCACCTGCACCAAGCCCTGCTTAACAGGATGCTTGACCTCCGCCGAGGCGGACGCGTTGGGAGCAGAGCCCACACCGGCTTCATTGCTGAACAGACCGCGCTTGATTCCGTACATTACGCATGATCCGCTGAAGCCTCCAAAAATCGCGCGCAGATCAAACGCCTCCGCAAAGATCCGACCCAAAACCGAGGGCAATGTTGTAATATTCAAAGCAATAATAATCAAAGCCACCAGCACATAAGCAAGTCCCATCACGGGCACCAGTACACCTGTGATCTTGAGGACACGCTTCCCTCCGCCCAATAAGCAATAGCATACCAATACCGCCAAGATCAGCCCTATGATCCAAGGTGTATACGTAGGATGATAGAAGCTGTATGCGGAAAAGGTTGACTGGAGGTTATAGGATGCCAGCATATTAAAGCCAAGACCGTAGGTCAATATCAAAAGCACGGTAAAAACAATCGCCAAAGGGCGGCAATGAAACGCCGCTTCGATATAATGAGCCGGTCCGCCGTAGCTGCTGCCGTCCTCTCCCCGTTTTTTATAGATCTGCGCCAAGGTGCTCTCAATCATTGCCGAAGCGGCACCCAGCAGGGCGATCACCCACATCCAGAAAACTGATCCGAAGCCGCCGATGCAAAGCGCGGTAGACACGCCGATAATATTTCCCGTTCCCACGCGAGATGCGGTGGAGACCATGAGTGCCTGAAAGGAAGAAACTCCTTTTCCGTCTTTTGGTTTTTCGGTAACCGCTCTCAGCTGTTCCCCAAACAAACGGAACTGCGCGAAACGTGTACGGACGGTAAAATACAAGCCGCCCAGCACCAATATGATGATCAAAATATAGCTATACAGCGCATTATTGACCGCAGATATGACTTTTTCTAAAATTAACATAGTAAATTCCTTTTCACAATTCATAATTCTATGATAAAAACATATATTATTATAACATAATAATGTATAAAAGTCAATCACCGACTATATTTTATGCAAAAAAAACACACACCTGTCAATCGACAAATGTGTGCTTTTTTCTGGGGTGAGATATGGGATTCGAACCCACGGCCTTCAGGGCCACAACCTGACGCGCTAACCAACTGCGCCAATCCCACCATATGGCGTGCCTTAAGGGATTCGAACCCCTGACCTACTGCTTAGAAGGCAGTTGCTCTATCCGGCTGAGCTAAAGGCACTTACTGCATAAATGGCGCATTCAATGCGCCATTTACTTTTGGAGCGAGTGATGGGAATCGAACCCACGCGACCAGCTTGGAAGGCTGGGATTCTACCATTGAACTACACTCGCATATTATCTTTCGGAAAACTGCCTTAATATAATACCATAAAGATTTTCGTTTGTCAAGTGTTTCTTTAAAAAAATTTTAAAAATTTTATTTATTTTTTTATCTCTTGCTTAACCGCTGATTTTATGGTAAAATAATATCGATTCATATTCGTTTTCGCAGAGGATTCTATCATGAAAAATAAACATCATTCCCTTTCCTATTTATTGACACCCGACTATATTTTCAACACCTTTGAAGATGTTACACCCGAATTTTTAAGCAGTCTCGGAATTCAAGCCCTGCTCATCGACATTGACAACACCCTTGCGCCTTATGAGCAGCCCGAGCCCGATGACAGGATCCGCAATTGGTTTAACGACTTGCAAAAAAACGGGATCCGCGCGGCACTGATCTCAAACAATCACCCGCCCCGTGTGGAGCTGTTCAACCGCTCCTTGGGTCTTCCCGCTTACGCTGACAGCGGAAAACCCCAAAGCCGCGCTCTTCTTGCCGCTATGCGGGAAATGGGAAGCACTGTTGAGAACACCGCGGGGCTTGGCGATCAGCTTTTGACCGATACCTTAGCCGTTCACCGCTTGGATATGCCATCCATTATCGTCCCCCCCATTAAGGATAAAACCACTCTGTTTTTCCGATTTAAGCGATTACTGGAAAAGCCTTACATTCGCCGTTATCATAGAAACATACAAAAAGCTCATGGAAAGGATAGCGAAAATCAATTATGAAAAGACATACAACCCCCACCTTCGGTCCCGGAGGAAACAGCGAATCATTTTATGACGAGGGCTTTAAGTCAACCCTTCAAGCTCCCTTGTGGCTTGCGAAAAGGGGCTTGGACGCATACGAATATCAAGCGGGAAACGGATTGACCGCGGGAGATGCCACACTGAAAAAAATCGGGGATGCCGCCAAGGAGCATGGAATCCTTATGTCTCTTCACACCCCCTATTTTATATCCCTCTCGGGGGTAGAAGAGGAGAAAAGGCTGAAAAGCATTGACTATATCTCCCGCTCCCTTCATGCCGCTTCCTTATTAAAAGCCGACACCATTGTCATCCATACGGGAAGTGCCGCGAAAATCTCCCGTGAGGATGCCATGGCGCTTGCCGCCGACACCTTAACACGAAATTTGGAGATAAACGGACAAACAGAGATCCGAATGGGTCTGGAGACCATGGGAAAAATCAACCAGTTAGGAACACTGGAGGAGGTTTTGCGCTTATGTAAGATATCCCCTCTCTATCACCCCGTCGTGGATTTCGGTCATTTAAACGCTCGAAATTTAGGAGGATATTTCTCAGATTGCGACCGATATCGCGCGGTATTTGACACCATAGCCAATACTCTTGGTGATGGCTACGCTTACAATCTTCACTGTCATTTTTCAAAAATTGAATACACTAAGGCAGGAGAAAAAAAACACCTCACCTTTTCCGACACGCAGTTCGGTCCGGATTTTGAGCCCTTAGCCGAGGCGATTGTCCGTGAAGGCGTGGCACCGAGAATTATTTGCGAATCCGCCGGAACCATGGCAGAGGACGCTTTAAGCATGAAAAAAATGTGGCAAGCCGCGAAAGGAGAGGCGCTATGACACATCTGAAACGTCTGCAAGCCGCCCTGGTAACACTGGAAGCCGACGGTGCCATTATCTCCTCCGAATTAAATCAGCGCTATCTTTCGGGATTTCCCTTCTCGGACGGTTATCTTCTTGTCACCCCCACAGAGGGCTTTTTACTGACAGATTTTCGCTATATAGAAGCCTCCAAAGCGGCGGTCAAGGATTTTACGGTTCTGCGCCCCGAGGGATCTATGCTGGACGGCTTAAAGGAACTGATCTCCGAAAAAAGGCTCAAGCGAATCGCCATGGAGGATGCCTGTCTCTCCTGTGCCGATTACAAAAGATTTTCCGAGGCTTTTTCGGACAGCACGCTTTGCTCCGGAGCCTCTGAAATTTTAAAAGCCTTACGCATGGAAAAAACGCCCGAGGAGCTGGAGAAAATTGCTATGGCACAGGAGCTTGCCGATCTTGCCTTTTCCCATATTTTAGGCTATCTTTCTCCCGCTGTGACCGAAATCGACGTGGCGTTGGAGCTGGAATTTTTCATGCGTCGAAAGGGAGCGGAGGGGGTTTCCTTTCAAACCATTGCGGTTTCAGGCGCCGCATCCTCTCTTCCCCACGGCGTTCCTTCCAATGTTAAGCTGAGAAAAGGTTTTTTGACCATGGATTTCGGCGCTCTTTATGACGGATATTGTTCGGACATGACACGTACCGTGGTAATTGGACGCGCGGACGAGGAAATGAAGCGGATCTATCATACCGTCCTTTCGGCTCAGCGTGCCGCTTTGGATTTTATTTGTGAGGGCATTTCCTGTCGTGACGCGGATGAAAGGGCAAGAAGTGTCATTCGTGACGCGGGCTACGGACATTGCTTTGGGCACAGTCTCGGTCACGGTGTGGGTATGTTTATCCATGAGGCTCCCAGTCTTTCCCCGAAAGCCGATCCCTCCCTTATTTTGAAAAGAGGCAATGTGGTCACAGTTGAGCCGGGGATCTATCTGGAAGGGCGGTATGGCTGCCGAATTGAGGATATGATCGCCATTGACCACAATGGAAGCGTTCGCAATTTTACAAAAAGTCCCAAGAATTTAATTGAAATATAACACACAAACCGTAGAGATCAGCGTATCCGCTTTTCCCCTACGGTTTCTTTTTTTGAGTAACGCTCATTCCTTTTTCAGCTCTTTATTCGCCGGATTATCCAAAATTTTTCCTTCTTTCGTAAAGCGTGAGCCGTGACAG
This sequence comes from Eubacteriales bacterium, assembly GCA_045537595.1. Classification (GTDB taxonomy): domain Bacteria; phylum Bacillota; class Clostridia; order Oscillospirales; family CAG-272; genus HGM12713. The sequence continues at coordinate 111,499 of JAZSPS010000003.1, forward strand.
GGGCAATCCCATGTGTGTTCCGCGCTGTTCCATTTCAACGCGCATCCCATATGGGGACATCTTTTTTGTGACAGGCTCAGCAGATTGCGAACCGATTCACCGCCGTTGATCCAAAGCTGTGTTCGCATGATGCTTCGTGACGGAGAAAAAATTTTTTCAAATTCATTTTTGTTTCCGCGGATCCGATCGCACAGAAGCCGGGCTGCGACCATGGCACCGCTCATTCCCCATTTATTAAATCCGCTCGCGACATACAAATGGTGAGTGTGTTTTGAATACTGCCCGATATAGGGCATCTCATCAAGGCTGATACAATCCTGTGCCGCCCAAGCGTATTCTTCCTCAGCGCGGGGATAAAACTCCGTCGCGAAGCTTCGCAGCTCCTCGTAACCTCCTCCTTTCTTACCTGTTCGGTGTCCTCCTCCGCCTAAAAGCAGATAATCGTTATAATTCCGAAAGGAAAGTCCGCGTCGGTCCTCGTCCACATACATCCCATTTACGTTCTCTCCTCCCTTTAGCGCGAGTACATAGGAGCGATGCTGATACAGCTTTAGAAAATAGCTTCCGTGTGTATTGATAAAGGGAAAATGTGTTGCCACGACAATATGCTCGGCACAGATCCTTCCCCCATCGGTCAAAGCGCAATTTTCTCTCAGCTCTCGTACACACGTATCTTCATATATCGCTAAGTCCCTACTGATGGCTGACAGAAACTTAAGAGGATGAAATTGCGCTTGCTTTGGAAAGCACACCGCCCCTACGGTTTTGATGGGCAACGGAACAGATTCAAAAAATTTTGCTTCGCATCCAAGCCTCTCCAACGCCTTCATTTCCGCCTCCAGCCTTTGCGGTCGGTTGGTTGAGTATACATAATTGTCTTTTTCCTCATAGTCACAATCCATCCTTCGGCAAAGCTCGGCATAGGTCTCAAGTGCCTGTCGGTTTGCCTCAAAATATCCGCGAGCGTGTTCCACTCCCCATTGCTTTTGGAGCTTATGATAAATCAAGCCGTGCTGTTCCGTCAATTTTGCTGTTGTATGTCCTGTCGTTCCGCCGCAGATTTTATTTTTTTCCACCAGCACATAGGGTATTCCTTTTTGCTTTAAAAGATACGCACACAAAAGTCCGCTGATCCCTCCGCCAATAATCAGAACATCGGTTTTCAGATCCCCCTGAAAGCTTGGAAATACAGGAAGATTTTCTTCTTGCCATACAGATCTCATCGTTCACCCCAACGCATTTAAATTTGATATTTTTATTATTCCGTATTTTTCACGGCGTATACATAGCGTCATATATCGGGTCGGGACAGAATTATAAAGGATCGCCGATTCTATTCCTTTCGAATAGAAATGGCGATCCTCTATTTCTTTGTTTTCCGCTTTTTTTCAATCCCCAGCGGTCCTTACCCCTTGCGGATCTTTTGCTGGCGTATATCGGTTCCCGAAAAGAGAATGGGATGGTATTCGCCCAAAAGACGGCTGGTAATTCTCTCGCTATATCTTCCTTCCAATTCACGGAAGGTTAAATTTGTGTTGATAAAGGTACTGCGATGGTTATTGATCCGCACGTTCAGCAGATCGTACAGGCAGGACAGCGTAAATTGATTGCTGACCTCGGTTCCCAGATCATCAATGATCAAAAGCTCCGCCTCAAAATACCGATCCGTATCATTTTTCATTCCCATGCCTTTATCGAACTGCTTGGCGTTGAAATCCTTAAACAGACCGACAGAGGTTACATACAGAACGTCAAAGCCCCGTTCTATCACCCGTTTGGCGACAGAGGTAGAGAGGTGGGTCTTTCCCAATCCTGTTCCGCCGATCAATAAATAATTTCGATAGGTATGGGCATCAAACTGCTCGGCAAATCGCCGCAAGCCCTCTGCCGCCATCCTCATTGCCTCAAAATTCGCGCCTCCCGCGCGGTAATATTCCAGAGAAAAGTTTTCAAAGGATTGGGTACGGATCAGAGCACCCAGTCCCGATGATTCATATCCCGCCTCAACCAAAGCTCGCTTCATACACTCGCACATTTTCGTATCCACGAAGCCCGTGTCTCCGCATTTCTCACAGGAATATCGAATATCCGAATAATCCTCGTCATATCCGTATGCGATCAACAGCTCCTTACGTACGTTCAACAGCTCCTCATTTCGTTGACGGATATTCGCTACCTGCCGCTCCGTATCCTTTTCTCCGCTTGTGATCGCCGCCATGATTTCCATTCCCGTCCGGGACAGGATTCCATCGATCTGTCTTACCTCGGGAATTTTTTCATATAATTCTCCGCATCGCTTCCGTGCCTGCTCTTGCGCGTAAAGGTACTTTCGTGAGAACTCCGCTTTAATTCGGATATAGTCCTCTTTATTATAGCTCATGCTCCCTTCCCTTTCCTTATCATTTCTTTATAGTTCTTTATGGTTTGCTGCTTTCGACATCACTTCAGATCCTCATAGCTTCGCTGAAGCGCCGCCTCAAAGAAATCCTCCACGTCATAGCTTTTTGTCACGCTCGCGGCATCTGACCTGTCCGCGGTCTTTTCTGACCTCTTTTCTGAATTCTTTTCTTCTATGTACCGATTCACGTCCTCCGCTGTCCGCAAGCCCTCGGAATACCATTTTTCCAAAATACTGTTTGTATATTTGGGCACAGGCTTTTGAATAGAATCCACAGTAATATCATACGCCAACCGAATTACATCTATATCATAGGCAAATTTTTCGGTCCACACGGTAAACAGCCTTTTTTCCGTGGCAGTCATCTCCCGTCCCGCCGCACCGAAGAGAGCGCGTATCTCGGCAATTACCTCTCCCGAGCGTTCAATTCTGCTTATACGCTCCATGATCTGTGCGGTCTCGGTAATGCCGTCATCGTACAATGCCATCGACACCTGCTCCGCGTACCGCAGTGTTTTCTTTCCGCGGCGCACCGTGTATGCCAAAACCGCCAGAACCGCTTCCTCCTCGAAGCCAAGCTGATCCACGATCCCTACCAAAATGCTTGTGTCGTAGGTGCGAAACACCTTTCCCATAATACGCTGTGCCTCATCAATAAACTGAGCGGAGATCTTTCGTTTTTCCATAAGATCCGCCAGCTCTGACGAGCTATAATTTCCCACCGCGCCGCTTCGCTCCAGAACGCCGTTGCGGTGGGCGCTTCTTTTTTCTGTTCCCTTTTGCTTCGCCGATTTCTCCGCGTCCGACGGTTCGTTTCTGTCATTTGCCGCTTTATCGGACAGCTCCTTGGCTTTTTTCTCGGATCTTTCATTTTTTGAGGAAACGCTTACCGTCTCAAGCATGTCCGCGCCTCGCCAAAACTTCATCGAAGCATCGATCTCACTCTTTTCCATCCCCAGCAGCTCAGAAAGCTCCGATACCGACACAATTCCTTCCTCTCGGTCCGCTACCATCATTGCCGCCAACATGATCCGCAGATCATTTTCATCCGCGTTTCTTAACAATTTTCCTATCTGTTCGTCTGACACGTTTTTCGCGTCCCGCCAGACAATCCTTACACGTTTTCCCATGCTTCGCCCCTGCGCTTTTATTGTTTACCGCTGTTTTTGTCCATGCTCTGGGCAATCTCATAGCACAGCGTCATCAAAGAGTCTCCGATGTGAACATTTTCCACCACAATACCGCAATTTCCCAATGCCAGCTCCTTACCGGTAAAATTCCAGATTCCATGGATTCCCGAGTTTACCAATCGCTCGGAGATCTGAACGGCATGCTCCTTCGGAAGCGTCAAAATTACAATATCCACTCCAAAATCATGTAAGATTTTTTCCATCTCATCCATGTGATAGACCCGTATTTCGCCGATCTTTTTTCCTACGATCGAGGAAGAAATATCAAACATGGCAACCACATCCACGCCTCTTTTTTCAAACATGGGACTGCGCACAAGGGCGCTTCCCAGATTTCCCGCGCCGATCACCGCCGCGCGGAATCCAAATCCAACGCCTAAAATTTCGCAGATCTTGGTATAAAGATAATTTACATTGTATCCGTATCCCTGTTGTCCAAATCCGCCGAAGCAATTCAGGTCCTGACGGATCTGAGAGGCGGTCACATTCATCATTTTAGAAAGCTCAGAGGAGCTGACACGGGTTTTTCCCATACGGATCAGCTCTCGCAGATACCGAAAGTATCGGGGCAGACGTTTGATTACCGCAGACGAGACCTCGGGACGAAAGCTCTCTCTTCCGTCGATCTGTGTCCGAAGCAACTCAAGAGAATCCTCCTGATCATTTTTATCTATTTTATTTTCATTTTTCATATTCTCCATATTGAATCATGCCTTCCTAAGTGTTTTATTCGTAATCTAATCATCGCACGCAGACGCATTTAAAGACGTATCGGCAAAATTTCCGTCCAAATATTCAAAATATCCTGCTGTCGCAACCATAGCCGCATTGTCCGAGCAAAGAGCCATAGACGGCTTGCAGAAGCTTACGCCAAGTCCTTCGCACAAAGCTTCCAGAGCGCCGCGTATATGGGTGTTTGCCGCAACTCCTCCCGCCAAGACCAGCCGCTTCGCTCCCGTTTGCCTCAAAGCCATCTCTGTCTTTTTCACAATCGCGTCCACGATTACCTTAGTATAGGATGCCGTCAGGTCTGCCGCGTTGGGTTCTGTGCCCTTTTGTCTTTCCGTGTTAATATAATTCAACGCCGCCGTTTTCAAGCCGCTGAAGGAAAAATCAAGATTATCCCCAAGCAACGCCGGAGACGGCAATTTGATTGCCAAAGGATCTCCCTCATACGCCAAGCGATCCATCGCCGCGCCTCCGGGATAAGGCATTCCGATCACCCGCCCGATCTTATCGAAGGCTTCTCCCGCCGCGTCATCTCTGCTAGAACCGATCTCAAAAAAGCCGGTATAGGACTCTACACGGTAAAAGGAGGTATGTCCTCCCGATACAACCAATGCCAGAAAGGGCGGCTCCAGATCCGGATATTCGGAATATGCCGCCGCGACGTGCGCTTTGACATGATTGACAGGAACCAAGGGAATGTTGTATGCGTACGCCAACGATTTCGCGAAATTTACACCTACCAGCAAGGCGCCGATCAGTCCCGGATGAGACGTAACCGCGATACACTCCACATCGCTCATCGTCACCCCTGCCTTCTCCAACGCCTGACGTGTAATAGCGCTGATCGCCTCTATATGCGCGCGGCTGGCAATTTCGGGGACAACGCCGCCGTACAATCTATGTGTTTCAATTTGTGACGCTACCATATTGGAAAGGATTTCACGAGTTCCCTTCTCCATCCGAACCACGGCTGCCGATGTCTCGTCACAAGAGCTTTCTATTCCCAAAACGATCATGTTGTATTCCTTCCTGTTTTGTTTTCCCACCATGTATGCCGAGTAAAATTCCGTCGGTATTTTTTAGGATCTCCTCATTCCTTCTTTGGAACGTCTATACACCATCTGTACCGCCGATTCGGTGGGAAAACGGTAAAAATTTTTTCGTGTTCCGCACATCTCAAAGCCTTCGCCGCAATACAAGCTTCGGGCAATTTGATTCGATTCCCGAACCTCCAAAAAAACGTTTTCCACGCCTCGCTCTTCCGCCTCTGACAGCAAAAAACGAACCACTCGCCGACCCAAGCCTCTTCCGCGGAATTCGGGATGTACGGCAATATTGGTCACCGTACCCTCGTCCAATACGGTTGTCATGCCTCCGTAGGCGACAACCTGTTTATTCCAAAGCAAAACCACGCCGAATCCGCCTGTCCCCGTCAAAAGCGCAAGGCTTTTTTCCGACCACGGCTCGGAAAAGCAGCTTCTCTCCAAATTTGCCACATCCGAAAGATGCTCGGCTGTCATTTGGCATGCTTCTATCTCATATATCTCATGCATCTCATGCCGCATGATAGCTTTCCATATAGGCGCGCAAGCTTTCGCTCACCGCCACAAATCGTTTTTCCGAACGGCAGTAAAAAAACGCGTTCTTTGTTACACCCTGTTCTCCGCCGACTCCATTTTCGGTCTCATCCTCCGGCTCATACACCAGATAATTTATTTCATAGCAGATCCCGCGCTCCCGATCCAACAGACGAAGCACGATATTGACAGCTGCCTGTCCTCCAAGATAGGTCAAATTTTCCCCGCTCGTATATTGAGAGATGATCTCCCCGATTACGGACGCATCCATGATCCGATCGGAAAGCGTAATATCATTTTCCTTCATTTCGATCTCGCCAATATTCATTTGCTCCAAGGTGGGCAGTGTTACGCCGTCCGCATAGAGAAGAACACCAAGCTCCCCATAAAGCCATTGGGCGGGATCGACCCCTGCCAGAGCGTAATAGGTATTTTCGTCACCGCTTCCGTAGAGCTCTTCCGTCACCGCAATCGGCTGATAGCACGCCGGTGCCACATTGTACGCGGTACCTGTTTTTTTATTCACCGTTCGTCCCTGCTCATCCGCGCCAAAGCGATATCCCTTCGCGCAGGAGGACAGCAGAACGGAACAGATACACAAAAGCGCCGCTACCGCGCAAATTCCGATTTTCTTAATTCTTTTTATCTTTTTTTGAGAAATTCTCATTGATTTTCATATCTCCTTTTGATCAATAGCCAAAGACCCCACTCAAGGAGTCGTCATTTTCGATCCAATCCTTTACCGATATGATCCGAAAATCATCCTTTGTGTCACGAATCACCACCGTGGATATTCCCGCGTTGATGATCATTCTCTTACACATCATGCAGCTGTTCATGCCGCTGACCACCGAGCCATCGGCAGGGTCCACGCAAACCATGTAAAGAGTAGCGTCCAGCATGCTTTCACGGGATGCCGCGATAATGGCGTTTGCCTCGGAATGGATCGAGCGGCAAAGCTCATACCGTTCTCCTCTCGGAATGTTCAGCTTATCACGCATGCAGTACTGCAAATCACAGCAATTTTTTCTTCCTCTGGGCGCTCCATTATATCCTGTAGAAATGATCACATCATTATTTACGATAATAGCACCATACATTTTGCGCAGACAGGTACTGCGCTCCGCCACCGTCTGAGCGATATCCAAATAATAGTTGTGCTTTGAAACTCTTTTCATTCCGTTTTATTCTCCGTTCCCGACTCCGCCCTTTTGCGGACTCGCATCATATAAGCATACACAGTTATTATACAACACCTCCCCGAATAAATCAAGGTTTTTTCTATGAAATTCTATAATTCTACAAATTACACAAAGACCTCCAATATAATTTATACATAAAAAATATGAAAAAAAGAGTACGCACCTAATGCGTGTTATCCTGAACGGAGAACACGCAATGAATTGCGACCTTGCGGTTACGTGAATTGAAAGCTTACGCTTAGTGGGTTTCTCAAATTCTTCGCTAATAGCATCACACATTCCGTTCTCTGTCGGCTTTGCATGATAACAACCGGCTTGATTAAAGACACCAAAGCAATCATATTTTGGTCAAATTCTCAAGCCTTATTGACAAATCGGCAGAAACGTGGTAAAATATACTCGTCACACAAATTGCATATGTTTTAACCAACGAAGGGAAAATACTTTTGGTAAAAAGTGTTTTCTCCTTTTCCTCATACCTTCGTTGGGAGAGCATTTGTGTGACAACAAACTAAGGGGAAGCATTTTTTCGGTGCGTTCCTTTTGGAGCGCACTTTTTTATGCTGATAGGGGGTATATATGAACCATGATATTCCAAGAAAGGTAATAGATATTACCGGCGTAGAACTTACGCCCGGAAAGCCTACCATTTGTCTTGGCAACGGGGAACAAGGCTTTGAGTGTTGCTGCGATGAGTGCGACTACTTTTTGTTTTGTTTTCCCGAATTTGATCCATTCCATGATTTGCGGAATATGCGAAATGATCTGTGTTGAATGGGGGGCGGATTG